>CAZJEK010000419.1:0-4134 GCA_964545005.1 uncultured Pirellulaceae bacterium
AGACATACCGGTGTGAATTTCCCACCTCGTGCCGGTGCACCGCCGAAAAACCTCTTATTCCCAAGTTGACAAGAATTCTATCGGCCCTCCGGGCCTGGTGGTTTGTTGGGCGTTTACCGGGGGTTCCACCCCCGGCAATGGTTGTATCGGCCCTCCGGGCCTGACGTTGTCGGTTGCTAAGTTGTGCTACTCTTAATCTTAGGTTGCTGAGACTCTTGCCTGTAACCATTTCAATTCGCGGGCAATCCCCTCGATCAGTTGATCGGGGCCATGTTCTGTTCCCGTCGATTGTTCAGGCAGGACATTCCAGGCGTAGGTTTCGACTTCCAGTTGAGCGTCGATTCCTAAACGTTGGACGCTGTCCAGACACTCCAAAATCTGTGACTGGGTTGTGGTCAGCTGCTGAAGCCGAGCCAGGAAAATAGGCACATGAAAGTGGACTCGCCAGGTTTCCCGACTAACTCTTGAATCCTGAGCTCGGTCGGCCAACGCCAGGCCCAGGTCTTCGTAAAACGAATCCATCCGATTGTGGGAATGACTGATCGCAGTCTGATGCAAATAGCGGGGCTCAGAAAACTTCTGCAATTCCGCGAGCAGCGATTCGTTGTGATCATCCGGGCTCCCAAATTCAGCCTGAACTGCCGACGAAACCTGGATTTTACCGACGGAGATTCCCTTTTCGGCGTAACGATTCAAGGCTTCGGCCTGGGGTTCGAACATCACGGCGGAATGGCAAACGTCATGGCAGACACCGAGGTACCTTCGCAGACGCTCATTCTGTTTTTGCTCGCCTTGCAAGCGCATCACGAACAGGCAGACGACGTCCTGCCAGCAGTCCAGCAAACAGCCTGGTTCGGGCTCAATGCAAACTTGAATCTGGCGTCCGGTTTCCAATTCCAGTTGTTCCAACTGAAGGCATAATTCCAGCAGATGATCACATGCCTGGTTGATGGCAGCAACGTCGCCAGCCGGCCAACGAGTTTCGATGGAATCACCTGATCGATTTTTGTCGCCTAATGGCCAACCAATTGGCAAGGTAGAAATCGTCCCTTTTTGGCCCGGTGAAATCAGCCCGGCCATGATCCTCGCTAAACGCAACGTGTACTCCAGCCGTTCGCGCTGGGCCCAGGTTGGTTCGTAGACGCGGTGCTTGACGACTGGTTGATGGAAATCGCTGAACGGAAACCCGTTAAACGTGTAAGGCTGTAATTGATGCTCAGTCAGCCATTGGCCGAATTCAGCGACGGCCTTGGTTCCGTCCAGTTCACAACTGACCCGGTCGCTCAACCACAAGCCGACGGGTAATTGATCGACGGCAAGTTGCAGGCGAATCGGAACGCTGTACGTCAACAGGTTTTGTTTGACCGAGTCCAGCGTTGTGCCGGCATGCACGTTGGTGCAGTATCCAAACTTCATCGACCCGTACTGTCTTGTTGTTGAGTTGATGGGAATAAGGTGGCAAATGCCAGCGCCGCCCAGCCGACCATCATCGCGACGCCACCGATCGGTACAATGGCTCCCAGGATTTTGATTTCAGTCAAAACCAACAGGTACAGCATGCCGCTGAACACCAGAACCCCAATCAGAAAACCGATTGCTGCCACCAGCAAGGCTCTGGAACGAAAAAACTGCATGGCCAAACCGGTCAGCACAATCCCGATCGCATGAATCATCTGATAATGGGCTGCGGTTTCCCAATTGTCCAAACGTCGTGCAGCCAGCTCAGGGTCCGATTCTGCCAGCTTGGCCAGCATGCCCTCGAGACCATGGGCACCGAAAGCTCCCAGCCCAACGCCGGTGAGCCCCAGGATGGCTCCGATCCCGATCCAAATCCTGCCTTGTTGGTTTTCCATGGGTCTTGTGCCTGTTAGATTTTCTACCAAACTGTGGTGGCGTTCTTGCGGATTGTCAGCGGCTGACTTTTAATGCGTGACAACGATCGGTTGGATCGTGACTCGCATTCCCAGCATCTCGATGAAATCACACGCAGCATGAACGATATTATTTCAATTCTGTCGGCCCTGCCCTGCCGACTGCTCCTGTTGTTTTCCATTTTTGCCATGAACCCGACATCGGCCAATCAGGCGGCGACTCAAGGATCGAATGACCCGCCTGCGGACTTGTTGACCGTGGCGGAAAAATCAGGTTTCGAAGCGACATGTTTGTCGGCCGAAGTAGTCGACTTTATAGACGCTTGCGACAAAAAAGCGAACCACGTGCGTAAATTTGTCTGGGGGCAAACGGTCGAAGGGCGACCCATGGTCGGGGCAATCGTGGCCACCAAGCCCTACGAACTCGGCCAACAGGACGATCGCAATGTTGTGTTGCTGATGGGAAATATTCACTCCGGTGAGTGTTGCGGCAAGGAAGCGTTGTTGATGATGTTGCGCGAACTGACGCTCAACCCCGCTCATCCCTGGCTTCAGCAAAACGTGATTCTGATCGCGCCCAATTACAACGCCGACGGTAACGACCGAATTGGCAAGAACAATCGACCTGGGCAAGCCGGCCCCATCCAGGGAATGGGGCGGCGGGAGAATGCGCAACAGTTGGATTTGAATCGAGACTTCATCAAACTCGAGTCGCCAGAAGCACGGGCACTGGTCAAGTTAATTGATCAGGCCAACCCGCACATGTTCGTCGACTGTCATACCACCGACGGGTCCGAGCACCAGTATCACTTGACCTACGACATTCCTCACAACCCGGCAACGGCCGAACCAATCCGTGATTATTTGCGGAACAAGATGATGCCGCAGGTTACCGAGGCATTGGATCAGGTAGGTACGCCGACGTTCTACTATGGCAACTTCAATCGCGACAACACCAGCTGGACAACATACGGGCACGAGCCTCGTTATAGCACCGAGTACGTTGGGTTGCGGGGACGGCTGGGAATTCTTTCGGAGGCGTACTCGTACCTGGACTACAAAGGCCGAATCATGGCCACCAGGAATTTTTGCTCAGCCTTGATGGACTATGTGACCGAGCATCATGCCGAAGTGCACCAGCTGCTGGAAACCGTCGATTCCGACTTGATCAAGACGGCCGCGCAACAGCCCGAACGAGTTTCCGTTTCGTTGTCCGCCAAGGCGGTTGCTTTCCCGGAAAAGTTTACGATCAAAGGATATGACGGCGACGAACCGGTTGATTTTGAATGTGATTTTATCGGCAAATACGAATCGACTCGGGCCGTTCCCCTGCCCTGGGCGTATCTGATTCCATCCGATCAGGCTCGGGTCGTCGATCGATTATTGATGCACGGTATTGACGTTGAAGTGTTGACCGAAGCAAAACAATTGGCTGCCCAGCTGGATACGATCGCGGCAATCAATCGCAATGACCGAGCGTTCCAGAAACACCGGATGGTCCAACTGGAAACGGACCGCGAATTGGGAAATCAGAACGTTCCAGCTGGTACTTACGTCGTGAAAACTGCTCAGCCGTTGGGCAGGTTGGTGGCCTACTTGTTGGAACCGGAATCCGACGATGGGCTGGCGTTTTGGAACTTTTTCGATGACGTGTTAGAAGTTGGCAAGCGTTACCCTGTAAGCAGCTTGCCAAATCCGGTCGAGCTTGAGACACGGGAAGTCAAAGAGGTTTCCAAAGTCGAAAAAATCAACTTGGAAATGCTGGATGGTCCGGATCGATTGTTGGCCAGCCAACCGGCAGCGCCTTCCTGGTTGGGCGACACCAACATTATCAAGACCAGGATTTACAATCGCGACATGCTGCTGGATGCCAAGTCAGCTTCGTTTGTGAATCGCCCTGCCCGACCCTATCGTCCGGGCAATGTGGCTGCAGCGTTGGTCGATGCGGGGATGGAGCAAGAGCTGGCCGACGCGATCAGTCAAGCTGATCCGCGGATTCCGACTAGCAACGAAGTTGTCGTGTTGTCAGCGAAAAAACACTCAGTCGTCTATTACACCGCCGACGATCCGACGACGCGCGACGCCATTGCGGTCCTGGGCACGCCGGAAAATCCAGCCGAGCTATTTCGGTTTTCGGACGACGAACAGCGATTGGCTTTTGTTAACGATCAAGGGTTAAATTTCTTCAACCTCCAGACGCGTTCCGTGCGCACGATTGAGCGAGAGAGTGATCAGCATTTGATCGGGAAACTGGATTGGGTCT
>CAZJEK010000420.1:0-4119 GCA_964545005.1 uncultured Pirellulaceae bacterium
TACCTCTTTGCACTTGAAAGAATCAAAGTAATAACACCCGTCATCGTCCTCGTCGGTCGGTTCGTCAATCGGAATGGGCAAGTCTGGTATTACCGGCGGAGCGACATCTTTGGCGACTGGGACGCACGGCTCAGATCCAATTAAAATTGATGAAGCGGCAAGGGTCAGGAATAGGCTTTGAAAAAGAGTTTTAGAGATCATTTTTGCTCCCAGGTGGCAGTTATCGTTTCAGCGATTGTGTCCGATTGGACTTGGGTTTGACATTTTAGGGATCTTAATTCCCTCAGGCTTTCATAGGGCTTATCTGGTGCAATGAGTTGGATTCGGTAGATGCCATCGGCCAGTTTTTGTTGTTGGACACGGAACCCAACGTCTCCTGCCGAAACCGAAAGCCGATGGTTGTCCGTGGTCAGCAATCGCTGTCCGGCTTGTTCATTGTCGGCGACCCGCATCAACAGGTTGGCCGCAAACCGCTGCTCTTTCTCCGACCAGCGGAACCGAGCAACTTGAGGACTGATCCGAAGCAAACCCAACCTTGAAATCAGGATATCGCAATGACTGGACAGCTCGTGCCTGGGGCTGATTACCCTAATACCACCAGTCAAGTACTTTCCAATAAAGTCGTTTGGGGAAATGAGTAGCTCTAAAAAATGATCCCCGCCGTCTTTAATTAAAGTTGCATCAAGTTTGGCCAGCGAATCGTCAAGCTCAATTTGCAATTCGGAGATTTCGATTGGAGCGGTGACGGAAATCGGAATTCGGAATGTTTGCTGTTCGGATTTTATTTCAAAAGACGCCCGTTCTTTGATATGCAGGTTACTTGCTAACTCACTGAACAGAACGAACTCCAGCTTGCCTTCTTCATTGTCAAAGCAGGTAACCTGAAATCCAAACTTGCCGGTCTCCGATGACTTGTGTGTCTTGAACGTGATCGGGATCTCGATTGACCCGTTGGCCGGTATGATTGCAGCTTCTGTCCCAAACTTTCCACAGGAACAGCTGGATTGAACGCGATTGAACTTGATGTCTAACGGGAAGGGGTTTTGAACCGTTAGTGTCAATTTGTAGGATGTGTCCGGCTGGATAGACCCGGCCTCGATTTTAACACGGTAACTCACCTCCTTGTTGAAAAAATTCTGCTCAATGGCAACGGTTTGAAACAGCGGCTGTTGCCGAACAACTGGAGGTTTGGGCCGGTCGTTAGTGGGACCGAGGTTGTCTTGATATCCCACTTCCAAGCTAGGCAGGGTTAAGCAAACTCCGACGGCAAATTGCCAATAGGAAAAATGCATTTGAAAAGCCTTTTGCGAGCATTATGGATCATGAAGAGGAAAAAATACGTTACCAAGCCCCTGCCCGCGAGTCAATTGTAGAATTACGGTGCGATGGTCGCTTGGTCGCTTCTATTGACTGTCACCTCGGCGCCACACTGGCCGAGCGTTCTGAGTGATCTCTGCATCGGCTTCGTTCATCTGCCTTACCAATGCCTCAACGCGCTGTTGGTGTTCTGTGGCTTCGACCAGGTTGTTTTGCTCACCAATGTCTTCTGATAGATGGAACAGAAATCGTTTGGTCTCCGCCTGTGGTTGGTTGGCTCGTTTGGGCCGTTGCTGAGCCAGATACTTCCAGTCGCCTTTGCGGATGCCATGCAGCAAGCCACGGGCGGAATAAAAGATCAACTCGTCGCGCGGCGTGTCATCGGAGGTGAAGGTTGAACGGATATCGAAGCCGTCGATCTTGCGGTCAGGTAGTTGGGATTCCGTGATCGCTGCGATGGTTGGCAGCAAGTCCATGGTGCTGGCCATCGCATTGGTCGAAGTGCCTGCTGGAATTCGCCCGGGTGCCCACATGATGCAAGGGACTCGTTGACCGCCCTCGAAGGTCGTCCCTTTGCCGGCTCGCAGCGGTTTGGCCGATCCGCCGTGGTTTTTAAACTGCAACCAGGGGCCATTGTCGGTGGTGAACACAACGTAGGTTGATTCGGACAAACCCAATTCACGAACCCGATTCATCAGCCGACCAATTTCGGCATCGATGTGTTCGATCACGCAAGTGTAGGCGTTGGACGGATCGGGATCATAGGCGTCTTCGGGTACATACAGTGGAATGTGGGGCATCGAATGCGGCAGGTACAAGAAAAAGGGCTTGTCCTGGTGAGCTTCCACAAACTCGATCGCCTGGTCGGTGTACCGCCGCGTAATGGTGCGTTGGTCGACCGGCCATTCGATCATGGTCTCGTTCTTCAGTAGTGGGGTTTTCCAAAACGTGACTGCCGTCTCCTGATCCTGCCAAAGTTCGTCGCTGGATTTCCTGCCCGTTCGTTTGTTGTCCGGGTGATTCATGTCATTGGAATAGGGGATCCCGAAATAGGAATCAAATCCATTGGCCGTAGGCAACGTTTCCGGGTGATGGCCGAGATGCCATTTCCCCACGCAGGCAGTGGCGTATCCCAACGACTTCAGGTGGTCGGCGATCGTGTACTCATCAGCATTCAGCCCATAGTCCGACTGCGGGAATAGTACATGTCGATGCATGCCAACTCGTTTGGGATAACACCCGGTCATTAATGCAGCGCGCGATGGAGAACAGACCGAGCAGGCAACGTAGAAACTGGTATACCGCCGGCCTTCGGCCGCCAGCTGATCGAGGTTGGGAGTCTTGATCTTCTCCGATCCGAAGCAGCCCAGATCGTTATAGCCTTGATCATCGGTAAAAATAATGATGAAGTTGGGGCGATTGTCGGGACGCTCCTGGGCCGACGCCTGCGGTGGCGCGAAGAATGAAACAAGGCCGGATAAAATCAACAGCAAAAACGTGGCGTGGAAGTGAATCATGGGTAAGCTCGAGTTCGAGGCAGGCAGTTGACTGGAAGCATGCCACCAGTTTATCAGGCATCGCCAGAGATGTCGCCTTTCGCTCCCTCGAACGATAAGCAGCATGGCCGATTCGGGGTGATCACAATGGACTACAGAACGTTGGGCGAAAACGTGATGACTCAGGCCATTTTCGCCAACGGCTACTTCGCGATCGTTGCAGATTGTTGCTTTCGCACTCGCGAAAGCTTTTTCATTGACCCGCTTGGTAGTTTCAGGGATCGACCACCAGAGAGCATCTCGTCAATCTTGTTGATCCTGAACATCCTGTCAAACTTCCAGGTGAATCTTGCGCATACTTCCGATATTGAGAAAGGGTCCGAAAAAAGGACAGGATGGACAAGATTAACATGGTCAACAAGATGCGTTTTGCAGTCAACGAGTCAATCGACAATTCATCACGAGCGTAAGTCAGTTCAGCTGTAAAAAAATTGACACCTCTCCCGCGAAGGATACTTCGCATGGCCAATTCGGCCGTGATCGCAATGGCATCCAGGGCGTCGGCCGAAAAACCTTGACGGCTGGCCACTGGCGCCGATGGCCCAAGGTACTTCGACAGGCTGACTATTCCTGGGAAGAGTATCTGCTCGAGATCGCTAAACATTACAAACGTTCGATCACGGCATCGCCCATTTGCGATGTCGAGACGGCTGAATCAGATTCACCCGCCAGGTCGGCAGTGCGGAATCCAGCAGCCAGCGTTTGCTCAACCGCCGATTCGATCGCCGCCGCTGACTCGGAATGATCAAACGTGCTGCGGAGCATCATCGCGACGCTCAAAATCGTTGCCAACGGATTAGCGATACCCTGCCCTGCAATATCCGGTGCTGAACCATGGACCGGTTCGTACATGCCTTTGTTGTTTTCGTCCAGCGAAGCCGAAGGCAGCATGCCGATCGAGCCCGTCAACATCGATGCTGCGTCGGACATGATGTCACCAAACAGGTTGGTGGTCACAATCACGTCGAACTGTTTGGGCGCGCGAATCAATTGCATACAGGCGTTGTCGATGTACATATGAGACAGTTCAACGTCTGGATACAGTGCCGCGACCTCGGTGACCACCTCCCGCCACAATTCGGAAACTTCCATCACGTTGGCTTTGTCAACCGAGCACAATCGTCCGTTGCGTTGCTGGGCGATCTTGCAGGCCACATGAGCAATTCGCCGAATTTCTGTCTCGGAATAGTTCATCGTGTTGAAACCAAACCGTTCGCCGATCTCATTCAGTTTGATGCCTCGCGGT
>CAZJEK010000421.1:0-902 GCA_964545005.1 uncultured Pirellulaceae bacterium
TTGCCGCGTTTGCCCCGCGCAATCCATTTACCAAGAGCAGGCTCTCCATACTTTTTCAGAGTGTCGTTTTTGACGGTCGCAATCGCTGTCAAGTCAGAGACTGAATAACGTTTTTCGCTCTTGTTCGAACCGGTCTCTGCTTGTTTTCTCAGTCGACCATTGTCATGACCTTCATTCCCCGCCTTCACGGTGGCCCACTCTCGATCAATCCAAGTGCGAATCTGCCGAAACTCTCGACCGCGAAGAATCGTTGAAAGTGGGTTTTGCGTTTCCAGTCCCGTCAATGTTTCAAGCAGTTCTCTGGGGGAGAGCTGGCTTAGGTCGTCGATACTGGCGACGTACTCGTCAGGAGCCCCTTTTTCATCAAGGTCCTCGTTCAGCCCGTTTTCAAGCGATAAGATTGACGACCTCAACAATTCAAATGCCGCTTCATGAGCGGTTGCACAGCTTACTGGGCCATATCGAAAATCAGGGCGGTCACTTTGACTTGACGTTGCCAAGGCCAATGCATCAAACGCCGGGGAGTGCCGGTTCGAACTATCTGAGCACGATAAGCCTGGTTGAAGGATCTTTATCGCGGCTTTGAAAATGCCTCGCGCTCGGTTGATTTGCTCCAAGTGTGCGACAGCGGTGTCCTCGTTGTAATCGCTCTCCTGGGAACGCTCTGCAAAGCAGATCATTCTCCAGGTTGCATTGAGGCAATCGCCTGCTGCCCCGCGTACCTCATCCCAGTCGATTTCGCTGCTATCGGAAATCGCTGATTTTGAATCAGTCATTGCAGATACCCGTTTCAAATTTGGGCTGCCGACCAGCAACAGGAAAACGGGTAGTAAACCTGCTGCTGGCGGCGTGCGGGGATCAATCCGCGCCCAGTTACTGTTGACTTTGAAACCGCAAAAAGG
>CAZJEK010000421.1:912-1181 GCA_964545005.1 uncultured Pirellulaceae bacterium
CGGGCTTCCCGGTCAGGAAAAAGCCAACTTGCTTCCAGGCAATCCAATCAGTCGCGGTTCCATCATTGCACCATTGTAATGCAGTATCGAATTTGCATTAAAACCAATGCTATCCCACTTCCGCCATAACCTTGGCGGCTTTTTCGATGTCGCGCTCGGCGTAGATTTGGGTCACATCGGCTTGGCTATGACCGAGTACGGCTTGTGCGGCTTCCAGCCCGTATAGTTCGCGAATTTCCGTAGCTCGGGACTGTCGCAAACGGTTGGGA
>CAZJEK010000421.1:1191-4101 GCA_964545005.1 uncultured Pirellulaceae bacterium
GCCAAGCTTTGAGCCTGTCCGAATCGTCCTGGATGTCGGAGGGTGCTGGAAACGCCTTGTCACAGGCTTTATTGATTTTCTTGTTGAAGTCCGACCGGTTGAATGGCTTACCATTGGGGCGAGTAAAGCACGTTTCGTTTTCATCTCGCAACAGGTAGGGCCCTAACAGGGCTTGGGCCTGCGGTCCAATCAAGATAACGCGCTCTCGGCCCTTATGCTCCATCTTGTGACTTCCCGGTCGGTATCGCCAGATGGCTGACCGTCGGTCGATCTCGCAGGGTTTGATCGCGCGGACCTCGCCAGGTCGGCAACCGGTCAACATTTGAAATCGGAGCATATCTGCTACCACAGGATCAGCGTGCTCGATGGTGGCTTCGACCACATCGCTGGTTATCGGTAGCACAGGTGGATGTTCGACCGCGGCCGATTTGCCCTTTTTCAGTCCAGCAACGGTGGCGAGAGCCTGATACGTGGTAACGGGAATCAGTTCTTTCGCTACAGCCCATTTGAACATTCGCTTGATCCGGCTGACGTTGCCATTGATGTACCGCCGGCTGTTGCCTGCTTCAATCATTTGCTCTCGCACGACCTCCAGTGCCAGTGGGCCAAAGTCTTTCGCGAAGGTCTTGGCGTACCTCCGTTTGATATGACGCATGGCTACTTTGACGCTGGCCACTTCGTCAGTTACCTTGCCATTTTTCTGGTAGTACCCCAGGCAGTGTTTGAGATACCTGGCGCAAAGGTTGGTAATCGTCAACGGCCTATCGTTGGCTTCGTTCGGCAGTTGACGTCCATTAGCCAGCCACTCACCGATCAGACGGTCATATTCCAGTTTGCTGGCTTTGGTCCCATGAGGACCGAGGTAGAAGTCTTTTCCAGAAAGACGAACAACGGCTTGACCCGATGCCTTGTGTTTGGCGTATTTGGGTAGAGATTTGGACGAACCACGCATGGTACAGACTCCCGTTCTGGAGCAAAAATCGTAAGTACGACATTTGCTCGGTGTTAAACGGGCCGCGCTGCCGACCTTCGGCAGGTAAACAAAAATGCGTTTCGACCGTGTTTTTCCGAGTGAAAAACAAAAGTGGGGGTGACAGGAATCGAACCTGCACTCCAGTAAAGGAACTAGATCCTAAATCTAGCGCGTCTGCCAGTTCCGCCACACCCCCATGTTTGAAGCGTCACGATTATAGCCCCATCCCGCACGCTGGCAAACCGGATTTGGGAGATTAACCAGTACCCCGATGACCGATTCTAACGCTTGAAACGATCCCGCCATTTTCCTGCATCCCGCTTGCCGTACGCTAAACTGGACCATTGGGCAGTCCACTCTATTATTTAACGTCATGGTCGTTTCCCGTTTTCTATCACCCCTGTGCCTGATCCTCGCACTGGCTCTGCCACCCACCCTGCTGGGACAATTGAACCTCGAGCAGCGGTTGTCTGTCGCAGGAACCGTGACGGCGATCAAGCCCGGCGAGATCACGATTGTTACCGATGACGATCAAACCCTGATCTGCAAAATTCAGGACGAGGACCAACGCGCGATTTCATTAGCTGGACATCCCGTCAATCTGCCAGCCAAAATCTCCGTCTCCGGTCAATTGCCAATCGAGCTCGCGGAGCCCGGAATGCAAGTTGCCTTTTCAGCCCGGTGCAACGTCTACGGGAAAAGCGATACCGAGTTGTCCCAGGTGACGGTGCTGCTGGGAGATAAGACTCGCGATCTCCAAGTCGATTTCCAGGAACGACCTCAAGAGAACTCGGACTTTGCCCTGGTGCATGTCGTCGGCCAGGTGATCTATTGCAAGAACAACAAACTGTTGCTGAAAGTCCCAAAAGGCAAATGGGCTCGACGGGAACGGATTTCGTTCAAAACCAAACCCGACGCGACAATGAAAATCAACGATGATTCGATGAGTCGTGTCATCGTTGGAGATCATGTCAAATCGGCTCGGTTACTCAAGTTTGATACCGGTGAGATTGCCGTTCAAAGCGTTGACATCGAGTTGACGGCCGAACGGGAAGCGATCACAACGTCCTTCGACGACCAGCTGGAGTACCAGTTCAGTGATTTGTCAGATGATCCCGGCCAGCCACGAGAGCTTCGTTCCGAGCATTTCATACTGTATACCGATCTGTCTGATCGTAGCGCGCACGTTTTGATGGAAAAACTGGAACGCATGTTCGACCTGGTCAGCGGCTATTTTCAGGCCGCACCTAAAACGCCCATCGAGTGTTTTGTGGTCCGCGATCTCAGTCAGTGGCCGCCGGGCAGAATCGATCCGGTGGGTGCCGCCAAGATTCGCGAAGGGGCCGGAGTCACGGCCAGCCGAAGAATGGGGCGTAATGCGCAGGCGATTGTTTTTTCCTGCGAAGATCATCGCGTCGTCCAACATGAAGCCGTCCACGCGTTTTGCGTAAAAACGTTCGGCGCTACCGGGCCGACGTGGTACTCCGAAGGCATGGCGGAGATGGGAAACTACTGGGAGCCCGGTAACCTGGCCGTCAACATCGATCCGATCGTGATTAATTATCTAACCAATTCACCGGCTCGAACGATGGCCGAAATTGTAGCCGCCGGCCAGATCACCGGTGACTCCTGGAAAGCGTACGCCTGGCGGTGGGCGCTGTGCCATTTGCTGGCCAGCAATCCCAACTACCAGGATCGTTTCAAGGTCCTGGGCGTCAACATGATGTCCGGTCGCAACGATAGTTTTACGGCGGCCTTCGGCGAACAAGCCAGTGAAATCTCATTTGAATACGATCAGTTCGTCAAACACTTTGGCAATGGATATCGGGTTGATCTGTGTGCCTGGGATTGGAAAACCAGACCGCTACCGATGTCCGGGTCGCGACGAGTCAAACATCATGTGAAAGCCAAATCCGGTTGGCAAGCGACGAAGCTGC
>CAZJEK010000422.1:0-4081 GCA_964545005.1 uncultured Pirellulaceae bacterium
ACCAGGCCACTTAATTTCCGATCCATCGCGAATGCAGTTGCCGCGCGATGGCTACTTCATCCGTTCCGCTGATAATCGTTCGACCATCAGGAAAGACGGTGATCACAAACGGGTCTTGCGTAAATCGGAGCAGGTATTCGTTGGCTTCGACTTGCCCTTCTGTTTTCAAGCGCTCGGCAAGTCCGATCAGATCGATCGAAGAACGTTCTGGAAACGTCAATTGCACCGCATTGCGTCCGCACAAAACGGCCGACCGTGATCCGGCATCGCCGCTGAGCCAGTTAAATTTACGCCGGTGACAGGTCGGGCAATCGACCTGGTCTCTCAATTTGCTCAAATCCACTTGCCGGATCACGTTATCCCACATCGAAACGACTTGTAGGTGTTGGCTGACGGCGTCGTAGGAACCGGTCAGCAATTTGATGGCCTCCAACGATTGAATCGAAGCAATCACGTTGATGACTGGCCCCACGATGCCTGCTGAATCGCAGGTTGGTGTCGTTCCCGGCGGAGGTGGACCGTCGAGCATCAGGCAATTCAGGCATGCGGTTTGCCCGGGCAAGATGGTCATCGTCTGGCCGTCGGCTCCCAGACACCCGCCATAAATCCAGGGAATGGAGTGTTTGATTGAAACGTCATTGATCAGGAACCGCAGCTCAAAATTGTCTGAGCCGTCCAGGATCAAATCGACGTCGCTGGCCAGAGACTCGATATTAGACGGGGAGATATCAGCGACGATCGGTTCCAGTTCGACGTTTGAATTTATCGCTCGGAGATGTTCTGCCGCAGCGACCGCTTTCGGGAGATTGGCACTGATATCGTGTTCATCGAACAATACCTGACGCTGCAAATTGGTTAGTTCGACGAAATCGCGATCGACGATCCGGATGAAACCGACACCAGCGCGAACCAGCGTATTGGCGATGACCGACCCCAACGCGCCGCAACCGGCCAACAGGACGCGTCCGGAAGCCAATCTTTGTTGCCCCGCCTCTCCGATCGGCGCAAACCGGATCTGGCGTGAGTAGCGATGGAGTTTGGAATCATGATGGGACGATGGATCGCTCATGATTCCAGTTTACCAAAACGGCGATCAATGCGACTCCCGGAGGAGCCGCATTGGTTGCAAGAACCGAAGAGTTTTAGTCCTCTGGCCGGCTGCCGTCTCCGCACATCATGACGATCCGCGGCATGAACTCGGCAACGACTTCGACCAGGTCGGACTGAGCAGCCATCACGTCGTGGATGTTTTTGTAAGCGCCAGGAACTTCATCCAGACCGCCTGCCAACAGTCGCACGTTTTTCTGCTTCAGATGGTCGTGCCACTGTTTCCAGTGAAATTGCTGCTTGGCCTTGGTTCGCGACATTCGTCGCCCGGCACCGTGCGATGCCGAATTCAAACTGGCCGCATTGCCTTTACCACGAACCACGAAGCAGGAGTCGGCCATGTTCCCCGGGATCACTCCCAGTTCGCCTGCGCCTGCCGGCGTGGCCCCCTTGCGGTGAACATACCAGGACTGTCCCTGGTGCGTTTCCTGCCAGGCAAAGTTGTGGTGGTTTTCAATCGTCGCCAGTGACTGAGCGCCGGCCAGTCGAGTTACGTTCCGGTGAATCACTGCATGGTTGGCAGAAGCAAATCGCCCCATCAAGTTCATCGCCGCCCAGTATTCCTGGCCCTCGGCCGAGTCCATCTCCAGCCAGCACAGGTGTCGGAGTTGCGGATCGTTCTTGATTTTCGACGGTGCTCGCTGGCGTGCGATATCAGTGTACCGCCGGCAAGTCATCGCTCCCGGACCTCGGCTACCGCTGTGTGACAGTAGCGCGACGTATTGGCCAGACTCAAGTCCGAGGTCGGGTTGCGGCAGCGTAACGATTCCCCATTCGACGAAGTGGTTTCCACTACCGCTGGTACCCAGCTGCCGGGTCGCTCGTTGCCGCGCTTCACGAGTCACAGCGGTAATCGTCCAGTCCTCGTCCAATACCGGGTGTTCGTGAGGTCGTTGCCAGCCTTTACCGGTACCGAATAACGTTCCTCGTTCGAGCGCGCGATCCAATTCCGCACACTGCTGCTGGTCGTTGCGCTGAACGGTTTCGACTGGCAAGTCCGTGATCGTCATTTTCATGCGGCACGCAATGTCCACGCCGACTCCGTACGGAATCACAGCGTTTTCACAAGCCAGCACGCCGCCGATGGGCAACCCGTACCCGGAGTGCGCATCAGGCATCAATGCCGCCGCTCGCGAAATTGGCAGTTTGCAAGCATTGCGAATTTGCTGAATCGAGTTGTCATCCAGGTCGTCGCCCCAACGCTGGTAATCGATCTCAGTCAGCGGAACATCGTTTTTTCGATACTCGATGATTGCTTCCGCCAAAGGACCGTAGTTGGCATCGGCAGCGTAAACCTCCGGTGCCGCGACCAGTTTCGGAATCAGTTTTTTCGGTGCTTCCACCGTTTTATCGCGGGCAACCGTTTGCACGACCGCAATCGCTGTCGAGACGCAGTCTTCCGGGACACCAAGTTGAATCAACTGTTTCTTGTTCATTGTGTTTTGCCTGCTGAACTTCCTATTTCGTTGGAAGACTGGACCCAACTCGGGCCATGAGGTTCGGGACGTGTGAGGCGGGAGACGGGAGACGGGAGACGGGAGACGGGAGACGGGAGACGATAGGCGGGAGGTGATGGGGAGGAGTTAGACGTTGAACTTTCTTGGAAACCCGACGCGTGAGCGAGGGGAAAATACGGATCGGCGTAGCCCTCGCTCACGCGTCGGGTTTCCATTTCCAATTAAAAACTGCGATGGTGCAACGTCAAAAAGGCGCCAGGCGTGAGTTTTCTGCTCCAGGTCTCCAGTCTCCCAACCTCCAGGCTCCCGCCTCAAGCCTCTCGCCTCAAGCCTCCTGCCTCAAGCCTCCTGCCTCAAGTCAGCGACGCGATGATCTCTCCTGCCTGCCGGGCGTCCTGTTCTGAAATGTGCAAATGCGTGACGGCTCGAACATGTTCATGGCTGAATGGAAACATCCACACGCCGGCTTCGTAGGCACGCTGGCAGAATTCAGCTGCAGTAGCAATGTTGGGGTCGACTTTGAACACCAGGATGTTCGTCTCCACGCGATCCAGATCCAGCTGCAGTCCTTCGGCCTGGTTGACCGCTTGCCCGATCAATTTTGCGTTTCGGTGATCATCAGCCAGTCGATCGATGTTGTTTTCCAAGGCATACAAAGCGCCTGCTGCGATGATCCCTGATTGTCGCATCCCGCCACCGAACAGTTTGCGATGACGTCGCATGTCCTTGATCATTTCATGAGTACCGACCAGGGCGGACCCGACCGGCGCCCCGAGTCCTTTGGAAAAGCAAATGCTGACGGTGTCAAAATGCTGAGCCCACGTTTTTGCGTCGATTCCCGAGGCGACGACGGCATTGAAAAAACGGGCGCCGTCGAGGTGAGTGATCAGGTGATGGTCGTGTGCCCAGCGGCAGATGTCAGCCACGCCATCGTACGGCAACACCACGCCACCGCCCTTGTTGTGAGTGTTTTCAAGGCAAATCAGACGAGTGCGGACCGCATGTTCGTTATCCGGTTGAATGGTATTAACCAGTTGGTCCAATTGCAGCACACTGCCCTGCCCCGTGATCGGCCGAGCCACGACATTGGATAGCTGGGCAAATCCACCCTGCTCATAGTTGTAAATGTGGCAGCCAGCTTCGCAGATCAGTTCGTCTCCTGGACGGCAATGCAATCGAACAGCGACTTGATTGGTCATCGTGCCCGAGGGCATGAACATGGCCGCTTCCATGCCCAGCAGGTCCGCAATTTTTTCCTGCAGTAAGGCAACGGTGGGGTCCACATCGATCACGTCATCGTTCACGTCTGCGCGGGCCATCGCCTCCCGCATGCCAGGACAAGGTTTGGTTAAGGTGTCGCTGCGAAGATCAATCATGTGTTGGCAGGTGAAACAGTTTATGGAAAACGGTGGTTCGGGTTGCGTGGTGGTGCCGGAGCTTAGCGCGGCACTTTTACTCGGGCTATCCGCCTGTCTCGAATTCGAGGGGCCACGTGTTCGCCGGGAATCAAATCGTCG
>CAZJEK010000423.1:0-4072 GCA_964545005.1 uncultured Pirellulaceae bacterium
TCGGGGAGTTACGTTTGCCCAACTCATCAGGCTCGGTCTAACCTGGCGGGTCAAAATTCAACTTCAACTCGAAGGCCAGCCTTGACCTCAACCAACGAACAAGTTGGTTGTTGAGCAAACCAACCCACCGCCCGACACACTTCCATGCTGTATCACATCACTCACCGCACAACCTACGAGTACAGTGAAGTCGTGCCTGAGTGCTTCAACATAGTCCGGTTGTATCCGCGTCGAATCTTTGACCAGGTTTGTATTGAGCATCGGTTGCAGGTTAATCCGCAACCGGTCGACTTTGTCCGCCGCGAGGACTATTTTGGCAACACGATTGAGCAGTTTTCGATCCACGTGCCGCACCAGAGTTTGCAGGTCACGGCAATCAATCGAATTGAGGTGACGCCGCGAAACTACCCTCAGCTGAATTCCACGCCGACGGTGGAATCCATTGCGTCGCTGGAACCGCATGATAACCTGGAGGCTTACCAGTACTGTCAACCCTCGCCGTTCATTCGCTGGAACGACGACATCGCTGATTACGCGCAGCAATCGCTGCGTCCGGACCGACCGATTGCCGAAGCGGCGATGGAATTGACGACGCGGATCAATCAGGACTTCAAGTTTGACGCCCAGGCGACAACACTCAGCACTCCGGTCGAAGAAGTATTTCAGAATCGTGCCGGAGTATGCCAGGATTTTGCTCATTTCCAACTGGCTTGCTTTCGGTCGCTGAATCTGCCGGCGCGTTACGTGAGCGGCTATTTGAGGACCAGTCCACCTCCGGGAAAACCGCGTCTGGTTGGCGCCGATGCCTCGCATGCGTGGGCCAGCTTGTATTGCGGAGCCGCCGGCTGGTTCGATTTTGATCCCACCAATAACGTGATTCCTGCGACCGATCATATCACTATCGCCTGGGGCCGCGATTACTCCGATGTCTGCCCCGTGCAAGGTGTCTTCACCGGCGGAGGCGCAACGACAATGAACGTCGCTGTCGATGTGGTACCCGATGGCGAGCTGGAACCTTACCGGATCTAGTACCGCGTTTCAACTTGATTCAGGGGGCGGGCAACTTGGCTGCATGGCCGCGATTGGTTTTGGCTTCAAATTTGCTCCATCCGTTGAATGACGGATCCAGGGTTGGACAGTGCAGAACTTCAACATTTTGTGACAAATTCGCTCATCGGCAGGCCCGGTGACGCACAAAACAGTCATACCCAAGACGCATTGTTAGTATGCAGTCGATGCATTTGACGTATAAGCATACAGGGTCGATACTCCTCACTGTCGAACCGATGCGGGTAAACCGCTGGACCTAGACATTTCAAACTATGCATGCGAGGAGACGGATGATGAGAAGATTAAATTCAGCCAAACCGAATTGGTCGGTTGGCGGCAAGGAAACGGAACGCAGCGGCAGGGAGTCGCTGCGACCGGCCGGCGTGCTGTGCTGGGCCGTGTTCGGGTTAGTCGCACTGATCGTGTCTCCGGCAGCGGCACAGGACAGTGCACCAGGGATGGTTAAATGCCCAATCACCGGCAAGACCTATGCGGTCTCAGCTCCCAATGCTCCGCAGGAGCCAATGGCAAATGCCCAGGATTCTGACCGCGCCAACACCAGCGCCGGTGCAATGTCGATCGACGATTGGTGGCCCAACCAGCTCAACTTGCTGATCTTGTCTCAGAACTCTGCCAAGAGCAATCCGATGGGGGCAGATTTCGACTACGCCGAAGAGTTCAAGAAACTTGATTTGGCAGCGATCAAGAAAGATCTGGAAAACCTGATGACGGATTCTCAGGATTGGTGGCCCGCTGATTATGGGCATTACGGTCCATTGTTCATTCGGATGGCCTGGCACAGTGCTGGAACTTACCGAGTCACCGATGGTCGCGGAGGTGCTTCCGACGGGACACAACGATTCGCACCATTGAACAGCTGGCCTGACAATGCCAACTTGGACAAAGCCCGCCGTTTGCTCTGGCCGATCAAGCAAAAGTACGGCAACAAGATCTCGTGGGCTGACCTGATGGTGCTGACCGGAAACGTCGCGTTGGAATCGATGGGGTTTGAAACCTTTGGATTCGCTGGCGGCCGGGAAGACGTTTGGGAACCGCAACGCGATGTGTACTGGGGTCCCGAAAGCGAGTGGCTGGGCGACAAACGTTACGAAGGCGACCGCGAACTGGAAAACCCATTGGCCGCAGTTCAAATGGGATTGATCTACGTCAATCCGGAAGGACCTAACGGCAAGCCAAGTGCACTGGAGGCAGCCCAGGACATCCGCGAAACGTTTGGCCGCATGGCAATGAACGATGAAGAAACCGTTGCCTTGATTGCCGGTGGTCACACGTTCGGGAAAGCTCACGGTGCAGCCAAGCCCGATGGTAATGTCGGACCCGAGCCAGAAGGCGCCGGAATCGAAGAACAAGGGCTGGGGTGGAAGAACAAGTTTGGTAAAGGCAATGCGGAAGACACCATCACCAGCGGACTGGAAGGTGCCTGGACGTCAACACCGACGAGGTGGTCCAACGGATATTTCGACAACCTGTTCGGCTACGATTGGGATCTCGTCAAAAGCCCAGCCGGCGCCTGGCAGTGGGTACCAACCGATCCAGATGCGGCGGACGACGTTCCTGACGCCCATGTTGCCGGCAAATCGCATCCGCCGATGATGTTCACCACCGACCTGGCTTTGCGAATGGATCCGGCCTACGCCAAGATCTCGAAACGCTTTCATGAAAATCCGGAAGAGTTTGAAAAAGCATTTGCCAAAGCCTGGTACAAGCTGACCCATCGTGACATGGGTCCCTATCCACGACTCCTGGGACCGGAAGTTCCGGACCCGCAGATTTGGCAGGACCCCGTCCCAACCGTCGATCATCAACTGGTTGACGCCAAAGACGTGAAAATGCTCAAGCAGAAAATGCTCGATTCCGGGCTGACGGTGCAACAATTGGTTACCACCGCCTGGGCTTCGGCGGCTACCTATCGCAATTCTGACATGCGAGGCGGTGCCAACGGTGCTCGAATCCGCTTGGCTCCTCAAAAGAGCTGGGAGGTCAACCAACCGGAACAACTGGCTGCTGTTTTGGCCCAGCTGGAAAAGATCCAGCAGGAATTCAACCAGGCCAATGGCGATAAGAAAGTCTCTTTGGCTGACTTGATCGTGCTCGGCGGTTCTGCCGGCATCGAAGCAGCGGCTCGTAAAGCCGGCCATGAAATCGTGGTCCCTTTTGCCCCGGGTCGAACCGACGCAACGGCTGAAATGACTGAAGTTGACTCGGTGGCTTACCTCGAACCCAAAGCCGATGGTTTCCGCAACTATGTCCAGCAAGGTCAATATCGTCGTCCGGAAGAACTGCTGGTCGATCGAGCCAACTTGCTGAACCTGACCGCGCCGGAAATGACGGTGCTGGTCGGAGGAATGCGAGCTTTGGGCACCAACTTCGGTGGCAGCCAACACGGCGTCTTCACCGACAAACCGGGTACACTGACCAACGACTTCTTTGTCAACCTGTTGGACATGAGCACCGATTGGAAACAGTCTGCCAACGACAAACAGGTATTTGAAGGTCGTGACCGGGAGTCCGGCGAAGTCAAATGGACGGGAACTCGAGTCGACTTGATTTTCGGCTCCAATTCTCAGTTGCGTGGTATCGCTGAAGTCTACGCTTCCGAGGACGCCAAGCAAAAATTCGTTGACGACTTTGTTTCGGCTTGGGTCAAGGTGATGAACAATGATCGCTTCGATCTCGATCCTGCGGTCCGCAGCGGTGAAAAACAAGTCGCCTCGCGACAACCGTAGCCAACGTAACACGTTGACGATTTAAATGCTAAACCAAGGCCTCTACCGTTTCGGTGGGGGCCTTTTTTTTGAGCGATTGCATTTAGTCGGAAGTAGCTTGGGCCATTGGCCCGAGTCCGCAAGGTTTCGCCCAACGTTTCGTATTCAACTGTGATCACGGCCGAATCGGCCATGCTACACAACTTTCGCGGAGAAGCTGACATTTTTTGTCCAGCCGATTTGGGCGCTAGCCCCGGACGAAACCAGTTGACGCGTAAGATTCGGATGGTCGGTGG
>CAZJEK010000424.1:0-4061 GCA_964545005.1 uncultured Pirellulaceae bacterium
TTGCTCGATTTTGTTAATTGGTGTCTGAAGCTGGTTTAGAAGATCAAGGCTTATGAGAGCCGGGTCGCAGGCGTTTAGGCGCAACTCAACCTGCTTCAATACCTGTAGCACTCGTTCGGTTTTTGTCAGCACTCCTTCGTCGACAAGCTCGTTGGTCAGCTGCGTGCTTGCTGAGATCGCAGCGCGAAGATCATCATGGACTTGATGTTTTTCGACTTGGCTTGACCAATCCGACATTGCTATGCCTAGAGAAAAGTTCGGCGGAGATATCACTCAACGCTAAACGGCGACTAAACCAATGCCGTATGAATAAATGTAGAATCACGACAATCGCCTGCCTTGCATACCGGTTATAAGGGATCGCCTGTTTGTACTCAGCAAGACATTGTTGCGGCACCGCAACATTCCGCGACCATTTGCGATCTTCGTCATTGACGGGTTACGGGGTAACCAGTTGCGGCGAATTCGAGCGGATTCAGGCAGGTAACATTTCAGAAAACCCCGTAAAATCGCGGCTATTTGTTCGTGTTTGCCTGTTAGGAAAGCTGTGCTCTATCCCCTGAGCTACGGGGGCTGGACACTTTTCGGCGTCAGACACAACCTTTACATCACCTTTTTGGCATCTCAGGTCATGAAAAGGTGCACGATCGTAGCACATCCTGCGACCACAGCGAAACCGGTTGGAAGGCGTCGCCATGGCGAATAGCTACATTAGCAAATAGAAGCCGGAAAAGCCATATCAGGAGGACATAGTTCCGCCTCATGATTTCAAAAGAGTCAAGGTCTCAGCAGACCAATTGATGAGCGTTGGAACAGTTTAACGAAAACTCGCAGCCTTTGCACAGAACTTGCATGGAGGGAGGTTCGATCGGGCCTTCGCAGCAAGAGATTCGGGCCTGCTACTGGAAACAGTGGTACCGGGTCCGCACGCGGATCAGGAAACTCATTCAGCTGGGGATGCCTCGCGACGAGGCGATCAGCCACGGCTGTAGCGGAAGGGGCCCCTGGGTGATGTCCAAAAGTGCCGCGATGCATATCGCGCTTGGCGTGGACTAT
This sequence comes from uncultured Pirellulaceae bacterium, assembly GCA_964545005.1. GTDB lineage: Bacteria > Planctomycetota > Planctomycetia > Pirellulales > Pirellulaceae > Mariniblastus. The sequence continues at coordinate 1,057 of CAZJEK010000424.1, forward strand.
CTCCAGGAACAGGGATTGGTCAGTCTTGAGGCGATCTGGAGCAAGTTTGCTTCCAGGAAAAGAACCGCCGGATGCGGACCCGCATGTCCGGTGGTGTGAGAGGGGTCCGTCGCGAGACGGCCCCTATCTCGATCATTGTTATTTGCTTTTCGGTCTAGCCGCTGCCGAGTTCTCCTGATTCGACCTTTGCCAGTGTATCGTTTATCCGAGTCACGATTACGCCCTGATCTCTTGATGAAAAGTCAACCAGTGGCTTCGACCAAGCGTCGCCAACGAGAAGAGGCTGAAGCTGGTAGGTGTATTCGATTCCGTTTCTCTCCGTAGCAATCGATTGTTTCGGCATGTCGTTATGTTTGGGGGGAGCATCCCATTGTATGAGAACGAGTCTGTAGTGTCCGTTCGGATCACCATCGGGATACCAACCCAAGTCGAGCGCCATTCGGCGATAGTCGTTCGTCAGTTGCAGTATGTCCTCGACGAATGGGAAGTCTAGTCGGCCAGATTCGAGCATCGCAGCTTCAGGGGTGATGTCAAAGAAGTGGTTCTGTGCCACTATCCATCCGCCGGGAATCTGAAGTGGATGATGTCGCATCGTGTATTGCAAATAACGCCACGGTTAACCGGGCCGCGGCCAACCAACATTGATTTCAGAATCCGCGCGGCCCGCGGCTCCGTGTGGAACGGATTGTTATTTCACGGATTCTGCAAACGCGTCAATCACGAGTTGCATGTTCTCGTCGCCTAATGGGTTGGAAAGGGCGGCTGCGAAGCGTTTCCAATCCGAATGCAATTGATCGTAGTTTGTCAAACCAAGCAAAAACCGCGAGTCGCCAAGACCCCAGTTGAGTGAATCATTGTTGCGTACTGCGGATTCATCCGCAATCAGTTGAGCCGCAAGGCACGCCGCATCATCGTCATCGTTCGACATCTGCGCGAGGATCAATGCACCAAACGTAAAGAAGGGATATTCCTCTTCGAAGTTTGTGGCGGCCAAAACCTCGCGGGTGACTGGAAATACGTTCCGAACCAACTCGAGATGTTCGGGTTCCTTGGGATCACAATCAACAATCAGGTCGCGTGCGATATAGTTTGCAGGGCGAACGCTTTCAGAGTCGTTGCCGGAGTGAATCAAAGCTACGGCAACCGCACTGGTGAAGCGTCGATAGTCACGGAAGCCCTTCGAATCATCAAATTCGGTTGGGTTGGCCCAACCCGTGAGCCCGATCACTTCGGAAAGGTCGAATTCCGATTTAGTTGGAATTTCACCAGAACGGAATATCCGATTCCACAAGCATACGTATGACTCGTATCCCGGGTCGCTTGGCGAAAAGTCCCCAATGTGCTTTTCGGACACACGAGAACGAGTGAATTCAAAAAGCGAATTGACGTGCGGATTCATTGAGTGAAATAACGCCACGGTTAACCGGGCCGCGGCCAACCAACATTGATTTCAGAATCCGCGCGGCCCGCGGCTCCGGTTGTACCGATTGTTATGTCGCGAGTGATCCTCGGTTTGGCCACCAACAGTACCGTAAACAACCATGTTGTCGTCAGAATGAACGACAGTTTTTGCAACACACCCCAAGCCTCAGTGTAAGTGTTGGTGTAGTACAAGCAAACGCTGCCGAGTTTCAGGAGGATGCATGCAAGTCCAACGATTGCCAAGCCGTACTGCTGTTTTCGGCAAAGCATGTAGACGATAGCGATTATCGCAACAAGGAAGAAAGCCAATGCAATGTTCACCATCAGATTGTGCATCGGGGTCGCGGTTAGCAAGGCGTAAACCATCGACCCAATACCCCCGATTTGAATCGTTTTTCGTAGTGATTTGTAATCAGCAAAACGTGAAATGAGCTCGAACAGCAGGGACATGCTGGCGCACAGAAGGAATAACGCGACAATCGGAAGTCCGCGGCCGGGATTCGCCGCACCATCTGGAAGATACTGAGCGCACAGCAAGGAAACAGTCACCCGGGTCCAATGAACATCGCCCGTATACAGAAAAGTCGCGTTTGCGAGCATCACCATTGCCGCAACGACACCAACGATCGGAAGCCAGTGAATGATTCTTCGTTCCATGTGTTCTTTCAAGCGACATAACGTAAAAGATCACCGGGCACGAAGTAAAAGCTTAGCACCTGGCACCCGCCCGAATGAGTGCTCCGGTGGATCGCGTTGTTCAAGAAAGCCGCTGCGCGGCGTAGTTCTCGAACATTTGATATAAGGTAAAAAACGTGAGGCATGGTTTTCTTTTTGAAACGCCTTTCAACAAGGAAACGTCATGCCCACGTACAACAATCTACCATCTCCCAGCGATCACTTCCAAGGAAAATGGTATCAGAAGCTGATCGAAGACCTGCAACTGGCCGGTAAAGCCAAACGCACCGTTGATGGCTACGTCCGCGCGTTCGCCCAGCACATCTTGCCGGCCGGATTCCAGAAAGTCCGTTACTACGGATTCATGAGTTCCAACAACAAGCTGCAGCTGGAAGATGTTCGCTGGTTGATCTGGCTGTGGCTGGGCTGGACGTTCTGGCTCGGCAGCGGTCGATTCCAACCTCAGCCAAGACAGCGAAAAGTGCCTCAGTGTGACCGCTGTGGTGATGAGTTGGAGCTGATCGAAATGACCAATGCGGACGACAAGCTGATCTGGTCGAAGTCGCAAACGCGTCGAGGCCCACCATGCGATTGATCCAGGGCGGACAATCGGTCGTTTCAAAAATCAGTTGGCAGCTGGTTGCGAGGAAGGTCTGCGCCGACTCGGTCGCGAACGCGAAAACGAGGCAGTTCAACCCGAAATTCAGTGAAAAACCGATCGTCCCGAGATCAACTCAATCGTGCTGGCAGTTCCAGAACCAACCTTGCTCCGAACAAACAACGCTGAAATCGGGTTTACCGCTGCCGGAATCCAGGTTCACCGGGAAGCAAAAACCAACGGGCCAACCGATGACTCGCCGCTACGGGCCTCTTGAACAGATAATTTGAGCATCGGCTCGACCGCTCAA
>CAZJEK010000425.1:0-4045 GCA_964545005.1 uncultured Pirellulaceae bacterium
TGTCAAAACGCTCGTGTTCGCGACTCAGTAGCACCTTTTGTTATCCGACGAATTCTGAGCGACGGTCGACAATTGTACCACCCTCGGACAAGAACTCGTCCAGTTCCAGCGTCTCGATTGCATCCGCATATCCATCATTCACGACATCATGGAATGCGTATTTGCAAACCTCGGCATTAGCTGAAGGCATGGCTGGATCGATGCCAACGGCAACCAGATCATTTCTCTTTTGTACTTCGTTCTCTCGGTTTGCCCTCTGAACAGCTCCGTCGAATGGTCCAAGCGAATACTCGTCTGTATCAGCATAAATGAGGTGTATCTCTTTTCGCTGGGGGCTTGCCAATAACAGTAAGCCGTCGGTCACCATGTCTGTGTCGGCACTCGGATTGCCAAGGAAGTAGACCTCGGCAGTTGATCGGGATCGAACACGGTAGATCTGGACAGGGTAGCTGGATTGTCGGGAATTAGTCATGCGCACAAAATGCCGATCTGCCGGTTAAAGTTTTACGATGTTTGAAGTCCTCATGGTCTTGTTCCCCTCAAATCTTGAGTAGAGATTTTCGTGAGCTGCCAATGAACATGCATCATTACGATCCGGATAACCACGGATCCAGTCAATTAGCATTTTCAGATTCGAATCCTGGAGTTGCTTTGACGGATACTTGTGAGGTTCCCAAGGTCTTTGTTGGGCGTTGGAAATGCAGTCGTTTACTGAAAGATTTAAAAATACCATTTCAGTTGCATCTGGCAAAGCGATTTCAATCAGGTCAGCGTAGCAGCCCTCGATTACCCAATCAGAATGCTCATTGATGAACTGTTCAATATGTCTTCGTGAATCTTCAATGGGCGCACGTTCGGGCGGGGTTGTGGGCAACCAGGCGATGGAATCAAGATCGAAATGAGCGCAGCCATCCGTTGACGCGATCGATTTTGCGAGCGTCGATTTGCCAGAACCGGAATTGCCGAACACCAGAATTTTTCGCAATGTTCCCTCCAACGCAAAGGCGTAAAACGCCACCAATCAGCTGGCGGCAGCCAGTGATTCTCCAATTGTAAGTGCCCGACTTCGCCGCTGGAGGGGCATTGGATGATTATTCGGGATTACAGATACTTCTTGCTTCATTCCGAATACGGTTCGACACCACAGCCAAACAGCGTACAGAGAAATGCGACGATGCTGAGAGTTCTATTCATGCGGCTAAAACCGCAGGCGGTAATCGGATAACGTTTTGGATCACCGCGGCCGGATGGTAATCGTTGCTCCAAAACACGCGTGCGAGCCGGGCTTCGCGTGTATCCGTTTTTTTATCCGCCGCGAAAGTCTGGCGGCTGACGGAAGGCATTAGTGCATCGTTCTTCTATCCGACGCTCGTCATAAAATCGTTTGCACACAGAAGCACAGGAAGAGAACCTGGTTGTTGCCTGACGCACAACCTTCGAATGTAGCGATTGAGTTTCCGCGAAAAAGAATTTATGGCGTCCCAATTCCAATTGGCGGCGTCGTCAGTTCTTGTGGCAACGTTTCGAGCATGTGTTTCACTATTGTGGCTGGTGTGAGATTCCCTCAACTCGCCATGCACGACGCCGGAAAGATAAAGTTGAATTAATCCAAGACCGGTTGTTCTGTAGTGAAACGTCCTTTCACCAAATTGATCGGCATCATGTGCGACTCGTTCAAACTCAACCTTTCCGCCAGCATCAATAGGGAGTATCTGTAGAATGAGGGGTGTATGAAAGTCATCATTCCAGTCAGAAATATTGAAACGTTCTTCAAAGTCTCCCAGCGATCTGAACTCCATGACGTTTCGGCCGGGACGCGACGCCAGCTCGAAAATCCGACAAGGCATCGCATCCAAAAGGTACTCGAGTAACACCTCGTGGTCAGATCCATACGCATAGAAGTCATAATTCGGCAAGTTTTCCTCCGAGTCGGAAACGGCAGCGTTTAGCAAGGTTCGTGGTGAAGCGTCCGGCGTGTGCCTCAACGTCGGCCAAATGATGTTCGTAACCGTGTGTCGTCATCGCCTGCCGGCATTCTTGCACGAACAGTCCGACAGCCGCATCTTGGTCACGAAAACGTTCTGTGCTCCGCATGCGCGTTTCGGCCTTCTTCTGACGGTCGGGCTTCTTCACGCCAATAAACTCATACGGGACAACGCCCAAGTTGAACCAGCTGCAAAAAAGATCGCAAGTGTTTGAGCGGCTGATTCCGTATGGGATCATCGAGACTCGAGGTAAAAGATTATTGTCTTGCACCGGCCCGGTTGAGTGCTTGGGTGAATCGAAGAGCTTTCGTACACGCCGCACTGTCGTTAACGCCGAGCGCGACCCGGCGCAAACTCCGTTCCCCTGGGTGCCATTGTCGCAGGCAAGCTCCCACCGAGCAACAGGATTTCGGACCACCCCGTTACGAGTCGAAGGAATTGTCGGCGTTTTGAGTTGTCCATGATGTCATCAATCACTTGGCGGGTCGGTTCCGTAGTTCTTCTGCTGCCTTGCACGAACCAAGTGTTTGCGTGTATCAGTCGAGCAACAAAAACTTCCCGAGAAGCGTCGCAGCGAGTTTGTCTGACAACAGGATCAGGTTCGAAGTTCTCGAAAAGAATCAAACACGTCCTTCGCCGGAACAACCTGCATCCAGAGAGCTGACTTGAATGATCAGTCAGCCGGACCCACGGAGAAATGTTTCGGGACCCTTCGCATCGGTAGAGAACCACGCGCAAACCCGTCTAAAGACTAAAAGCCACATCGCATGATGAAAAAGGAAAACTTGCGGTAGACCTGCGCGATCACTTAAGTAGAAACCGAAAACAACTTGACAACTGTTTCAGAAATGCGTTGTTATTTGCTTTTGGTTGGCACACGCTGCCGGACATACCCGATTGCTTGTTGGTTGCTGGATGCTTTTGCGCCCCGAATACGCTGTTTGAAAACGCCGCCAAAATCCAGTATCAGAAGGTCCTTTGCAGGAGAAACGCCGCGGACAAAGTGAACCTTCGCGACGCTTGCAGTTGTGGATTGATCTCCCAACCAAAGATAGGTAGCACCAGCTTTCGTGCTCATGAAGCAGATTGAATCATTGCTTTTTCCCACGGGTTCTCTGAAGCGCCCGGCAGCAACAATCTTGTGCTCCATCTTTTCGATCAACCGTTGAGACGATTGAACCGTGTCATCCCCCATCACGTCAATCGCCGCTTCCTTGCTCACAAAGAAACTGATTCGCAACGACGTCGGCACGCCCGAACTGTCGTCAACCGTTGGGAACCCCAAAAGTTCTGAGATCTCTGGTGTGAAGCTCCAGTCACCTGACCATTCGGGATGGCTCGTCCAGTCGTCGTTGGCGGGCGCTTGCCCAACAAACCCCAAGAAAAAAAGTACCAATAATGACAAAGTTCTCGTGACCATTTTACCTTTAGCAGCTCCAGCAAATAACGTTCCCAATGACCGAGCGCCGACGAGCAGCCATCCACTTCAAAAACCAAGACCATCGGTAGGGCGGTCCATCCAATTATTATCCGTGCACGCTGGTGATTGTTGTCAGTCGAGATGAGACAAAAACCACCATACAAAACCAATTCTAACTACGCCGACTGCAATGAAGAATAGCCCAAAGTAAAAGCCAACATTTGCGTCGGACCGTTTGGGTAGCGTCTGGAAAATTCTATCAATCTGTTCGTTGGTTAATCCGCGTTGAAGAGATTGCAAATTTCGCGACGTTTTTGAGTGCCGTGATTTGTAGAGGGAGATTCCGACGATCACGATTCCCGTAATCACTAACGCGAACCCCATAAAGTAATCGAACACAGATCAATATCTCCGATGTCCCCGGTATTTAGGTTCGATCATAGCATTTTGTTCGTTAGCACGGAAACGGCTACAACCGATCAACTGATGGAACAGATTGTTGATCCTGCGAATCTTGATCGAGCCTGGCGTCAAGTCAAGCGAAACCGCGGAGCCCCCGGCCCCGACGGAGTCACGATCAAGGACTTCGAATCTCAAGCCCGAGCGATCTGGCCCGAGATCCGTCAACAACTGCTCGCAG
>CAZJEK010000426.1:0-4039 GCA_964545005.1 uncultured Pirellulaceae bacterium
TCCTATTATTCCGAGTAATTGCGGTAATAAAAAATCCTCAATGGTATCCAAAACATAGCCACGGTCTTGTCTACTCCCAAAGACAAATGTCACACTGTCATATGGATAGTATACAAGCGCAAGCCGGTCACTCAGATACCGACGGTTGTCGCCGTATCTCTTGAATGGAATGGAAAATGTGTAAAATGGGCGCCCGTCGATATAATGATCCAATACCGTCTCGGGGCAAGGTCGAGGGCCCAATCCCACCTTGCGCCTTATATCCAAGACAAAGTCCGAGGCGTTGAAATCGTACACACCATACACCTGTGTTTTGAATCCCTCCGATGGAATAAATACTGCAGGCATATCACTTCCAATATTCATGATGACATCGTACTCGGATTGGGTAACTGCAGCAGTGTCTGTGGCGCCATACTCGTACCTGTCGCCCAGGTCCGAATCCAATGTCGTTTGGATTATATTTATAATCCCCCCAAAAAATAATAAACAAACTAGTATGGCAATGCCTCCTCCCAATATAGTGTCACACGGCACATGAACGGCCATAAGATGACCCCGTCTCGGATTCAGAGATCGATTCCGTGCCTCCATAGTGGATATCATTTTTACAACATCGCTTTTTGTCGCACCAGCCCATGTACTACACGTACCACATCTAGAACACTGCATAACACCACATGCCACATCGTCTGAGGTGATCACGAAACCACAAGCATAACAAAACATGAATTTCATGTCGTCCGGAAACGCATCCTCTATTTCCCTGGTTTCCGCCGGCCTGACCATACGATTATCGATTCTTCGGGGCTGTTGTGTGGCGGCAAACTTTTCCAGGCATGGCATGCACCTGGCCATCTTCCCGTGACCCGCCGTTTTGTACGCCAGGACATCGGCCTGGGCATCCACATTTTCGCACACAGAACACGACATTTTTTTTTCTCGAAAGAGATCTCCCGCACCGGATAAACAAATTAACAGGGCGCACACCAAATAGGAGGCCAACCAAGATCAACACTCCAGATCTTGAATTTAAATTCTGAAAGAGTATATAACTGATTCATATATCCATTATCTTTCTTAGTTTCTCCACATTCTCTCGGTGTATCTCCTGATTCTCCGAAAAAAATGTCTATGCAACCTTCTTCCCCGGAACCCGGCCGGGAACCCGATCCGGAGAAAAAAAGGATTCACGACTACAATACCGGGTTTCCTGACGAGTTGAACGGAGAAACACTCTTGAAATTGGTGCAATATGTTCGCGGAGAAATTCTTTTCTACGTGTGTTCCAACCCGCCCGCCACCAAACCAGAACTTGGAGAAAAAGGATTTGCATATTGGGAAATCACACACCAATGCTTTGCAGCGGCAGCGCGCGGGGAGTCATTCATATGCATCACGCGAAATAGCCGCTGCTACGAAGTTGCGCTGGAGGCGCAATTGATTATCACGCGCGAAAAAACAAGCCATCGTCCTCTCTTGGCCAGTTCCCCTTAAATGACATCCCATCATGTCTCAATACATGTTTATGTAATCACACTGATCGGCGCGCCTCATACGTAGTCACGTTAACCAAAAACACAATCAAGCACGCGACCAGGACAAACGCCAGGAACGCGACCACATAGTCAAACACGCCGTATTTCCGCGGATCCAGCACGCCGGGATCCCGCGGATTGCCTCGATCCGTCAACAGAAAGTACATCTATCTTTATTTTTTCGGTCGCTCGACCGAAAAAAATAAAGATGGAAGTGGAAGAATTGTATGAGATCGACGCGGCGCGCACGAAATTGTGTGCCGAGGCAGCGCGCGCGGACAAGGAGAGAGTACGGAAGGAATTTCGCGCGATGGGAGATATGTTGGAGAAAACCGAAATAGCCGGCACCGGATTTCGGAGGGCCCACGCCGACCTCTTGCGCGAAATCCTTTTGTTCCAGTTAAGGTTTTGTGTCACGAAAAAAAATGTATTTTAGTATCCAAGAAATACAACCCGACTCTTTTCTTTAAAACTCACGAAATCACAAACACGTCAACGCGCGGAGTGTACTCGCCCTCGAAAATCCGCGGGTTGCCCGCCGCGCCGTGGAGCTTCCGCAGCTCGTCCTTGGGCTCGCGGACGTCGTCGGAGGCAGACTCCGTCGTCGACACGCGCAGGATGTGCGTGAGGCGGGGGTCCTTCATGAACTCCGTCGCCCACCCCACCCGGGCCAGGCGCGTGTACGTCAGCGCGATGTGGCCAATCCCACCGCCGCCCTCCTTGACGAACGACACGCCGAGACGGTACGGCCCCGCGCCCTCTGGGTGGCAAAAGTGCAGCAGAAACGTGCCGGCGGGGTGCGCTGCGACCGTCCGCGCCGCGACCTCAAAGTCCATGATCGTAAAATACCCGCCCGCGAAGAGCTCGAGGTTGAACAGGTTGCCGCACGCGAACTGATAAATATGGTGGAAGAGCGCAAAGACGCGCTCGTTAAAAGTCTTGAAGGACATCTCCCGCGCGTTGATGGACGCGACGTCGGCCTCGCTGAGCTCAAAGAGGTGCGCCATGTCCCACTCGCGAAAAGTAAAACCCATGTACCGCGTGCCAAACTGGCGCGTGGCCAGCATGAGGTCGCGCACGCCCAGCTTCTCGTTGATGTGCGAGCGCGCGGGGTGGACCTTCTTGCCGGGCCACAGCATCTTGCAGCGCTCCGTCTTGATGTTGACCGACGACGACGCGACGCGCAGCTCCACCGGGTCGGTCTTGCACAGAACCGGCGCGTCGGCGACCGTCTCCGTCGCCAGCAGCCCCGCGGTGAGGCGGATCTCAAAGACGAGCGAGAACGCGCCGCCGCCGCTCGCCAGGTTCACCGCAAAGTTGTCGAACGTCGCCTTCCAGTCGGCCTGCATCAGCACGACGTGCTCCTCGACCTCCTTCTTCGTCACGAGCGCGCGCCGGTGGATGACCACGCTCTTGTCTTCGACGTTGACGTGCGCCACGACCTGGACGTCCCCGGGAGCCAGCACCGCGCCCGTGTCGGGATGCTTCAGCACATCCGCATCCATCGCCACCACATACGGCGGGTTCATCCGCGCCGACCGCAGCACCACGCCCATGTGCGGCGTCTGCACCACCCGCGGCTTCGCGCCCTCGATCTCGTCCGCCGTCCGCTTCTTTCCCGACAACATCTTTCTTCTTCTCAACCGGAGAACAAAAAATGCTCCTCTCCACAAAAATCTCCCTTCCCCTAAAACTAGTTTAGAATTTAAATGTTCTTTTTTAAAAAAAAAGAACCAAAAAAAATTTGAAATCCCTTGGATTGGTTTAGTGAATATTGTGGCGCTTGAGGATGGCCGACATGCGGGCGACTTCCTCCAACGCGGTGTCGAGGCGCGCTTCCAATTTCCGGATTTTCTCGGCATCGGGGATGTGGATGGTAAATTCCACGGGGTCTGACGGCATGCCTACATTTGGTACGTTCCATTTACGCGGATGACCTTTCACGCGAGTTCTGTCATCATTGACCTGCCAGTTGTCGTAATCATCGACATTGTAGCCCGGAGCTAAGAAAGACTCTGTCGAATTCGGGTCAACCGAAAAGTTCCATCCGGTTGCCTGTTGGAACACATAATGCGTATCGAGTCCGACGACAGAAATACCCACAAACCTGCAACGCTGCGACTCCCTGTCACTCCACCCCATAGCTGCACTTTGTTTTTTTTTCGAAAAAGAACCAAAAAAAAACACGAGAACGCGGCAGAGATTGTGGTATCTTATGAGGAAGCCCAAAAAATTAGAATTCGCATGTGTTTTCGCGTGCTTTTTCTTAAAAGAACAAAAAGCACGTGAAGGTTTGGGGTGACGATATTTGGAAAATAGACAAGTTTAGAATATAGATTCTGAATATTGGGTATTCTGAATCTATTCATTTTTGCGAATAATGTAGTCACTTTTTCCGGGCAGGTGTTGGATTAATCGAAAAATAGCGAAAAAGTGTACAGGGTCGCGGGTCGCGTGACCATTATTGACTGTTTACTATATAGTAAATAATTGATTTATTG
>CAZJEK010000427.1:0-455 GCA_964545005.1 uncultured Pirellulaceae bacterium
AACGGCCGTGATTAACTTAGAAGAATTCAACGGACGGGCTCGAGTCGACGAATGAGTTGTGTCGGCGAACTTTGAATTATAGCCGGAAAGGCCCTACTTATGGCTGAATTGTGGCAGGATAGGCTTTGTAAGGAAGACAGCGGGCCACGTCCACTTTTCGTTTGGCTCCTACGCGGAAGAGACAGCCTTAATCAGTCCAGCCGTGGCCTGGACCAGCTTGAATTGCTTGGGCGAATCGCCTTGCCCTGGATGGGCCATCGCTTTCTAACCAGGCTTCCGCACTCAGGGCATGAAGGCGCTACAACCTCTACTCTCAGCGATGTGGTTTTCGAGCCAGGTGGTCGGCCAGCTTGGCGCCGATCAGGCTTCTGTTTTTCCAACTCCCATCAGACCGATCCCATCCAAAGGAAACCTGAAAGCTCGTTCTGTGAAATTCACCGAGCGAGCATTTTTTT
>CAZJEK010000427.1:465-3999 GCA_964545005.1 uncultured Pirellulaceae bacterium
CGACGACTCGTTAGCCCGCAAATCGTAGCTACACCGAAAAGGACAGCAGATGTTGGCTCGGGGACAGAAGCAACAACAAAATCGCCGCTACCGCCCGTGAGTCCTCCGGTGCCTGAATTCAGTGAAACAAATACGTTGTTTGTCCCGCCAGTTCTCAACGCTGCATATCGGTTGTTACTGTTGGCATTACCTTCCACTTGAAAACCTGCGAACGAACCAAGCCCTTCGGTAAGTGTGATCGTTGTGGCGGTCACATCAAAAAAAGCAGAGTTTCTCGTAATAGTGCTGTTCGCAGCTGTCAGTGTTGAAGTCGACCCAAGCTCCATGATTTCAATCGAATAGTCAATCAAGATGTCGCCAAGTGCTAAGTCTGATCCGATTGTCCCATCCGTCTTGAAAAAACCGGAAACGATTTTGGCGCCGTCACCGTTCGTTGTCTCTGTCGACAGATTGTAGACCATCTCAGCTTGCGTTAACGCAGGCGAGACAAGTGTCAATACGGACGCAACCAATACGGTCAATGGAAGAAAGAGTTTCATTTCGTTGGAACCCAAAAGAAGGTGGGAGGAAGTGAGGCAAGAAACCAAACGATAAGCGCGTCGAAGTAGGAAGTCAATTGCCACCAGATTAGTCTGCCAGCAGTTCACCGAGCAAACGAATGCTTTTCCTTCCTTGAGGAAGGCGATTCCTTACAATCGAGATGTGAACAAACGGATCAGTTGGGCACCGATCAAGCTTCTGTTTATTCAACTACCATCAGACCGATCCCATCCCAAAGAAAACTGCAAGCTCGCCTGCTTGGCAACATCACCAACAAGAACTAACGGCTACCGCTCTGCACTAACACGGTGTCAAATTCTTGAAAAACGTCTGGTCGTCATAATTCATATACCAGAACCCGTCTCCGGTACCTGACGGGCCAAACCCGCAAACGGCCCAATCAACCGTAGAAAACCAACAATTACACCCCAAAATAGGTGGACCACTTTAACCTGCAAACAAGTGGACCCTTTTAACCTGCAAACTGACAGACCAACAATCGTCCGCTGGAAGACTGGGGCAAACTGATCGGTGACGTACCGGCTGCCACCGCGATCCTCGACCGGTTCCTGCAGAACGCCGAACTGATCCAAATCACGGGCCGCAGTTACAGGCTCCGGGGCCGAACTGCCGATAACAAAAATGCGAATTCAAAACGGGCCAAACCTGCAACTGAGCCAGCTTAAACGGGCCAAACCCGCAAACGGCCCAATCGCTGAAACCTACAAAAAACCGCAGAAAACCAACAATTACACCCCAAATAGGTGGACCACTTTAACCTGCAAACAAGTGGACCCTTTTAACCTGCAAACTGACAGTGTTTGCTGTTCGAGAACCAACCTTGCTCCGAACAAACAACGCTGAAATCGGGTTTACCGCTAAGGGAATCCAGGTTCACCGGGAAGCAAAAACCAACGGGCCAACCGATGACTCGCCGCTACGGGCCTCTTGAACAGATAATTTGAGCATCGGCTCGCCCGCTCAAATTGACCTCTTTAAAGCAGTACCACTGACAAAAATTAACAGCTACCGCTCTGCATTAACGCGATGTCAAATTCTTATTGGTTCGTCGCCGTTCTGTCATGGCAACGTGTTCGCCGTCAACGGTTGGTGAACCATTGCCACAACAGGTAACCAATGTAGCCGAATAGGATCAGACGCACGATGATACTGAACCACGTGAACCCAAGTTTTCCCTTCTCGCGCCTTGTTTCGAATGGGAGGTTGCCCTTCCAGAATTGACCCCATCCGTTCAGTCCGAAGTGGTATGTCCGATCATCCGTTTCGACTGTCAATATGTATCCGGGAATTCGAAGGAAGAACGATCGAAACGAACACAGGACGGCATCCTTGATTTCAGTGTAGTCGATTCGCCAGTCGCCACATTCAAGGCGATCATTGAAAACCTTGAGTGATCCACGGCGCGAAGCAACCCAATTAGGACCGTACTTCCGCTGGTCACCCTCGGCAGTCGTGGCTTTCGTCATGCACTTGTGAAGCAGTTCAGACATTGACTGGGTCTTGAGGCGACGAACGGCCAGCGATATCCGGGTCGCCACCATTCAAGTGTGAAGTCTTCAGTGAGGTCTATCGCGACTCCGGATCATCGCGATGTTATGTGGCTTGTTTGTGCCACGCATCAGTCACGTATTTGTCAGGGATATCCTGCTCGACTGGGTCATTGTACCCAAGGCCTTCGAGTTCTTCGAACCAGCGATCTCGTTTGGATTCCGGAAGTTCAACACCACACCATGGACAGAAACGTATTGTGCTCGATGATGTTCCGCCGTCACGGATTGGTATTGAGTATTCGTCGAAACGGGGAAAGTAGACGACCAAGATATCGGGGCAATCGTGTGGGTCAGGATGTTGGTCACACGTATGTGTAATCTGGTCGCCGATGTGGACGCATGGAAACGATGCAGGATCGTAACCGCGGTCGATGATACGTTGGCCCAATCCCCAGTCGGCGCAATTGCGGCAGTTCTGGGAGTGTTCGGTCCACGCTTCCCATTTGGGCGTATCCCAGATTTCGCGCGGTAGTGGCAGCATCGCGAATGTTGCGTAGTTCTCGCGGTATTCGGAACAGTTCATTCGTCGCTTTGGAGTTGCCACATAACGTCAATGTTCACCAAGCGTCGTGGTGAATCGTTGCATCAAAACTCGCACACCAACGACGCTTTGGTGCAACATATTGTCATCCGACGAATTAGACGCGGCGTACCTCAATCGGTAATTCTTTGATTAGTCGAGACGTGATCGAACCGAAAGGTCGTATGGTAGCAATCGATCGCAGTAAGTTCCAGCGTTTCGTTTCGGTTCCGGCAGTCGAAACAAAATTGAGTTCTGAATTGGGGTCACCAAAATCATCTGCGGACTGCCGAGCAGTTATGCACTCAATGTGAACTGAGTCGCCGATCGGAAATTCAAGTTCGAGATTGGGCAGCTCGATTATTTCAGATTTTCGGTTGTACCTGAAAATGACGCCACGATTGAGTGCGCCACGAAAGCGGTAATACACGACAATGTCGAATAGACAACAGGTCGCGACCCCCAACGAAACGATTGCAACAAAAACCCAGATTGGATTCTCGGCAAAAGTTGCCAAGTAGAAAAAGAACGCGAAAAAGATGGAAAACAACAGGTTAGTCGTAAGCATCATTTTGTACGCATATCGCATGCTATACGGCTCAAGGCTGACGGTGTCTTTTCCAACGACCAAACGAAAAGCAGTCAGGTTGTCATACCCGCCTCCGCCTATCAAGAAAGGCTCGTCGCCACCTAAGAGTTTTGTCATTGGGCAAGCCGGATAACGACCGGGTTCACCGGGCCGCGGCAAACAGCATTGATTTCAAAATCCGTGCGACACGCGGCTCCGTGTGCAACCCAATGTTCAAGAAAGTCGCTGCGCGGCGTAGTTCTCGAACATTTGGTATGAAAAAAAACGTGAGGCATGGTTTTCTTTTTGAAACGCCTTTCAACAAGGAAACGTCA
>CAZJEK010000428.1:0-3973 GCA_964545005.1 uncultured Pirellulaceae bacterium
CAGATGTCCCTTCAGCCAGCCCCCACGCAGCGAATGAGCCTGAATCATGGCGGTGGTTTTACCAATGCCGGCATCGATAGTGAGGCACAGTAAGCGTGATTCGGGGTTGATCAGGAACCGACCACGATCTGGAACTTTTTTCCACTCGCATCCGGTTGGCATTTGATGCCGGGCAAACGCATTTTGATTCTTCTTGCGGACTTCGCGGGCCAGCGCAAAAAGTTCCGGTTCCAGGCATTTCTTGGCCATATTTTCAGGAGCAGCCAAATACCAGATGCGTTGGTCCTCGATCAGGCGAGTCTGAGATTTGCCGTGAGAAAATTCAAGCATTTCAGAAGTTGGTAAGCAGCGGTTGGATTAGTTGCGATGACGTGGTGTCAAATGCATCCGATCATCTTATCCCAACCTGGCCGCTCGTTTCCACCACCTCCGCCGGCGAATGCTGCAACGCGGGTTCATTGAATTTCTACGTTTTGGGTCGTGCCCGATTTTTTTCACTTGGAAGTGCCTTTACTTGCATGAACCGACATTCGTTCGTCAAAAAAACAAGCTTCTTCAAGGACAAAATCATGATCCAGAAACACACTCATGCAGATTTACAATTTTCCGTCCGAGTGATCACCGACCCGCAATCGAGCGTCGATGCGGCTGTAAGTGGATTGACTCGACGAGATTGGTTGCTGGTCGATCAAAAGCTGGCCGAAAAAATCACTGGCCAAACCGATCCTGTTCAACAGGCGTTGACGTTCGCCATCGCATCCGTGCCAGCGCCCGAAATCGACGACGAAGTTGATTTTGATCAAATCGAAGACAATCTGCCGAAGCACCAGGTGGGCAATATCGCAAACCAACCAAACTGGCTGCCAGTAGCAACGACGATCGTTGTCGTCTGCGGTGAAACGATCGTGACCTACGCTGGTGGAAGCTTGCAGACCGCGACGCGACGCTCGTTTGTCAAGGATGATTGTCCAGATGAAATCATCGCCGCCATCGAGTCTCGCTGGCCAAATAGCGATACGTCTCCCCGTGTGCCCACTAAGAAAGCGGCTGACGCTCACGTGCAACGTCGCCAAGTGAAGCCATCTCCCACCCCAAGTATTGCTACCGAAATTTAGAAAGCGTCCTACCACTCAGCACGACTGGGAACCCTATCTCAAAACCACGGGCAGTTTGGCAATCCTCTAGGACATTGCTTGTGCTTCGTCAATTATTGATTTTGGGGTTGGCAAGTTGATTTGCGATTGCAAAAGCCGCGTCGATCTCAAACGCCAACCCCAACTTTTACGCTTGACGCAGCACTAGGCAATGTCGGTCGGGGGATTGCAACCGCCTTTCGTTCATTGAGTCATCATTTCGGGAACTCTTTAATTTGGGGGAAGATATGAGCTTCGAATCCGACGATTTTCAACCAGCCGATCCAACGAATTGGTTTGACTATCCAGATGATCAGAATTCGGACTTTGTCTCAGACGAATGGCTTCGGGATGAGCCACCATCTGAATCCGATTTTTACTCGCAGAATGTCGCCGATCCCTGGAATTCAGAAGCGAGCGATGTCGTGCCAATTTCCGGCGATTGGTTGCAACGGGTGGAACTTGAAAGCGAACGAACGAGTTTGGTGTTCGGGTTTTTCTCCAGCTTGACTGAGGATCGAGTTGGGTGGGGGTTTGTACTTGCTGCGACGATGATTGCTGGCTGGTTTGGGTTGCGGAGTTTAACGTCCCCAAGCTCGCCAGCAATTAATGATGTGCTTTACCTTTCGGGAAAATCGGTTCGTCAGCTCCGCACAGGAGCTGATGTTGTCTGGGGCGAATTAACGATTGGACGAGTTTCTGACGTCAACATCGATGGCGTCAATCCCACCGCAACGCTGAATATCTCGCCGAAATATCGGGCCAGGCTTTCCAATGCAGCGCGTTTCGAAGTTGGTTCACTTAACCCAATTCTCCCGGGGAATGTAGGGGTAATCGTAACCGACGCGGGGGGCTCAACGGAGCCACTAATGGACAGCCACGTTCAAGCGCGAGCTCGTTTTCTACCCGTCCAAACGCCTCTCGGTTTTTGGTTGGTTTTGGGGATGGCACTGCTTACCGGATTCGTTGGAATCGCGGTGAAGTTGCAGGCGATTTCGGTCCGGCTTTTTTGGAAAGCGTTGGCAGCATTTCTCTTAACGTTAGCGATTCATCTCTGCTGCCGAACGATCGCCAACGTCGACACCGTCAAGCATTGGTCGAGCGAGTTTCAAGACAACTTTCAGCAAAACCTGGAGACACTGGAAAATATTTCTGGCTACTAGGGTTTGCAGGTGCCTTTAGCCAACCGAGGGCAGATTTCTGTCAAGGCTTTCAAGTTTTATCAACCCATTGGAGCTCGCGATGAAATTCACCACGATTTCAACCATTATTTGCATCAGCTTTTCCGTGTGTTTAGCTGGACCAGCACCTCGCGGACTGAGTCAAACCGTAGTTCACGAAAGACCCGTCGTGTTTTTCTTGCTGTTTGATGATACCGCATCGATGGGGGGGCGGTCATCAAGTCCAGCTGCCGAAAGCTGGGGGGTAAAGATCGATGAAGTTCGCCAGCAAAGCTCGAAGTTTTTTGAAAGCGTACCTGTTGGAACTGAACTGAACCTCTATTCGTTCTCCGGCGCTCTCACACGCGGTGGAAAAATCTTGATCTCTCGCGAATCGGAAGCGAGCGACCGAAACAAGGCAATCGACTTTCTCAATCGACTCAATGTGAAAGGTGAACGTACGCGACTTTGGTGGGCGCTCGAACTGGTGTTGGATGATGCTGCCGACTATATCGAGCGCAATCCCAATGCCATCGTTCGGGTCATTGCCTACACCGATGGACTCGATAACGATCCCCATCGCAAGCGTCCGGAAGATGTACTGAAAAAGCACGAGCAATTGCTGCGACAAAAAAGTGTCGCTTTGACCTACGTAGCGATTGGTTACGAATTGGGGGCCGAGGACAAAAAACTGTTGCAGGCTTCCAACGTTGACGTCAGGACGGCTATGAAACCGGCCGAGCTGATACCGATTCCAATGCCATCCGCATCATTTCGCGTTTCCAGCGAAAAAATTGAAGCGGGTGAGAAGCTAACGGTTGTCAATGAAAGTACGGGGGATAGGTTGACGTCTTTTTGGCGACTGGGGGGATCTTCAACGAGTCGTGAAACGCATCCATCAGTCTGTCCGCAAAAGACAGGCGACTTCGAGTTGGTTTTAACGGTCACAGATTCACTCGGCCGAACGTCCGAATGTCGCAAATCTGTTGCGGTCGTCGCCAAACCGGTACCCGCAGCCGATTTTGCAACGGTTGCTCCAGTGGTTTACATCAAGCAACCAATTAAATGCATTAACCGGACATCCGGAACTGTTGATCGGTTTGAGTGGTACGTCAACGACGTCGAGCGATCAACAAAACGAGACTTGGATATTAAAGCCACCGAAACGGGTGTTCAGTCAATCCGCCTGGTCGCCTATTCGGGCACCAGGTCGACTTCGAAAACGTCTCAAGTCGAGGTTTTGCCGCTTGAACTGCCTAAAGTTCAGGTCATCGGCGCTGGCCGCACCGAGTTCCAGAACAGCGTGACGCTGAATTGTTCGATCGAACAACCAGAAAACATGGCCTCAATTGAACGTATCGACTGGTACAGGGACGAGGTCAAGCTTGATACTGGGAAGTCACTGGAGGCGTCAGCCGATTCCGTTTGTGAGTTCGATTTTCGCTGCGTCGTTGTCACCGCTGCTGGCAACGTGGAAGCGACGCATCGACTCACGGTCATGCCACCTCCCAAACCTGTTGTCGAACTGGCCTTGCCGCCTTCGGTCTTTGTAGAAGATGGTATTGTGATCAAGCCTGCAATCTCCGGCAACTACGACCAGGTTCGATACTATATCGACGAAACGCTACAGCCCGAACAGGGGGCGGAGTTCAGCGCGTCATTTACCGATCCGGGGAAGCA
>CAZJEK010000429.1:0-1187 GCA_964545005.1 uncultured Pirellulaceae bacterium
GCATCGGCTCGACCGCTCAAATTGACACTTGCTTGGCAACACAACCAACAAGAACGAACAGCCACCGCACTGCATTAACGCGATGTCAAATTCTAATTGGTTCTGCGTCGCTAGCGGACTGCCAGGCCGACCGGTTCTAACTCTTCGTCAAACTTGTGATCAGCTGCAATGGTAAGGTCTGACGGATTAAGTCGGCGTACTGATTTGCGACCCGCAATCCAAAGGCCGGAACGTTCTCCAAACGCAACTAATTTAATGTGCAATTCTTTCCTCACCATCAGTTCGCCGTCTGAATTAAACGACACCAAGTCGCCAGTCTTTCCGTCGACAACAAGTATTCGCTTAGAGCGGCCATTGTAGGTTGCACACGCGATACTTCGGGGTTCAATGTCATTCAACTCCACGAGGATGCGAGTCTGCCCATCCGGGCCAATTGCGAAAAGTCGATTTCGGCTTCCCTTTACGTTCGAGTGCTCGCGCTCGGCTACCCAAATTCGCCGCCAGTGATCATTTTCATTTGGTTCGATCGCCACCCCCACGGCACACCAGTTCCTGGAATTGATCACCGTCGGATGTCCCGGCTCAGGAGGAAGTCTAGTTAACGGTCGCCTGACGACAACTTCTCCGTCGTCGGCAAATCCGATCAACTGCCTGCCAACAGCCCAAAACTGAGAACCGACCTCATCATTGGTCAACGCAACGCCTCCCCAGTTTAGGCGACGAATCTCCTTTCCCTGTTTTGAGTCAAGGATCACCGTCTGCTGGTCGTCCAAAGAAATTCCGCGTACGCATCCGATCTGACTTGCATCGGAAGACAGACAGATCGCGGAAACATCCTTGATCAGAATTTCCAGTTGAGAAGCGCCGTCGTAGTCAAATACCGACACGCGATCACGCGCATTCTCGGCGACCAGTACACGTTGATGAACCGCATCAATCTGCAACATATTCTGGTGCGAAATCGATTGGCTGACTGCGACACCAGAAATCACACCAACTTGGTTCGCTTGTGAATCGAGCAGAGCAACAAAATCGCGACTCGCGTCAGCACCTCCCAACACTGTTTGGGAATCCCGGGCCACCGCGACGACAGGATCGCCCTGGGCGAAAACCGTGGACGCAAAAAACAACAAAAGACCGATTGACAGGAGTTGTCGAATCATCAGGGTTTCTCCTTAAAAAGAAAA
>CAZJEK010000429.1:1197-3949 GCA_964545005.1 uncultured Pirellulaceae bacterium
GCAGAACGGCAGGGTTCACCGGGCCGCGGCTCCGTGTGCAACCCATTGTTCTGCAGCCATGCGCTAACAGTGGAGCGTCATCATCGAAAGTAGTAAAACCAACTGCTGTTGTATTCTCTGTCGAATCGCTGTTTGCTGTCAAACGTGATAGGGAAAGTCGAGAGCATAAAGTATCCGAATTCGTCGTAAGCCTGAATCAGATCGAAGCATTGTTTGATGATTGCCCGGCTGCTACCGTTCTTATCGTTTGTGGAAATATCAGAGTCACGGAGATAGAAAACAATTGAGTGCATATCCATCCCGGTGATCGTCCAGACATATGCATCGCGAAATTGCCGCACCACGTCATCAGAGTGGGAATCTCGGAACTGCCGAGCCGCGTGTCCCATTGCTTCGGCAGAGAAGTCGTCGAATACGACGTGGACGTTTTCCGTGTCGTAATCAGCCGAGTTTTCACGTACGACTTTTTCGAAGCAGCGGCGGATGGTGTCCTGCACGTTTCGTTTTGGCGTGAACTGATCCTTGTGGACAACACCATAGTCCGCGGCCGTATCGACGATGATGTTCAATCGAGGACGCCCAGGATGTGGGCCGATGCCGATTTGGTCGTAAACAATGTGCCGCACGGATATCGAGTATTGTTCGCCGATGGAGATGCGAAGCTGCTCACGCGTTTGTGACAACGAGGTAGCGCCCAGCTTGGCGTCACGCGCTGCGGTGTAAAGCTTTTGGTTGCCGAATAGCATTGCCTATGGTGCATAAAGAATCCATGAAAGTCCGCGGTTTTGAACCAGTCTTACAATGGCTGTGCATTTCCCCAAACCCACGGAGCTTTGGTCATGTTAGTCATTTCGCTTGACCTGGGCAAATACCACTCGATGGCCTGTCTGTTGGATTCGCAAACTCGTGAACCTCAGTTTGCTAAGGTCACTGGGAATCGAGAAGCCCAGTTCGGTTTCAATACTCAGAATTTGATTCTCGGCCAAAGTGGGATACGGACACGGCTCGTCAGGGAATTCGGTAGTCCCGGCCTCAATCTGTCTACGAATCCATTGAATGTTTGATTCTGCAATCATTTCTTGAGCCGGATAACGCCGCACGAACGGAAGGCTTTGATTTCAGTTGCCGCGTGAATGAGTGCTCCGATTGACGGCGTTGTTATGCGACTTGGACCGTTTCAGAAAACTAAAAACGAAGAATCCCACAATGCCAATTGCTGACATGCAACCAAGCATTCGATAGCGATACTCCCAATCGACTAGCCCCATGGATTCAATTGCCGAAACCGGATCATCATGCCAAGTATACAGTTTCTTCTTCCGTCCGCGAGAATAGATTGCAAAGAATGCGTCCTTGACATAGATCGGTTGGCCGTACACCCATTCGTACTCGTCCCCAAGTCCGGCTGGTGCGCCAGTTACATACCGGAATTCAAATTGAGTAAAGAATAGTTCTTGATTCAACTGTGCTTGCCTGACTCGTGAATCATCGAGAAATCGCTCGAGCCACACGTCACCTGGCATACCGTACGCAGATTTCACGTATAAGACCACATGATCATGTTCGCCACGATAAGATTCTAGCTGATTCAATTCGAACTCGGGCCATCCGCTTTCCACACTTTCAAACCAAGTCCGTGTTCCGAGAGTAAAAAGGGTAATTGGAATGAACAGCATTAGCAGGGCGAGTAGATTGAATTTCATTCTTTTCGCCTAACCGCATAACGCCACCGTTCACCGGGCCGCCGGAGAAACGCTCTCCATTGGCAAACCGCGCCATCGGCGACTCCGTGTGCACGGATTGTTATCGGAATTTTCCGTCACGTTTGGTTCGCCGCCAAGGCCGACCGAATCGCCATCAGTTGCGGCCAAGCGTATGCGAAATCTTCAACAAGTACTGGATCGTCAGGTCCGTCGAAGAATCGATAAACAGGATCGGATTGCAACCAGTTTACCAACTCGGTTTGCGGTTGTCCCGTCGTGTCCCAGAAGACATTCGATAGGCGACCGTCTTTCAGCAGTGTGCCATCATTGTTCAGTATGAAGACCGCAAGATGTCGCTTCGCGTTGTCGGTATGCTTTGCGATCCAAGCATCGAGAAATCGCTGGATAGACGATAGAGCGTTCGCCAAAGAGCAAAGGACAGTATCAATTGAGTCTTCAAATGCACCAACAACGGGATCGTCGAGTTGATATTGCCAGTATTCGTCGAAAAACCGATTGACGGCATCGCGTTCGCGCTGCGGCCACGAATCGAACTGCGCGTATTTAAGTTTGCCGAACACTACCGCAAGATCGAGAAAGTCGTCACGATGATCGATCGATAGTTCCAGCAGTCGCGGTAGAAAATGCTTGAAGTACCGAACATTGCCCCATGTTGATATCGCCTTACGGGCATAGCGTTCGAGATCTTCGTAAGTCAATTCGCGGAGTCGTGGAGCAGCAAGTCTCGCCGAGTGTTCCGGGCCGACGCAGCAATCGCAGCCGGTGAAGTCATCTCCGATTCGATAATGGGCGAACGTCGCGTAGAGGTTGTCGATTGCGTGATGCATTGGCGTGCGTCATTCGGATAACGCCACGTGTCACCGGGCCGCCGTGAATGATGCTCCATTTAATAACGCGAGATCGGCGGCTCCGCGTTCATGCCTTTGTTCAAGAAAGCCGCTGCGCGGCGTAGTTCTCGAACATTTGGTATGAGGGTAAAAAACGTGAGGCATGGTTTTCTTTTTGAAACGCCTTTCAACAAGGAAACG
>CAZJEK010000430.1:0-3945 GCA_964545005.1 uncultured Pirellulaceae bacterium
GTACCTGCAATTCAAAAACGAAGTGTTGCGGTTTCGCATGGCTTATCACGATGCGGGAAAGAATCGAAATTTCGTTACCTTGGGCAACCAGGACGAATTTGATCGCTACGCCCAGGAGCACTGGCAGAACATTCGCTACCTGTATGCTCAACGGCGGATGGGGGCGTACTGTTTTGACATCAATACCATGATTTCTCATCGCCACGACCACACCGAACCGACTCGGCGGATCGAACTGGAGACGCGATTCGACCAGCACCACGAGTCGGGGCAGCCGCAGATCGCTGTTGATGCGACGGGCTCGGGGGCGCCCGTGGAAATCATCGAATGGCGCAGCAACGTCAAAGAAGGCGAAGTAGGTCGGTACTCGCCCGAAGGGGCTCACCTGGAAGTTTCGGTGCGCAACGTCAACCGGCCATTTACGATCCTGCATGAAGACCGAATCGAATTTAAATCGCATTCCTACACGTTCAACGGCGAAAAAATGCAACAGCTGTTGCAGCGAGTCGTTCAGCGGCGGCTGAAGGAACGACAATCTGAAATTGCAGATGCCTGACCGGTCGATTGCTGGTTGAATCTTCTGCTCCTGGCCTGGGGTGTTTGCCGAACACGCTTTTACCGGGCGATTTTTCGCGCTACTTACGATTCTACGCCGCTTGCGTTAAGATGGCGGGTTTAACTGTGATGGCCGGTGCGCGTGTCGCTGGCTCCGCTTCATCGATTTTTATCGAACTTACATGTTTGACTCATTACAAGACGGATTACGCGGCGCATTCAAGTCGTTGCGCGGCAAGGGTAAGCTGACTGAAGCCAATATGCGAGAAGGCCTGAAAATGGTCGAAAACTCGCTGCTGGAAGCGGACGTCAGCATCGACGTGATTCGCGACTTCATGTCCAACGTGACCGACAAGGCGTTGGGTGAGAAGGTTCTGCTGGATCTTGATCCGGCTCAACAGCTGGTCAAAATCGTCAACGATGAGCTGGTTGAGCTGCTGGGGCCGGTCCCCGAATCGATGGGCTTTGAAGGCGAGCCTACGATCATCATGATGTGTGGTTTGCAGGGGTCTGGTAAAACGACGACCTGCGGTAAGCTGGCCAAGCTCTTGCAAAATCAGCTGAAAATAAATCCTTTGCTGTGTGCCGCTGACCTTCAGCGCCCTGCGGCGATTGACCAGCTGCATGTCCTGGGCGAGACCTTGGACGTGCCGGTCTTCAGTGATCGGGAAGAACAGGATCCTGTTAAAGTCTGCCGTGCAGCGGTGGCCAAGGCGAAGGCCGACGGCATTCCGGTAGTGATTCTTGATACCGCAGGCCGATTGGCAATTGATCAGGAATTGATGGCTCAGTTGCAAACCATCGATCGGGAAGTCCAACCCCATTACATATTCCTGGTCGTGGATGGGATGACGGGGCAGGACGCGGTCAAGAGCGCTGGCGCATTCCATGAATCGCTGGAACTCAATGGCGTCATCATGACCAAGCTGGACGGCGACGCGCGGGGTGGTGCGTTGTTGTCGGTCAAAGCCGTCACGGGCGTTCCGGTTCGCTTTCTTGGAACTGGTGAACACCTGGACGATCTGGAAGTCTTTCGTCCCGAAGGCATGGCCAGTCGGATTCTGGGCATGGGCGACATTGTTGCCTTGGCTGAAAAGGCCCACCAACTGGTCGACGAAGAAGAACGCCGGAAGCTGGAAGAGCAGCTGGAAAAGGGAAAGTTTTCGCTGGATGACTTTCGCAACCAGATGCAAAAGTTCGCTCAACCCGGGTTGATGCAGAAAATGTTGGCCCTGATGCCCGGTGTGCCCGCCGAATTGAAAAACATGATGGGCAATCCGGAAGCAACCAAGGGGGTGAAGCAGATGGTTGGGATCATCGACAGTATGACTCCCAAGGAACGCAAGGATCCATCCATCATTAACGTCGCTCGGAAGCAGCGGATCGCTACCGGTTCAGGTGTGCAACCGAAGCAGGTTTCCGAACTGATCAAACAGTTCGAAACAATGAAGCCAGTGCTGACCGGAATGGCTGGAAAAGGTACCAAGGGTCGCATGGATCAGATGCGCGAGCTGCAAGCACAGATGATGGACCCTTCGCGGATGGGCCCTAAAACCAAAAAATCAACCGGTAAACGATTGACCGCATCCGA
The DNA here is from genome assembly GCA_964545005.1 of uncultured Pirellulaceae bacterium. Taxonomy (GTDB): domain Bacteria; phylum Planctomycetota; class Planctomycetia; order Pirellulales; family Pirellulaceae; genus Mariniblastus. The sequence continues at coordinate 2,147 of CAZJEK010000430.1, forward strand.
GCGGAAGAAAATGAAAAAAGAACGTGACCGACTGCTTAAGCAGAAGCGGCGCGATCGCAAACGACGAAAATAACTGGGCTGGACAGAAACAAATGCACGCACTGGCAACCAGCGGCTTACTTGGACAGCTCGAGTTTTTAAACAGGCTGTGGAACAGCATTAAAGCTCAGATCAATGCGCCGCACGAAGCCGCGTTGATCACCAATCCGGCAGTCGTATTTGGAATCTTGATGGTCATCCTGGCGGTGATCTTCTGGACCAACAGCCTGGCCGGGTTTCGACGGTTTTACAAAGTCGTCCCGATGCTGCTGTTGTGTTATTTCGTGCCATCGTTGTTGTCGTTTTTTGGGTTAGTCAATCCCGAGGACAATACGCTGTATACGGTTGCCAGCCGATATTTGTTGCCGGCGACGCTGGTACTGTTGACGCTAAGCGTTGACTTGAATGAGATTATCAAGCTCGGGCCGAAAGCCTTGATCATGTTCTTTACGGGTACGATCGGCGTTGTACTGGGGGGCCCGATTGCGATTTTGATCGTCAGCCTGTTTGCTCCCGAATGGGTCGGCGGCGAAGGCTTTGAAGCAAAATGGCGTGGGTTTTCAACGGTGGCCGGTAGCTGGATCGGGGGCGGAGCCAATCAGTTGGCGATGAAGGAACTGTATCTTCCCGAAGATCAGATGAACGAAGCCCAACAGGCTGCCGCTGGACAGTTGTACAGCATCATGATCGCGGTGGACGTGCTGGTTGCCGAAGCCTGGATGTTGTTTCTGCTGTTGGGTGTGGGCCAATCCAAAGCGATCGACCGGTTTTTTAAAGCCGATGCTTCCAGCGTTGATCGGCTGCAGCAAAAAATGGAGGCCTTTTCCATGAAGTCTGCGCGGATTCCTACGTCAACGGACTTGATGGTGATCCTCGGGATCGGGTTTGGTATTACGGCTGCGGCGCATCTGGCGGGAGGCTTTTTGTCCGAAAAGTTTGAACCGTATGAATGGGCCAAGCGGTTGAGCCTGAGTAGTTCCTTTTTCTGGCTGATTGTGCTCAGTACGTTGGGCGGAGTCGCGTTATCGTTTACGAGGATGAGAAACTACGAAGGGGCTGGGGCGTCGAAACTGGGCACCGTGATGATCTATATTCTGGTCGCCGTGATCGGCCTGAAAATGGATATCAAAGCCGTCTGGTTATTCAAGGAATACTTCGTCGTGGGTGCCATCTGGATGGCGTTTCACGTCGGGTTGTTGTTCCTGGTTGGCTGGTTAATCAGAGCGCCGTATTTCTTTTTGGCGGTGGGCAGCAAAGCCAACATTGGCGGCGCCGCCAGTGCCCCGGTGGTTGCTGCCGCGTTCCACCCCTCCCTGGCACCGGTTGGTGTTTTGCTGGCAGTGCTGGGGTACGCGGTGGGCACGTTTGCCGCCTGGCTGTGTGCCTTGATGATGTCTGGTGTCGCACCAGTTTGAATTTAGCAGTCGCACTATCGCAGTTTTTATTTGAAAATGGCTGCCTCTACCGGAATGTATGTATTTCGAAATCAAAGGTAAGGTTGCATTGGATTAACGCAAAGTCGCCGAGACGCAAAGTCGCAAAGTGTGATTCGATTCCTTCACTAAGTCCTGTAATTCGCCAAGCTTCGTATTTCACAGCCACTTGCCGCTTGGCACTCTTGGGAAATCTTTGCGTCTTTGCGACTTCGTGTCTTTGCGTTTCCCTGCAGTCCACTGATCAGGCCAGTTCGCCGACCATTAACTGCGAACAAACCGCTGCACGTAGCGGGAATCACTACATACAAAACGTTAGAGTCAGGA
>CAZJEK010000431.1:0-3930 GCA_964545005.1 uncultured Pirellulaceae bacterium
TCAAGAGCTAACCGCAGAGACGCTGAGGACGCGCAGAGTTCACCTCAGTTTCTCCTAGCTCCCCGTACTCTGCGTCTCTGCGGTTTGAAAAACTATTCTTTGCATCAAGGTAGCTTTTAAAAGGCATAACCGCCTCGGCCCGGATACACAATCTTTCTCCACCGGAGAATCACCGGCTTGTGTACTTACGCGGCTCGATCTGCAATTGGCGTGTGAGCAACCAAGGCATCGACGGCACGAGTCAATTCCGCACGATCGATCTCTTGATCAATACCGATCAACATCAGCCGCATCTGCAAAAACGGATCGACAATCGTCATGTAGGCGGTCTGATAGGATTCGCTGGAATCCAGTTCAGCCAAGTGGCACTCTTCCCAGTAGCGATCACCCATCGGTTGTTGATCGCAAGCCATGGCAGCAGCGGCAATCAAATCGTTGGAATCGTATAGCAAAGCGAATAACATCCGTGTCACTCCACAAGTGTTTGGGCGAAAACCGAATTCAATCAGCTGAAAATACGGTATTTTGCCGTCTGGATTAACACCGATTCCTTACCGCTTGCCGGGCACAACTTCGCTGCAATTGCTACGGACCATTCAGCTTCTCAAAAACGATCAGAAGAATCCGTTTTTCGCGGCCGCCGCCACGTGTTTTTACCCATATTTGGAATACGCTGGCCAAACTGGCTACACTGGCGGCCAGTTATTCGATGCTAGCAAATTTGCTGCCAGTCCCATCTGTCATCCCAATTGACGACCCACCATGGCCAAACCAATCGTATTTGAATTCGAGGGTGCTGAGGTCTCGTTCGAAATGAACAAAGTTGATCGCACCAAATTGTACGGATTCAAGACCCAGGAAGTGCTTGATGAATCCGGACAGCCGTGCTTGTTGACGACATTAGCCGACGACGGCAAAACGTTGATCGGGAAAGGTGGTACGGGGATTGGGTACGTGGACGCCGATGGTAATTGGCGGGACAAGTCGGAGCTCAAACCGGTTGATTTGGAAGGCAATGAAATCACACCAGTCAAGTCCTCCTTCGCGGCTCCGATCTCGCTCGATCAGGAAGCGACCGTCGACGAATATCTCGACCACAACATCCGCTTGATCTATCAGCTGCAATCCGATCAAGTCCCCGAAAAGCTGCGACAGCGACTGGATGAAGGCGGGATTTTTCGGTTCCCTTATTCGTACCGTGGTGGTTTGGAACCAGATGCCGGATTTTTACTTAATAACTTTACCGGGGAAACGTTTTTTCTTGTCGGTGACGCCACCAGCCTCGAATTCAAAGGTCTGCAGACAACAGGCGCGGTCGTTGCAGCGGACGAAGACGAGGCAGAAGATACGGATGACCTGATGGACTTTGGAATGATCTAGCAGCACCAGGTTTTGTATCAAACACACACGCGAGAAACTGTTTAAGTAGCACCTTTTAACATGCCTGAGATCAATCTATCCAACGAAGTGGGCCGGGACGCCATCGTGAACATGGAGTCCGTCAGCATTCCTTTGCGAGTGCGTTGGGTCGACGACAGAAATCGCCAGGCCCGCAGTGTTCGGGTCCTCAAGTCGACGCTGGACCACGATATCGTTGCTCTGTCAAAACAGCACGACCAGGATCTGGATCAAGTCGGGCAGGCAATTATTGATGGCGACCCGGAAGTGAATCTTGAAATGACGGGTTCGTTTTTAAACGCGACTTCGAGAGTGTATATCGATCAGGATCAGCACCTGGTGCATCGAATTCAACAGTTTGACGTGATCAAAGACCCGGACGGAACCGAACGCGAACGTCGTCCCCGAGAGGTTCCACCGCAAAATGTCTCCAGTGACATTCCACTCAAATGGACGGGCAAGTTTATCAAGAAATCGGAGGTGGTTCGCAGGTTTGTGTTCGCCAACAAATTGCAGTTGATGCACATCAACGGTTTGACCTATGACTTTTTGTTCGCCATGGCGAAGGATCTGGAAGAGCGTGATTCAATGATGTTGTTGGGCGGAGGGGCGAAGTCCAACCAGCCATTGATACTGCGAAGGGGAAGTTCTCCTTATCGAGGCTTTTTGGAAGGTCGTATTGATGGGGATAAGTATTGCCTGATCCTGCACCTTTCCAATCTGGAACTCAAGTCGCCGGAAGCGGGAGACAACGATGAGTGACACGGCTTTGATCGAACCTGGTTTGTTTGAAATCAAGCTGGGCGACTACCGAATCGCTTCCTCGAGTGCGGTCAATGATGCTACGTTGTTACCGCAGGTTCGGAACTATAAACGGACGGTCGCGTCGCGAATGTTTCCGCTAGCGCAGGACGATATCGGCCGAAAAATTCCAGACGCCGAATATCACGTCAGCCGAAAGGTTGACGGAGAGTTTTCAGTTTTGGTTTATCGTGATGGCCAGCTGTTCACGATGAATCCCGGCGGTACCGTTCGGATCGGAATGCCATGGCAAAACGAGGCGAAACAACTGCTGGACAAAGCCGGCTTGAGCAATGTTCTGATTGCCGGCGAACTCTACATTGACACCCCTGATCGACGACCACGCGTCCACGACGTTGTCAGCGTGGCCAGGCAACCTGCATCGAACGACGAGTTGGATCGGATCCGATTTGCCGTGTTCGACATTATTTCGATTGACAATCAACCTGACGAACGGCCTTACGCCGACGTATTCTCACAGGTTAACAGGGTCTTTGCCGCTGGAGAACGTGTATCGCCAGTCGAGACTGTGGTGGTCAAAGGTCATCGCGAAATTGAAAAACAGTTTCAGGACTGGGTGCAGGATCAAGGCGCCGAAGGGCTGGTGGTCCGGTCGGAATCGGCCGGTAATTTTAAAGTCAAGCCGCGGCATAACATTGATGCGGTCGTAATCGGGTTTACCGAATCGACGGATGATCGCCAGGGAATGCTGCACGATTTATTGCTGGCGGTGGCTCGTGGTGATGGATCGATTCACGTGCTTTGCCGAGTCGGTGGCGGGTTTACCGAACAGCAGCGGCGGGAACTGCTAAGCGATCTGCAGGATCAGATCGTGGACAGCGAATATGCTGAAGTCAACTCCGACCATGTGGCGTACCAGATGGTGGAGCCGCGGTTGGTAGTGGAGATCAGTTGTCTGGATATGATTGCTCAAAATACCCGTGGCGGTCCGGTCAATCGGATGGTGCTGAGCTTTGATCGGGATGCACGTCGCTACGAAGTTGTGCGGCGAATGCCCTTGGTCAGCGTTATTTCGCCCCAGTTTATTCGAGTTCGCGATGACAAGCGATTTGATCCGGCTGATGTGAGGATTTCTCAGGTTACCAGCCTGGTTCCTGTGGCGATGGCCGAAGCCGACGCGTCAGAGTTGACGATGGCGAAGTCGACCGTCGAAAAGCGGGAGGTTTACGTGAAGCCCTACCGGGGCCATACGTCGGTGCGGAAATTTTTGCTGTGGAAGACCAACAAGGAATCAGAAGACAGTCAGTTTCCGGCTTACGTGATTCACTACACCGATTTCAGCCCGACGCGAAAGGAACCGTTGTCGCGCGAAGTCCGGGTTTCCAACTCCCGTGACCAGATTGAGCAATTGTGGGAGGAGCTCAAGAAGGCCAATGTCAAAAAGGGCTGGGAGTTGCACGATTGAAAGGGATGTTGGGCGGGGCGAACACGTAGCATGGCCGATGCGGCCGTGAATACAGCGGAATACTGAAAGCTCGGAAAAAACGTGGCGGACTCGGGCCAATGGCCCAAGCTACGTAGCATGGCCGATGCGGCCGTGATTATTACCGTGTGCTGATACAAGGGCGGCCGTGGCGGACTCGGGCCAATGGCCCAAGCTACGTAGCATGGCCGATGCGGCCGTGATTATTACCGTGTGCTGATACAAGGGCGGCCGTGGCGGACTCGGGCCAATGGCCCAAGCTACGTAGCATGGCCGATGCGGCCGTG
>CAZJEK010000432.1:0-3013 GCA_964545005.1 uncultured Pirellulaceae bacterium
CTCTTCCAGAGTAACTGTTCGAGTGATTCTTTTTCGACAAGCGGTACTTTTGCGGACTCAAATCATGAAACGTTTTTCGTCTAAACTTTTTGTCTTTGGATTGCTGCTTGTCTTAACCACCAGATTGGTGGGCGATGAAGACTACTATCAAAAGTGGTTTGACATCAGCTACATCCAAAACAAGATACTCAGCTTCACGCTGATTGACACCAGCTATGACCTCCCGGTTCTCGGAGTGGATCCAGATGGCAAGGAGATTCACGGCAAAGTTGTCGACTGGTCGATCGAGTATACCGTCAGCGTTGCGAATCCGCTTCCCGATACCGGTGTCGCGATTGACATCAGTTCTGTCAACACCATAGGTAATCCTCATGGAGTAGCCGTTTCATCGGTCACTCCGGCACCTACGTTAACCGTGAACCATGATGAAGGCGTGAGGTTCGTTTGGGTTGCTTCGTATCCAGGCCAGCAGTTTCATATTACGATCAATGGTACCCAGGATCTGGAACGGATTGAGTGGGGTTGGGAGGGCGCGGTAGCGCCATCAAAGCCAACCTTGGTGTTCAATATCTACGAAGATTACAACTTGCCCGGGACAGGAGGTCCTGGAGGCCCAGGCATCCCGGGGCCGAGTGAAGGTGGCGATTTGAGCGGGCAAGTGATCTACTTCAAACCTGGGATTGATCTTGTCGCTACGCCGGCTCCTGCGATTCATTATCCTGGCCGAGATGCGAGTAGGCCCACCTGTCCTACAGGCACGTGCCCTGGGCTCCCGAGTATCGGAAATTCAGTTCCTGGTCACACATCGCTTCAAGATGTTCAGCAATTGCTACGGCCTGACGTATTTTCGGACGTCTATTCAGCTGAACAACCGTCTGGCTGTACGTCTTGCGGTGGCGGTGCAATAGGTGGGGACGGTGTGTCTCGCTCGGCACTTCAACGGTATTTCAAACAGCAGAACCTGTTTTGGCCCACCAACACTGGTCGCGGTTCCTTTACTAATTTTGATTACTCGCTCATGTTTCGAGATGATGGCGGCCAAAATGTTGCCTTCATGTTCGATCCGGTGTTGGGAAGTGTTGTCAAGTTTCATCAGCGGTTTGATGTGGAGGAAGTTGGCGGGGGTGGAAATCCTCTGCCAGGTGATCCTACACCAACCATTTCAGTGCCTACCGAATGGTTTGATCCAGATCCACACAATGTCTATTTCGATTCCTTTCGGGTGCTGGATGACCTTGGCAATCCGATACTCGATCCGGTTATTGAAGGTGAAACCGGAACGGTCTATGCAGAGGTCGTTCGTCGCAATGGTTACAAGTACAAATTTCGCTTGATCAACCGATTTGATTCTCGGGTTGAAGAGATCCACTCGCCTTCGGGTGAACTGACAACGATTCGCTATAAATCAGATTTTGGCGAGTTTACAGACGAAGAGTTGCAACAGTCCCCGACGCGGGTCAAGCAGATCAAGGATGTTGCTGGCCCAGACGGTCGTGTAGCTACTTTCTCCTATCACCCGACGAAAATGGCCGGCCGCTGGGCGGTTTCAGAGGTCGAGTACGACAATGGGGAAAAGATTCAATACGACTACGGCACCGATGGATTCCTGTCGCAGGTAAGCCGGAAAAGGAATCCCGCATCGAACATGGTATTGATTGCTGAATACAACTACTCGTCAACCAATGACCATGCAGTTATCGAGCAAAAACACTTCAATGGCAAGTTCTTCGTTACCAAGCAGCGACTGGTGACCTCTGACTATCGCCTTGCGGCGTTGAGCGCCACCGACGGAATCGTAGACAGGACCTGGACCGACGACAACGAGTTTGGTGGACTAGGAGACTCCAGCGTGGCCGGTGCGTTGGCGTTGGTGAACCAGATTGGGGGTGAGCTACACGGTATCAATGATGGATCAGGGCAGCGCAAGGCTACGTTTTACCGGTCCAACACCGGTGACGCGATGCGCATTTTGTACGAGAACCAGCTGCTTGAGTGGACCTACGGTGACTCGGTGAAATACGCAACGGTCATTCCACTGGATCCAGGTGATTTCGAAGATGGTACTTTTGAGGGTGCAGGAAGCCAAGGTGAGATGTATGCCACGATGTGGCATCAGGGCGGCCAGCCAGGAAACTCGATAAATGCCAACAAGCCAGAGTCGTCGCGTGACAAGTACGGAAATATTTATCATCACGAATACGATGCTGGAGGAAATCTGTCTCGAACGATTTACGACTATGACGTCTTGAACCCGACAGGCTACACCGATTACGAGGAATGGACTTACGACTCCAGAAATGCGATCGTGATGTATCGCGACCGCGGGGGCAAGATTGTTCTCTACGTCCGAGACGTCAACGGTCGAATCACAGCAGTTGTCCGTGGCTTGGTCGATGATGGCAACGGCGGTTACCATGACCCCGCTTCGGTTGCCATTCAAACTCGTTATGAATACGGCGCAAATGGTCTACTGCTGTGGTCCGGCGAATCCGCTTTTTCGGCTGGCGATCCATCAGCTGATTATCGCACAGAATATGAATACGACGCGAATTATCGGGTCAAAAAAATCACCAAGCCCGCAGTTCAGACAGCTGTTGGTGTTTTGACGCGGCCTGTGATCAATTTTGTCTGGTACTACGACGAACTGGTATCGATGACTGACGAAAATGGTCATCAGACCACTTTCGAGTACGACGACTACGGGCGATTGACGCGTACGAATTACCCCGACACGACGACTGCTGAGGTCTATTACGACGATCCTGGAAAAATGATTTTCCGTAAGAGTCGAGTTGGCTCAGTAAGCCTTTCGACAAGGGATAGCGCCGACCGCCAAGAATTTCGATATGGGACTTTCGGTAACGACTCTAGCACGATCCTGGATGGTCAAGTCCAAACGATACACCCTAGCCAAGACCAGTCGACGCTGCAACTTGTCTACAACAATGGCTGGGACTCGTCCTACGGAAATTACGAAAACGGAACATTTAGGCGGACCTATACTGACTATCGC
>CAZJEK010000432.1:3028-3875 GCA_964545005.1 uncultured Pirellulaceae bacterium
GGACGTGAAAGGATTTCGATCAGCTACCCTGGAGATCAAGCATACCGGCGAAAAACAACAAACTTCTACAACAATCGCCCTTTCAAGGAAGAATTGACGGTTTCACAGTTTGTCGATGGAGTCCAGAACTTTCACAACACCTACACTTATCATGCCTATTCTGCCCAGAATCAATTGGTTCGGACCATCGCCTGCCGTGACTATGCAAGCTATTCGAGTAACGATCAACTGCTGAACCTGGTGCGTCCGACCGGACTGACGCCATCACTTCAAATTACCGATGCGATTCGCGACTTGTCAGGCAATACGATTGAGTTGATTGCTCCCGACGGTGTCAAGACTCGGCTGGAATACGATCAAGCCGGGCGGCAAACCGTTCAAAAGCGTGCATTTCAAACGTCGGTCGAATCGGTTAGATCAACAGAATACGACGTGTTAGGACGGCGATTTGCCAGCGTGGCTCCTGGCGGCATCCGTAATGAGACCCTCTACGACCCGGCTGGCAATAGGATTGAAACTAAGGTGTTGCCATCCGGCGGGGGCCTTCCTCCCCAAGTGACAAAGTTCACCTACACAATCAAGAGCGAGCCAAAGCAGACGATCGCCAATGATGGAACGATTACAGAGCGGTTTTACAGCGGTTGCTGTGGATTTACGCAAGGTTTTAGGGACGAACTCGGCAATGGCTCGATCACAAACAGTGATCCGGCAGGGCGAGCCGTGCATCAAGTGCAAGTTGGCAATTTTGACACGCAGTGGAATAGTCCGCTCAACCCGGCTACTTCAGATACCTATTCTGAAAGCACAACTCGCTATGGGGCGGATGGGCGTATTCAGTTCACGACGC
>CAZJEK010000433.1:0-3866 GCA_964545005.1 uncultured Pirellulaceae bacterium
GACGCCGGACCATCTTGGCAGCCGATGGCTCGACCGTCCGAACCAGTAGCAGCTACGACAATCCCTACGGATATACCTCCAGGAGGCATGATGATGAATCCGGATTGATGTTCTTCCGAGCAAGATTCTACGATTGCAATACGGGGGAGTTTGTGAGCCAAGACCCGATGGAGTACGTGGATGGGATGTCACTCTATCGAGGTTACTTTGTGCCAGAAGATGTCGATCCAACAGGGGAAACACCTATACACCTTGCCCTTGGAATTGCATGTGCCGGATGTGCTAAAATAAATTCTATAATGGTTTCGGCTGCCTGGCAGATCTGCTCTAATTCAACAATTTTACAACACGATTTTGGCGGGGATGGGGTTGCCGAGTTCGGGCTCTGTTTTGTTTCAAAATTCGATGAAATTCTGGAAGACTCGGGGTTTTATGCACGTTCTGCAACATTTTGTGCGTGTGCAGCTTGTGGCGGAGTTGGAGCTTTTGCAAAGAAAGCAGCGACGAAACTAGGTAGTCGGTTTGCAAAAAAGAAGGCTCGACAACAGGCCGAAAAAGCGGCAAGAGCAAGAGCCGAGTATGAAGCAAAAAGAAAAGCGAAAAGACGAGCAACTGCTATTGCTAATTGCAAGGCGATTTGGGCCTCTTACAAAGCACTTTCCTCAAGCGGATGCAAAAAATGTACCACGCGAGAACAAGTGTTGGCTAGAATTACCGAGTTAACTGCTTTGCAAGCAGGCCGTTCCAAGTATCTACGCGAGCGATGTGACTATATACTTCCAGGCAGTATAGCTCGTGGAAGTTCGGTTGCCGAAGCCGGGCACAAAAAAGCACTAACTCAGGTTCGAAAATCACTATTAAAGTGCAACACGAAATTGCTGCAATTTTAGGAGCCGTATGTCAAGAAATAAGCGAGAAAAAATACTTGACGAGGTTTGTGTTCAAATGGTTAACCGACCGTTTCAATTTTCGAGTATGCTTCCTTTGTTCGAACTCGATGGTGGTTATGATTATTCTGGAAGTGCCCTAAGTCGTGAAGATTTTGTTTCTGCTTGGAATTTAGAGGATACTACGAATAGAAGGGGTTTGGCGTTTTTTTTGCCTGAACTCATCGCGTACTATTGTGCGTTAGGTGGCAAGATGAGCTTTCTGCAATCAGTTTGCGGAATTGTCTCTGTGTTTTTGTTGTCAGACACGATCAAGAGTGGCCAGTGCGAATGGGACTCAAACATGAGATTGACACTCGAATTACTAGTACAAATTGAAAAAAAGATTGATGATGGTGACCTGTTTTGCAGGGTATTGCGAGCGGTTGATTTTTAGTGAGAGCATTCGCGGAATTGGCCGTTTACGATGATCGATGGGATGAGTTGGTAGTGTGGTGCGCCGTTATCACAGCATTAACACCATTGTACGGAAACCTGTCATGAAAAATCCGCTTGGTCGTTGCGAAACGAAGCAATGAAGCCACCTTTCTCAAAAATTGGAAGGACACAGTTTTTGGTGGTTATTCTGCCTGGTTTGTGGCGAGTTGCGGCAGTGCAGTCTCCAATTTACATCGTTGGTGAAGAAGATTGGGCCGAACGCTTGCGCTGATTCGGTGCTTAAGAGAGCTTAGCGCAGCGAGTGAGCGTTCCTCGAGCCGCGCGTTGACTTGCCCTTTAAGTTGAGGATTTTCTTTGACTTGTAGGCACGAAACATGGCTGAATGCCGAAGTGAGAAAGAACATGTTCGGCGACTAGAAATCCACAATAGCGAAAATTAGAATTTCTGTGTTTGGGTATTTGGGTCAGGTTTGCTTGTTGCCTTTGGTTGAGCTTGTTGATTTCGATTTGGTCTTTGTTTTCTTGGCCGTCTCGACTCGATAGCTGGGGACATTGAGTTCGATGATCACGCTGGGGTGAACCAGTCGGTCGATGGCAGCTGCGGTGGTCATCGCGTCCTTCCCGTCCGGGAAAGCACCCACAACACGGGTCCGTCGCCGGATCTCCCGCATGATTCTTTCCAACGAATTATTGGTTCGAATCCGTCGCCAGTGCTCCCGCGGATAGCTCATATAACTCACCGTCTCACCCACGCCCGTCTCAACCGCCTTGGCTGCTTTGTGAAGCTTCATCGCCTTCAGCTTTTCCACCACATCCATGGCCTTTTTCTCAGCGGCTTCCCGGTCTTCCTGAGCGTGAATTGCTTTCAACATCGCCATCACTTTTTTCATCTTGGCACGAGGGACTGATGAGCCCACGTTTCGGTACGGTAGTGTCCGTCAAGTTGCGCACATTTGTTTATACCAGATTCCTGCTTGTTGGACGGCCAGCCGTTTTTAGAGCAGCGCAGCTGCGAAAAAAATGGCTGGCCGGCGCGGTCTACGCGAACTCTCCTTTAATCTCAGCGTTGCGCCAAGTCTCGATCCGTTCATAAAGTTTCTGGTTCAACTCGCTCACCACGCTGGGCGAGACACGGGTGCCCCACAACGCTTCGGTGATATCCTCGACACGGCGGACATTCACGCCTGCCATGTACATCTCCATCAAAGCCTCTTCGACCGATGACTCGCGACGCCGGTACCGCTCAATGATCTGGGTTTCAAACGGCAAGCTGCGCAATCGAGGAACCTTCAGCTTCACCTTACCCGCTTTCGTCTCCAGGTTCCGTTCATACGAACCGGCTCGAGTATCGAGCCGATCAGCAGAACGTTCATAACGCTTGGCGCCACAAAGTTGATCCGCCTCCGCGTCCAGCATCGAATTCAACGTCTCCTCAACTGTCTGACGCACTACTTCGTCCAGATGCCCGCGAACCTCCGACTCGTTCACCTGCAACAGACTTTTATCCAACTCTCCTCGTGTTACACTACTCATGGCAGTCTCCTTGCTTGAAATTTTTGCTTCACAACAAAATTCGTAACAAGCAGGAGCTGCCTTTTCAAAAGTGCGCAATAATTAGAACGTTACCCAGAGCAAATCCCGACCACAAGTGGACCATCGACGAGATTCGCCGAAAAGAACGCGAAGCCAAGGACGTGTAGTTGGCTCGTTGACGAATCATTGGGTAGACTTGGCCGCTCCACTGACGTTTTAAGACTTGGCAATGTTGAGCAGGCTGTCATTGGGCGCTTTAAAACCGGCCACGAATGGGCGCTTCAAATCCAGCCACTTTTTGCTTGATGGCGTGGTTTAGTGGTTGATTGTTACATTACTTCGACCGTCGAGCCGGTGGGCGCTTTAGTCCTTGCTGGCCGGTTTTGAATTCTTTTTGGATTTTCCTGAGCCGGTGGGCGCTTTGGATTCAGTGGCTGGTTTTGAATCGGCTTTGCGATTGCGAAGTCGATAGGACTTCCCGTTGAACGAGAAGATCTCAGCTGGGTGCAGGAACCGATCGAGGATCGCCGTTGCCGTTGGCACATCACCCAACAACTTGCCCCAATCTTCAAGCGGACGGTTGGTCGTCATCATCGTGCTTCGCGTTTCATACCGACGCATCACCATTTCGAAGAGGAACTCGCCACTGCGCTTGGGCTAGCTGCTTCATGCCGAAGTCATCGATGATCAGCAAGTCCGGCTTGAGGTACCGATTGATCACGTGCTCGTGTCCGTCCATCGCTTCGTCATGCAACAGGTCGCGGACGACATCGAAGATGCTTCGGTAGTAAACGTGGTATCCCTGTTTGATCAGTTGATAGCCAAGTGCTTGGATCAGATGGCTCTTGCCGGTAGTGTTCGCAGAAACTTTGCAGCTTTGGATTTAAGTCCGGGTCATACCAATCGGCCTTGATGACGGCCGCCTTGAGATTGTCAGGCACAAGGATCTTGGGAACGCCGCCGAAGTGCCCAAATGCATTTTCCAGGATGGCGATCAAGTTGTCAGTA
>CAZJEK010000434.1:0-3857 GCA_964545005.1 uncultured Pirellulaceae bacterium
TCAGTTCGTTGGGACAATTTCGGGTAGCAGTTCGTGGAACGCGACAGAGATGCTTATTGGTCACTCTGGCGAGGCAGATCTTTTGGTTCAGGGTGACTTAAATACGATCAACGGGCGTATTGGGGCTTTTGGGGGCAGCGATGGTTCGGTTCGAGTTACACAGGGCGTTTGGAACAACTCAAATCGGCTCTCGGTTGGAGAGGGCTCGGGGACAGTTGGAGAACTAAGAATAACTTCCGGCGGACTTGTGCAATCCCCTACGCTATTGGTCGCAGAGGATGCCGGTTCATTTGGAACCGCGATCATTGCCGGGACTGGTTCTCGGATGAGTGTTGACGGATCGGCAATTGGACTGGGCGGAGTTGGTGAGCTTTCGGTGTCTTCGAGAGGCCTTTTCAGTTCGAATCGCGTCAATATCGGTGGTGAATCGACAGGTGAAGGATCGGTTGAGATTATCGGTATTGGCTCAACCTGGAACAACACCGATTGGATCCGGGTTGGAAATGGAGGTCAGGGTTCATTAGTGGTTCAAAATGGTGGTACAGTTTCGACAACGGACCTACATGCCGGCTACGGCATTGATTCCAGCGGGTTGATCACCGTGATTGATGCTGACTCATACCTGCATGTCGGCAATCAGCTGCAAATCGGCGGCGACGGCGTCGGGGATTTCGACTTGTTGGGTGGCTTGGTCGAGGCAGGTTCAATTCAACTTGGCGTCAATGGTGCATTGAACCTCAACGGAGGGCACCTTAAGTCAGGTTCGATTGACGCAACGACAGGTAATTTCGAGTTTCTGGATGGTCGTCTAACCGTGGACTCGTTTACAGGCGACTTGATTCAGCAAGGTGGCGTGATGTCTGCGGGTGATTCGCCGGGAACGACCGTGATCAATGGTAACTATGACCTGATCGCAGGGGCGATTGAACTGGAGATCGGCGGAGAGATGCCGGGGACGCAATTCGATCGTTACCAGGTGACAGGCGACGTCAACTTGGGTGGTCAACTGGGTCTTTCAATTATCAACGGTTTTCAACTTCGCGACGGTCAGTCATTCGACTTTTTCTTTATCGACGGCACCAGTTCTGGTGAGTTTCTTAATCTCGCCGAGGGAGATCAGGTCTTGCGCCAAGGCAACGTCAGCATGTTCATTACCTATCTCGGTGGAGATGGCAACGATGTCGGCCTTTATACAATTGCCCAAGTGCCTGAGCCTGGAGCGAGCCTGTTGTTTGGAATTGGCGTCCTGATTGGCATGTGTCGACGCAAACGACCACACAACCCGACTTGCTAATTCGCTTTTCGATGTGTTGCTTTGACAAAGTCAAAACGTGGAAACTTATTTCGTGGCCGGCAAAAAACGATATGATTGGTTTCACCCTTCTTGGGGAAACCACGCGAGACAGACAAACAGTTTAACGGCTTAAGTGGCTCGCTGCCAATTTAACGAGGTCAGGCTATGTTCATTGCGAAAATTGCTTTTCAATTCGTTGTGCTGACCAGCGGTGTCTTGTCCTCGCTGGCAATCGGTGGTTGCCAACAAGAGACCGATCCCAGTACGACAAAAGGCATGCAGGTTCCATTCCTGTCGGATGACTTAGCGTCCT
Organism: uncultured Pirellulaceae bacterium; assembly: GCA_964545005.1. GTDB lineage: Bacteria > Planctomycetota > Planctomycetia > Pirellulales > Pirellulaceae > Mariniblastus. Next base: position 1,608 of record CAZJEK010000434.1, read on the forward strand.
CGTGCAGGAATGCCGATCGCAAAGGAAGTTACGAACTTGCTGCCGATGAGTTCCGGGAATTCAATGATGCAATCACTTTTCTTTCAAAAATGGACTCACTGTATCGAGAAAGGGCTTCGGCAGCTCGCAACCGAGACGATGCCACGTTTCGCAATTCCGATACAGGCCTGGTCAACAAAGCAAATCTGGTTGCTCTGGTCTCAGAAAATCTGAGCCATTTGAGCGACAATGCAACTGATTCCTGGCGAATGTACGCAAAGACCTACGATTCGAAAAGAAGCGACTTCCGCAGAAAGTCCTTTTCGGACCCTGCTCTGGATTCGTTCTTGAGCCCATACCCGGTCGATGAAATAAGAAAGTCAGCGACGATTGGTAACATTCCGTTCGGGCAGCTCCTTGCTGCTGAAGCAAGGCTAAGGCTAATACGCCGGGAGTTGGAAGTCATCTGGCTTCTTGACATTGCGGTAAACAGCGTCGTGATTGAATTAAAGGAAGACGAGCTTCGCCAGCTACCTTTAGATGTCACCCAGACTTTTCTTCGTGCCACAGAATTGCGAAAAAAGTCGACGGTATATGCAGAGCCAGTGGAAGGTTTGAGCTCCTTCAAACCGCAAGAGTTCGTGCCTACGCCGGAAACAAAAGCGGAGTACCGGGCACGTTATTCTTGGCTTAAAAACGGACCGGACTCTGAACGCCTGGAACAGGCAATCAAGACAATCGAAGCGATTCGAAAGAAACAGATTCCGTACAATTGGCCGGAAACGCTCGCAGATTCATACTTCAAGGAACGTGACCGGCCAGTTTTCGAGAACCCATTCGACAATGCAAAGAGTGCCGTTCGCGAAAACGAGACTGACAAGGGCGACTCCAAGTCCTTATGGCAAATCGATTGATCGGATCATGCCGAAGTTTGAGGTGGTCGCGATCGCAAATAACGATTTGTCAACTCATAAACTACCCGGCATTGACACTGCAATGCTCCTAGCCACCTTCAGTCTTCTGATGTTGAGACCACAATGAAATTCCTGGGCTGGTCTGACTCCCCGTGAAGTTTTTTGACCAGGTTGGCGGTTGAAATAAGTAGTTCTAAGGCTTCCCGAGCACCTTCCTCCATTCCCGGCCGAAGATACTCCGTTGCGATTTCAACTACTTTGTCCAATGCATCCAGGTGATCGGCGAGCTTCCAGTTGAACCCTGATTCGCCTGGCAATGCTAACGTTTCAATTTCGAATTTGAAAGCATCGCCAGCTGCACCCCGCTCGAATTGGGTACGGTACTTTTCAAGGATCTCATGGAATGCTGAGAACGCGCTTCTAATTGTCGGGTGTTCAATCCCCTCTTCCACATCTCGAATTCGATCATCGAGTTCAAACAGCTCCGAGTTTCCGAAACTCGGGTTCAACGAAACCCGCATACCTTCTGGAACATGATAGTCCGTTGAATCCGACGACGAACTTGAAGCCAATGAATAGATCGATGGTCGAAATGCAATCGTCGCAACAATCAAGATGACTACGAGCGTCGTAATGAGTAAGAAGCTGAAAGCAAAAACGAAGCGACGCCGCACCAAATCATTGAATTCGGTTGCCGAAATAGATCGCTCATTGTCATCCGTTGAAAACACTTTTAAAAGTCGACTCCTGGAATGCGGATATCGCCATCAGAACCCATATCCGGGTCCTCGTCGTCACCTTGTTCAAATTCGAGATTGGTTGGCGTGGTTTCGTCGTCGGATTCATCCAGATTGTCTTCGTCAGGGATTGAAATGCCGTCAGACTCATCAAAATCGAATAGCGGCAGAAGTTCGGCCAAACCAAGCCGCTGAAGATCCTCTGGCTCCCAGGGGCGAAGGTTTTCTAAAACCTCAGCGCTTCTCTGTTTCGCATCGGGGTCCGCTTCAGGGAATGGAGTTGTGATTTTATGATGAGCTTTCCAAAAACCGCCGCCCAGTTTTGGGTCGGATACAACCATGTATTCGATCTCATCATCAGATTCCGCCCCCATTTCCTTGAATATGTATGGGGGGACCGCTGGAATTTTTTGGATGTGTTCGCTCGAACTGAACGACTTCGAATCAGAGCCTGGGTTTAAGGTCTCGGATTCCAGCCGATGCTTTTTGTACACATCATCGAATTGTTCAGAAGACCATTTGGTGTCTTTCCGTGGCACCGGAACAGTGCCTTGTTGGGGATTCTTTCTGCGACACCGGCTGCCGCCTTTGGGTTTCTTTTTGCTGAGTCCACGAAGTCA
>CAZJEK010000435.1:0-2482 GCA_964545005.1 uncultured Pirellulaceae bacterium
GTTGCACTACGTGCTGATGGAATTTGTCGATGGACTGAATCTCAGGCAGGTCACCCTGGCCGATCGATTGTCTCCCAGCGAAGCACTGGAAATGATCCCGCAGCTTTGCGACGCCCTGCAGTACGCTCACGACCAGGGAGTCATCCATCGGGATATCAAACCTGAAAACCTGTTGCTGGACGTTAACGGCCGAATCAAGATTGCCGATTTTGGTTTGGCGAAAATGACCGGCGCGGGATACGACGGCACGTTGACTCGCACCCAACAGGTGATGGGTACATTGAATTATATGGCGCCCGAACAACGGGAACGGCCAACCGAAGTCGATCATCGCGCCGACATTTATTCCTTGGGGGTCGTGATCTACGAATTGTTGACCGGGGAACTACCATTGGGCCGATTTCAACCTCCGTCGAGTATGGCCGAAGTCAACAACGCGCTCGATGATGTCGTGATGCGGGCGTTGGAAAAAGAGCCAGGTCGGCGATTCCAGCAAGCCAGCGAATTCAAAACGGGAGTTCAATCGGCGAGCGTTCATCCTGCCGGAGCAAGTTTTGCCATGCCTGCCGGAGCTGCAGGATTGCAAGCCGAGAATTCCAATCGGACGGCGTATTATCAGCCTTCGCCTCCAGTTAAATCCAGCGTCTCGATTGCGCCTTCGGTGTTCGACGAAACCCGTCGTACGACGTTGGCTTTGTTTTCCGGAGTCGACAAGCAAGGTGCCTGGCAGCCCGGTCGGCCCCAGTTGGCAATCACCGCGTTCGGCGGAACTTCGTTGAATCTGGTCGACGTTGACGCCGAGGAAGTTTACCTCAACCTGTTCACGATTTTTGGTGGTGCAGAAATCGTCGTCCCGCGGGGTGCGACGGTTGATTTGGATGGCTTGATCGTGTTTGGCGCGATTGACAATCAGGTGGTACGCTACGAAGGCTACGGTCGTTCCGACATGCGGGTCCAGATTCGGTCTTACGGTGCCTTTGGCGGTTGCGAAGTTCGCACGCCAACTGAAAAGGAATCGCCGCTTCCTGTACCTCCGGGCAAGGACCGAGTGTATTCCAGTTATGACATTAACTGGTTTCAGATGCTGCTGTTGGTGATCTACCAGGCGTTCGGTTGGTTGGTCGCAATCGCCTGTCCGATAATGTTCGTGGCAGGAGGCATGGATATCATGCGTAGCAAGACCGCGAATTTTATTGGGATCCTGCTCGGCTTTGCGGCGTTGGCGATTTTCGTCAATTTGAAACACTTTCGGCGCTTAATCGGTGTGGGACCGGAGGACCGATCGGAAGAGTCGGTCGCCGAATACGAGAACTCCAATATGTTTTCGACGCTGATCCGCATGCTGGGAATCGTGTTGATATTTGCCTGTCCCTCGCTGTTTATTGCCTCAGCATACGAAGCCGAACAGGAGCTTAAATTCGCTGGAGTCGTCGCCGCGATCGTCGCCGTTGGGTTGTTCGCGTTGGCCAAGCGATTGGAAGAATGACCAACTGCTGGCATTCGATTTCAAAACTGGCGAAAAAAAAGTTTGCTGCGAATTTTTTGAAATCGTTGGCGGTGTGGTCGCCGTGACAGCCTTGATCGTTGGCGGCTATGACGTTAGGGAATGGAGGCTGACCGTCCTTAGTGTTCCACTAATGGTGCGCATCTTTCCTCCCGTTGGAAAGTCAGCTGACGTTTTCAAAATGTAGAACTTGCGGCGGCGATCAGGTGGGGATGGACCAATCGTTTTGCTGTCCCTGCTAAGGCACATCAGCTATCAAAACCAGGTTTTCAGTTTTGCGAAACTTTCGTCGATCGGCATATAATCGCCGACTGGGATTCGCCCAGCCAAGTTCCGAACGAATAAGCCATCGAGAAACTGATGTCCGTGTCAACCGAAACCAGTTCCAGCCCTCAAGCTAACAATCAAGTTGTGCGAATTACCGGCGCCGAAGCCGTCGTTCGCAGCCTGCTTGCCGAGGACGTGGATCTATTGTTCGGATACCCGGGCGGCGCAATCATGCCGGTGTATGACGAGTTGTATAAGTATCGTGACGACATTCATCACGTTCTGGTCCGCCACGAACAAGGTGCGACTCATGCAGCGCAGGGGTACGCCCGGGCCAGCGGCAGAGTCGGCGTGTGCGTCGCGACTTCGGGACCAGCCGCGACCAACCTCGTCACCGGGATCGCTGATGCGATGATTGATTCCACGCCGATGGTGTGCATTACTGGTCAAGTCCCAAAACATCTGTTGGGTTCTGACGCGTTTCAGGAAACCGACGTGATGGGGATCACGATTCCGATCAGTAAATGGAGTTTCCAGATTACGGATCCCGAAGAAGTTCCCGAAGTCATGGCCAAGGCATTTTACATTGCCAAATCGGGACGGCCGGGGCCGGTGGTGATCGATATCACCAAGAATGCCCAGTTTGGGAAACTCGACTATCAGTATCAACAATGCGAATTGATCAAATCGTATATTCCTCGTCCCAAGTTG
>CAZJEK010000435.1:2492-3852 GCA_964545005.1 uncultured Pirellulaceae bacterium
TCTGGATCAGGTCCAGGCGGCCGCGGACCTGATCAATTCGGCCGAACGTCCCTACGTGCTATTTGGCCAGGGAGTGATCCTGTCCGGTGCCGAAGCTGAACTGAAGCAGATGATTGAGAAAGCCAACTTGCCTGCTGCCTGGACGATCCTCGGATTATCGGCTTTGGAAACAGACCATCCATTGAATGTCGGGATGTTGGGCATGCACGGCAACTACGGTCCCAATATCATGACCAGTCAGTGTGATGTGATGGTGGCGATCGGCATGCGTTTCGACGATCGCGTCACTGGCAATGTCGAACAGTTTGCCAAACAGGCCCGCGTGATCCATATCGAGATCGATGAAGCAGAAATTGGGAAAAATGTGCCGACCGAATTAGCCGTTCACGCGGACGCCAAGGAAGCATTGTCCGCCCTGATTCCACTGCTCCAGCATAAAGAACGCGACCAGTGGTTGGCAGGATTCCAGGCTGCCGATGAGAAAGAATTTGCCAAGGTTATCAAGCCGGAAACCGAACCCGCGTCCGAAACCATGACGATGGGGGAAGTCATCAAGCAGTTGAATCAACTGACCAACGGTGATGCGATCATTGTGACCGATGTCGGCCAGCATCAGATGATTGCCTGTCGGTACGCTGAATTCAAACAATCCAAAAGTAACATCACCTCAGGTGGTTTGGGGACGATGGGTTTCTGTTTGCCAGCAGCGATTGGGGCCAAGCTGGGGGCTCCAGATCGCGACGTGATTGCTATCGTTGGCGATGGCGGGTTTCAAATGACCGTTCAGGAGTTGGGCGTCATTTTGCAGACCGAAGTTGATGTCAAAATCCTGTTGCTCAATAACGAGTTCCTGGGCATGGTGCGTCAATGGCAACAGTTATTTTTCGATAAGCGATACTCGGCGACTGAAATGATCAATCCAGATTTTCAAATGATAGCCCAGGCTTATGGAATTGAGTCCAAACGCATCGATCAACGTGCCGAACTGGTCGATTCGCTCCGGGAGATGATGGATCATCAAGGTTCATTTTTGTTGGAGGTCATGGTGGGGAAGGAAAACAATGTCTTTCCGATGGTACCGGCCGGAGCAGCCGCATCCGACATTCGTCTGGAATAAGCTGCTTGCGTCAAAATCGTTATCGAGGTTCTGATTCCTTTCCCAACCTGGCGTTACCAAATGAGCGACTCAATCACCATCACGGTTTACAGTGAAAATAAGGCGGGCGTGCTGCATCGTGTCACCACCGGTTTTACTCGACGAAAAATCAATATCGAAAGCTTGACGGTGTCCGAAAGCGAAATGCCGGGCATTCACCGCTTCACGATCGTCGTCAATATCTCGGAAGACCAGGCGCGGAAA
>CAZJEK010000436.1:0-3835 GCA_964545005.1 uncultured Pirellulaceae bacterium
GCGTGTTTTTCCCTCGCTTACGCGTCGGGTTTCCAAAAGAGTGCGACTTCAAAAGGTTTAAGTGCGACCCTTAATAGCTTGGTGCTCCCTGAGCATGCATTGAAAACAGCAGCATGCTGTATACGACCACCGCGGCTACGACTGCCGTTCCAGCCAGCAGCAGTCCTTTCGCCGTTTTGGGCCGGGTTAGTGCCACGATTTGTGCAATCACACAAACGCCCGCGACGATGACCAGCTTGAACCCGATCATGCCCCAGAAGCCCCAACGAACCAGAACAAAGTTGGCAAAAGGGTTAGCTTCGATCGCACCGTAACGGAGCAGCATGTAGGTCATGAAAATGTCCATCACGTTGGCAAAAATGAAATAGGTCGTTTCATTTTGCAGCGGGAGATGGTCGGTAAACAAGCTGGAAAACGATCGTGTGAGCGCGGGTTCCTCAACTGGAACTTCGGCTGTTTGACTGGTAACGGTTTCTAGATTGTCGTTTTTTGCCATCTTTAATCGGTAACTCGTTTCACTTCCGGAGCCAATGCCTGACAATATATCAGTGTCAGTGTCAAACTGCCAATCGGCAACAAATTCACCGAAAATCCGAGTTGGAGGTGGGGAACTGGAAATGAAAAACGCACGTCAAAATTGACGTCAGCGTCGGGTTTGCTTAACTTTACGGTGGGGCGATTACTTAAAAGGGGAATGGGGATGAAATCCAAGCACTCGGGCTTCACGTTGGTGGAGCTGTTGGTGGTGATTGCCATCATCGGGATTCTGATCGCGTTATTGCTGCCGGCTGTCCAGGCTGTTCGCGAATCGGCTCGTCGCACATCGTGTTTGAATAATGTCCGGCAAGTTGGATTGGCGGTCATTAATTACGAATCCTCCCACATGCACGTGCCTGCGGGTTGGAAAAGTACCACGGGATTTGGTTGGCTGGCAGAATCGATTTCGTTTCTGGATGGGAGTAACCAGCAAGATCAATTCGACACCAAACTGCCGTTGACGGATTTTGCGAATGAAGCGGCCATTGCTCAGTCGTTGGCTGGACTGTTGTGTCCCACATCAACCAACAACTCGCCCAGCTACATACTGCCCGGTGGAGATCCAATTCGAGATATCGACATTGGTCGAACTCATTACGTGGGGTGCATTGGGTCATCCGTTGATACTCAGGAAATGGATGACGGCCAAACCTGCCCTTCGCATACGCTGCTGAATATGACCGGCCGCATCGACGGGATGTTTTACCGGGACAGCAATACACCGTTTCGGGATGTCCTGGACGGGATCAGCAACACGATCCTGGTGGGTGAGCGGAGTTCGGAATTGTTTGACAGTTCCTGGCCAGGCATTTTGGATGGGTCTGAGTTTACCGGTTGGCGAGTGGTCGGTTGGACAGGAGAACCACCGAACAATCCGATGCTGGAGGAGCCTCTGGTCGTGATTGACGACGATGGCGACGAGACCGAGCTGGAAATTCACTTCCATGGGTTTGCCCAGTTTAACAGCATGCACAACGGCGTCACCATTTTCACGTTTTGTGATGGTTCGACTCATCTGATTTCCGATGAAGTCGATCCCGTAACGTTCCGTGCGTTGGGAACCATCAAGCGCGGCGAAGTGCTGGGCGATTTTTAGGAGTTTGAAGTGGGCTCAGATTCTAAATCGATTCTGTTTCCCTGCCCTCGTTGTGGGACTGGTCGTGGCGAGGGAGGCTTGCGGTGTCCAAGTTGTGGCTGGCATCCCGACGCAATTGCCTCGGTCGCCCCCAAGCCTCCTGTCAAACCAACTGCCCGTCCTTATTCCATGAAAGTGGCAACGCTGATTGGATGCTTGACAATTTTGCCCTGTGCCTACATCGTCTTGTTTTTCCTGGCGATCCTGGGAATGGTTTCTGGTTTCATTGATCCCAGTGAAGCGACCTTCGTCAGGCTGTTTTTCATGCATTTTGGCATGATTCTCGTCAGTTGGTGCTTGGTCGGGTTTTATGTTGTCCATCTGGTCAGTCGAAGTGATGTTGATAGCAATCAGAAGGCGTTGTGGGCGGTAGTGCTGTTGCTGGCCAATTTGTTTGCGATGCCATTTTACTGGTACCTCCACATTTGGAAGCCGGCTTCCGCTGGGGAGTAGTGGAATTAGGGCCGCTGAAGTTAAGGAATGTAACCACACTTTGCGACTTTGCTTCTCTGCGACTTTGCTTCTCTGCGACTTTGCGTTAGTCCAATGCAACCTTACCTCTGATTTCGCGATACATTCATTCCAGTAGAGTCAGGAAATTTAAAAGTTCTGACCTGGTGGAAGCTGGATCCGATTGCTGGGCAACTGCTCTTCTCACGCCGGGAAAGGTTTTCTAGGATCGGCTGCAGTATGCCTGAAATTCCCAAGGATGGGATCGACCATGAGTGCCAAGATATTCCGATTTGTGACCTGTGTGGTCGTAGCTTTGTTGTTCAGCAGTGTCGTGCCAGGGTGTTCTTCCACCTGGCCCAAGCCTGTGAAATTTGGCTCGATGGGTCGAGATATCAACGATGGCGAGTTTGCCAGCCGCAAGGCTACCAATTTGAATTGGAGCCAATCGTACGAGGATGCGCTGGCCGAAGCTCAAGCCACCGACAAAGCCGTGTTGGCATTGTTTACCGGCAGCGACTGGTGCAAGTGGTGTATCCACTTGAAAGAAGATGTGCTGGAAACACCTGAATTTGCTGATTGGGCCCAGGAAAACGTCGTGTTGTTGGAGTTGGATTATCCGCGCAGTCGTCCCTTGGGCGATCTCTTGCAGGAACAGAATGAACGGCTCAAAGAGAAGTATCAGGTGTCTGGCTTTCCCACCGTATTGTTGCTCGATGCATCAGGCAATGTGATGGGCAAGATGGGTTATATGAAGCAACCCGAAGCCTGGGTTTCGATGGCTGATGAGCAGTTACGGCGTTGAGCGAAATTCCTCAAGAATGGGGGACTATTCCTGCTGGTGGAGGATTGGGCCATGGTCGCGAAACGATTTGACCTGACTGTCTTGTTGCTGGTTTCGGTGTTACTGGTTTCGGGCTGCGCTGTGCATCGGAAACGGGAACCCACTACGCCGAGTGAGGTGGTGTGGGGTGTGGCTGAAGCGATGGTCAATGTTTTCTGTCCCGATGATAGCGACCCTTACCGCACTGAAAACTTGAAACGGCTGGAGAAACGCCGACAATGGCAGCGAGAGAATCTCAGCGAGGCGGAGCTTCGCAAGTTGAAATTGTTTTGAAAGCTGGGTGAACAATGCGTCCGTGTCCCAATTGCGGCGATGCTATCCCCAACGACGCGAAGATTTGCGCTGAATGCGATTCGGAAGAACAGCAGTTAAATTCCCCTGCTCAAGCAATGCCGAAAAAGGGGACGCGGCGCGGTGGCAATACTGAGGCCGAAACGGAATTGCCGGTCCGCCAGATTGCCAAGTGGGCAATGCTTGTGTTGTTGGTAGGATTGCCCGTGTTCGGATTTTTGCTTGGCGGGTTTCCGGTAGGTGGTCTATTTGCCTTCCTGGGATTGATGTTGTTTATCGCGCTATTGGAAACTCTGTTGAAGTGATTGGCGTTGCAATGCATCGAATAAGGCTCACAAGTTGGCTTTGGAAATCAAAAAAAGCCCGCGAATGAATCGCGGGCTTTTGGTTTTTCAAGTCAAGCGTCAGGCTTACTTGTCGTGGAAGTCCAGCATCCACCAGCCGTCATCCCATTCCAGGGTGACTTTACGCCATCCCAGTGGAACTTGCGGGTAGGGGTTGAAGGGGCAGATGTAAGGCCAAGACGAAGGCGAGTACTGCTGTGGGTAGGCAACCTGACCGAAGTGTGGGTGGGCTGC
>CAZJEK010000437.1:0-3808 GCA_964545005.1 uncultured Pirellulaceae bacterium
ATTCGTCGACCAACTGCAGTTCGCCGAACGTCAGCTGTAGATTATCGTAGCGGTCCAGAACCATCAGGTGGTCGTGATCAGCGGAGAAACTGGCAGTGGTAAATCGACCCAACTGCCGTTGATGATGCTGGAAGCTGGTTTCGGGGTCTCAGGATTGATCGGGCATACCCAACCCCGGCGAATCGCCGCTCGAGGCGTCGCTTCGCGAATCGCCGAACAACTGAAAACTCCGCTGGGATCTGATGTCGGGTTCAAAATTCGGTTTGCGGATCAGACCAGTCCTGACAGCTATATCAAGTTGATGACCGACGGCGTGCTGTTGGCTGAAACTCAATCCGACCGGTTTCTGAATCAATACGACTTGATCATTGTCGATGAAGCTCATGAGCGTTCGCTAAACATTGACTTCCTGCTGGGATACTTGAAACGGATATTGCAGAAGCGACCTGAATTGCGATTGGTCATCACCTCCGCCACCATCGACACGCAGCGGTTTGCCGAACACTTCACCACCGATCCAGATCGCCCAGTTCCAATTCTGAATGTCGAAGGGCGAACGTATCCTGTCGAAGTTCGTTACGAACCTCCGGAAACGCTTGCTGATGGCCGCAGCCGCGAGTTGGAAGACCACCTGGTTTCGACCGTTGAAGAACTGGCTGGCATCGATGACGGCGACATGCTCGTCTTCCTGCCGACCGAATCCGAAATTCGCAGTGCCGCGAAAAAGCTTCGTCATGCGAATCTGCCGGGCAGGCAAACGGAGATCCTGCCGTTGTATGCCAGACTATCGACGGATCAACAAAACCTGATCTTCCATCCGCAAAAGTCCCGCCGAATCGTATTGGCCACCAACGTGGCCGAATCGTCGATTACCGTTCCTCGAATCCGATACGTGATCGATACCGGCACGGCTCGAATCAGCCACTATTCGGCGCGGAGCAAAGTTCAACGGCTGCCGATTCAACCGATCTCACAAGCGTCAGCCAATCAACGTTCTGGGCGTTGTGGACGAATCGGCCCCGGCATTTGCGTCAGGCTGTACAGCGAAGAGGATTTTGAATCACGGGCTAAATATACCACCCCCGAAATTCGTCGGACGAATCTGGCGTCGGTCATTTTGCAAACGCTGTCGTTGAAGCTGGGACAGATCGATCAGTTTCCGTTTATCGATCCACCCCGCGCCGAGGCAATTCGTGATGGTTTTAAAACGCTGTTTGAAATTGGTGCCGTTGACGAGCGTCGCCAGTTAACACCACTGGGAGCCAAACTGGCACGAATGCCCGTCGATCCCAGGATTGGACGCATGATTGTTGCCGCCGACGATGAAAATTGTCTGTCAGAGATTCTGATCATTGCGGCCGCGTTGGAACTTCAGGATCCTCGCGTCCGTCCAGTTGAAAAACAACAGGCTGCTGATCAGCAGCACGAAAAATTCAAGCATGAAAAATCAGACTTCATGTCACTGCTGAAAGTCTGGGATTTCTTTCATGAGTTGAAATCTGACTTGTCTCGAGGGCGACTGAAGAAAGCCTGCAGCCAGAACTTTCTCTCCTATCCACTGCTGCGACAGTGGCAGGATATTCATCGCCAGCTGCTGTCAATGGCGCGGCAACAAAAGCTGACCACGCGGTCCCGCCAAGACGACTATGACGCCATTCACCGCAGCTTGTTGTCAGGCCTGTTGTCGGGCGTTGCGTTGCTCACCGACCGCAACGAATATACTGGCGCCGGCAACGTCAAATTCCAGCTCTGGCCCGGGTCGGGGATTTTCTCGCAACGCCCCAAATGGGTCATGGTGGCTGAAATTGTTGAAACCAGTCGGCAGTTTGGCCGGACCGCGGCCAAGATCAATCCTGACTGGATTGAACCCCTGGCGGGTCACCTGACGAAACACCGGTATTACGATCCTCACTGGAGCCGCAAACGGCAATCGGTGATGGCGTCCGAAAACGTGACGCTGTTTGGGATCCCGATCATCAATGGCAGGAAAGTTGGCTACGCCCGCATCGATCCCGAAGTTTCCCGGGATCTGTTCATCGAACACGGATTGGTCGAAGACGAGTTGACCAGCCAGCATGGATTCCTGGAACACAATCGCTGGCTGCTGGAACAGATTAAATCGGAGGCCGACAAGACTCGCGACCGGGAGTTGATTGTTGACCCGCTGAACCTGATGGCGTTTTACCAATCACACCTGCCCGAACAGGTTGTCGATCCGGGCTCGCTGAAGTCAGCGATCAAGTCCGATGAGAACCTCGACCAACAGTTGCGAATGACTCGTGCCGATGTGCTGCCCGGTTCGGACGTCGGCGATCTGGACGCTGCGTTTCCAGACCAGGTGAATTTGGGATCAATGAGTATCCCGGTCAAGTATCGCTTTGAACCCGGTGCGGAAGACGACGGCGCCTCGATCCAGATTCCTATCGAAGGGATCGGTCAACTGGATGATGTTCAAACCGGCTGGATGGTTCCCGGGCTGATGGAATCCCGCATCGTAGCCTTGATTCGCAGCTTGCCCAAAACCTTGAGACGCAATCTGGTTCCCGCCCCAGACACCGCACGCGAGCTGGCTGAGAAAATTGAATTCGGAAAAGGTCGATTCATTGATGCAGTCGCCAGCCATTTGACCCGCGTCGGCGGGCTGCCGATTTCCGAAACCGACTTCAAACTGGAAAAACTCGATCCCCACCTGCAGGTCAATTTACAAGTCGTTGACGAGTCGGGGGAAATTCTGGCGCAGGGGCGAAGCGTAGGACAGTTGCGTGAACAATTGGGGGCCGACCAGGTTTCCAACATCGTGGAAGTCGAAGACGATCACTGGAACCAGGATGGATTGAAAGACTGGACTTGGGATGAGTTCCCACGTGAGATCTCGATCCGACGAGGCGCTACCGAACTGGCTGCGTTTCCGACCATCGTGGACCAGGGCGATGCTGTCGGCTTGCGGTTGTCGGATTCTGCCAATGCGAGTGATGTGACGACCAGGGATGGCTTGGTCAGGCTGTTCCAGCTGACGAATCGCAAGGGCCTCAAATCGCAAGTCAACTGGCTGCCAGATCTTGATCGTCATGCCATGTTGCTGGGCAACTTGCCCGGAGCGAGTGACCTGAAAACCCAATTGGTCGATTTAGTTGCCCGCGTCGGTTTTGTGGCCACCGAAAAAATTCCTCGCAGCCGCGCGGCCTTCGATGCGATCCAGCAAACGGCGGCTGAACGGATGGGCATAGCGGCCCAGGAAGTCGCGAAATGGCTGCCCAAGTTTGCGACGGCCGTCCACGACGTTCAGTTGACGTTGTCGGACCTGCCCCATCGCTTTGGTTCGACCAAGCACGATATTGTCCAGCAAATTAAGGCGTTGACCGGACCCGAATTTTTGCGCGTTACTCCTTGGCAATGGCTGCGGAATTACCCCCGTTATTTTCAGGCCATCGACTACCGGCTGGAGAAACGTTCAACGACACCAGCGGACAAGGATGCAGAATTTTCCAGACAACTCCAACATTACTGGGAACAATACGAACAGTTAAAAAGCTACCACCAGCAACATGCCATCGTTGATGCTGAACTGGAGACGTTTCGCTGGATGATTGAAGAGCTCCGCGTGTCGCTATTTGCCCAGCCGCTGGGAACCGCGATCAAGGTGTCGCCCCAGCGAATGGATAAACAGTGGGCCAAAATTCGCAAGACGTAGCGGATTTCGGGATTACCCTTTATTAGCGATATGATTGCAGTTTTTGCTGGGAATGGAAACCCGACGCGTGAGCGAGGGCTTCACCGTTGCGAGTTTTCCCTCGCTTACGCGTCGGGT
>CAZJEK010000438.1:0-3755 GCA_964545005.1 uncultured Pirellulaceae bacterium
GCCATGGCGAGGGGAGGGTTTCTGAGTCCCCTCTCCGGCCCTGACAGGCCGACTCTCCCAAGGGAGAGTATCTTCCTCCAGCCCGCCGTTTTAAAAAACGTCAGCCTCTCGGCGAGAGTTCTTGTAGCCAAAGGTGACGCTGTCCAGCGGTTTGGCTCTAGCCACCGACCATCCGAAGTTGACGCGTCAACTGGCTTTTGTCCGGGGCTAACACGAGACCAAATTTACTAGCGTCTGCCGTCGCCTAACGAATGTCAATTTCACCAACCATTAACAAGTTGGAGTTTTCGACAAGAGGCTGTTCAAAAATGATTTTCAAATACCGTACCTGACTGCCATCCAATTCAACTCGAGCATCGGCAACGAATTTCTCAAAACGCCGAGCCCCCAGATCCTGGAAATCTTTGGTTGGCTGATTGGAACCTTGAATCTTGATGCTGGACGCCGCGGCTCGATCAAAAACGTAGCTGATACCAGCCAGTTTGACTGAGCGTTCTTGTCCCAGGTCGATTACCAGTTCGTAAGGAAATCCTTGCGCGCCTTCGCCCTGTTCCGGGATCCAACCAATTCTTTGATCGCCGTCAATTGCCAGGTTTGCGCGCTCAATGGCTCGCTGCTGGTCGGGATCACCGTTGGCAGCAATGATCTTCCAGTCGGTTTTGTCATAGCCAAAGCCACGTTCGGCAACCTGGCTGGTCTCACGCCCTGAAATCGCGACTGCTCTCACGACGCTGCCCGGTTGGATCTTGAAAGGCGAACTAAACTTGGTTGAATTGCGATTCGGGACTTCCCCGTCAGTCGTATAAAAGATATCGGGCCCTGGAATCTGGCAGCGCAGTCGGACGAGGCCGTCGGTACCCTGCAGGATCATGACGTCACTGATCGGCACAGGAATCCTGGAAACGTCCAGCCAGTCTCTCTGCTTGCCGCCGAGGATTTGCAATTGCGACTTGTGAATGTTGGTCACAATCGCGTACCCGTTATTGATCAACTCGATACTCTCCATGTAGGGGGCACCCATGTGCGGTATGGTGAAGTGAAGCCCGTTGCCGGGTTCCCACGCCAGGGCGAACCACCAACGATACTGTTCAAACACATGTTCAAAGTAAGCTGGATTCATTTGGGACAGGCCAATCAAGCCCAGAACTCCGCCCGGTTCACCATAGGCGTGGCTGTTTCGGAACCAGGGGTGTCGCTGATTCATGATTTCTGCCAGCGGTCCCTGGATGTCCTCCCGTAGGCCACTCATTTTAAGTTTCAGTCCGAACAGTCCCGACCGAGACCAGAACTCACCTAGATCCTTGTAGCTGGCGTTATACCCCATCGCACCGTGGCCGCCCGTCGCGGGATCGGACCAGGCCGACAACAGGTAGGGCGTTAACGTTTCGTAGATCGTTGATTCAAAGCCACAGCGGTGGGCAAGTTCTTCGAACACCAAAACGTGAACCATGACGGCCACCAGCGATTTGTTATCGTACGGGAGTCCCTTGGGGCCATGCCCGAATGTTTGAGTGCCCCATTTGCTGGTATGGAAGGTTGAACCCATCATCCTTAACATGCGTTCGATCACCGGCAACGCGCGGTCATCGCCGGTTGCCAGGAAATACTCGCACAGAAAAATTCCAGAAAACGAAGGATGCCAGTAAAATCCTGGGCCAGGTTCGGCATTGCGGGACATGATCCAGTTGGCGGCCGACTTGATTCGCTCGGCGTGGCGTGAATCGCCGGTCGACAACAGCGCCAATCCACCCAGGCTGGTTCGGATCGGGTCGTTATTCCAACTGCCATTTTTCTGTTGGGTATCAACGACTTTGGCGATCAGGTCTGCGTTGAGCAATTCAAGCGTTTCCGGATTCGTCAAAAAACCGGCGTCAGCGATTTCTTGTGGCAGCCGCAGTTTGATCGGCAATTGGATCACTTTGTCGTCGCGTAAAACATCGAGCGTTACGATTCCGTTGTTGTCATCCTGGAATGCATTCAACGCCGCGCGACCCAGTAGCGCTTCGTGGCTGGACTCAAACCATTCAAAACCGGGAGCAACGTTGCCCGGCGGCAGAAAGTCTCCGTTAATGCCAACGATCAAATCGGTCGTTTTTAGTCTAGCGCGGTCTGCCGGTGAGCCAGGTTTAACGGAAATCACGGATAACGCCGGCAACTGATGCACCATTCTGCCTTCGAACCCGTAACTTCCCGCCCCCAGCAGATCCGGGCCGTTTTGACCGTTGGCTTTGCCCAGCATCTTCGTGGTTGCCTGTTCAGGAACCAGCATCAAGTGCACATGATTGACGATTACAAACCGTAATGACGAGTTTGAGATCGAAACGTTAACACTGGTCGGTAAACTGGCAGCATCCAGTTGGAGCGGCAAGAAGCAGCGCTGAATCGCAGGAGCTGGTTCCTCCGTTGCGACATCAAGCCCATCAAATCCGCCTTCCAGATCGGGGACCAGTTCCGCACAACTGGCAAACTTTGCTCCCCGAATCTCAGATAGGCACAACAGTCGCATCGCCCGACACTTGACCGGTTTTTCAAGGACGATCCGTTGTTCCTGTGCTTTGTGGTCGTACTTGAATTCCCCTTGGATCACGCTTTGCCACCGCTCACCGTCAACCGAAATCTGTAACGCTGCTGTTTTCAACGTCCCATTGCCACCGTCGGCTCGCGGGACGTAGGTCGCACCTTTCAACGTCCGCGTTTCACCGAAATCGAGGGTCAAATGATGCGGATAGGTAGGCGTCGATTTGCCGTAGTTCGAGTGCCAGATCGTTTGCGGATCTCCATCGAACGCGCGCGAAGCGGCACTGTTGTTCGCGTGGCTGCTGGCGCTGGCAGACGGTTTGGCGACTTTCGAAACTGGAGCATCGTTGGTGACTTCGAACTGTTTGGCCGCCAGGACTTTGGCCGCAGAGTCCTCGATTGTCACATCCAATTGCGCTGGTTGTTCAGAGTTTGAAAATTTGCCTGTGACGTCGACTGCCAGCACGAGTTTCCATTTTGATTGTTCGATCCATTTCGGATCGATGGCAGGAACCTCTACGGTCTGGACGAGCGTTGCTCCATCGCCGATTGCAATGGCTGTGCCGCCCGGGGAGTTCCAGGCACGGATCCCCTGAACATCGCCTTGGGTCAGTTTCCAGGCGGTTGGCAACGCAGGCTTTCCGTGAATCAAGGGGCCGTCGATGCTTAAGCCTGCATTGTCAATCGGAATCGATTGGGCATTCGCGTTGGCGTTAGGCCACCATGACAAGCACAAGATCAGTGTGCTGATCAGAACGAAATAAAAACGGCTCATACAATACTCGAAATCGACTTGCTTCAAGATGCCTGGATTGGACCCTTCCAGTTTACCAACAGCGAGCCAGCCGTCACCCTCCAAGAGCCCACACTATTTTTGTCCAGCCGATTGGGCGTTTTGAAGTTGCGGTTTTTGGAAACCCGGCGCGTAAGCGAGGGAAAAACACGCATCGGTGTAGCCCTCGCTCACGCGTCGGGTTTCCATTTCCTAGCAAGAACTGCGATAGTGCAACTTCTAAACTTGGGCGCTAGTGGTCTGTCAAACCTCAATGTTAGGATTCGGGAGTTGTAGAGTTATCGATTTCACCCAGGTTTTCTTGGTTCCAACTCAAATCTTGAGACAACTGCCAACCCGAATCTTTTTCTTTGACAGACCACTAGCCCCTGACGAAAACTGGCTGACGCGAAAACGAAGGAAAGTCGGTGGCTAGCGTTAAAACCGCTGAACACTATCTTTCCTG
>CAZJEK010000439.1:0-3753 GCA_964545005.1 uncultured Pirellulaceae bacterium
AATTCATTGGCTGCCTGGCGAACCCGTTCCAGCAACGGTTTGGTGTCGATTCCTGGCATTGGGCGAAGATACATTTTGCAGATGCTTTTGGCGGCAGTTACGTTCAACGCCGCGGAATCATCTTTGACGCAGATGTTCCAGGTGAGGGTCGGCGGATCAAAAATGTCGTTTTGCCACTTGGATTCAGATTCTGTTTCGTCGTAGATCGATTTGATCTGACTGAGGAAGGGGATCATCTTCAAGTTGGCGTTGATTCCGTCCCGGGAGCTGGAATGCCCCGCTTTACCGCGGGCGACGGCCGTGATCTTGATGCCACCCTTGTGGGCGTGGACAACTTCCAGCGACGTGGGTTCGCCAATAATTGCCTTGGTACCGGAATCGACCATTTCGCGGTATAGCTTGCTTTCTTCGACTACCACTCGAGCTCCACCGAACCCGACCTCCTCGTCGGCGGTGACCACGAAATAGATCGGTTGTTTTAGCTCATCCCAATCGAATTGTTGTGCCGCCGACAGCATGCAGGCGATCGATCCCTTCATGTCGCAACTGCCGCGACCATAGAGACGATCGCGGGCGACCGAGGGTTCAAACGGCCCGAATTGGTCGGTGAACCATTTTTTTGCGGGAACGACATCGGAGTGGGCGAAGTAACCCAGTCCGCCCTGCCCGCCTCCTTTTTTGGCGATCAAGTTGACTTTCTTGACGCCCTTTCGGTCTACGTACTCAACCCGTTCGACCACGAAACCGTGTTTGGTCAGTTTCATTTCCAGGTATTTGCTGACCAACGCATTCGACCGATGACTGGTGGAATCAAATTCGACCAGCCGTTTGGCATAGCGTAGTGGTTTCGAGTGATTGACTGTCTTCATGGCGCCCCTTTTGTCGCGAACCAGTTCAAAATAAACTGGCAGATCGTAACTCACAAGCAACCTGACTCGTCCCGTGTGACGTGTGCCGATGCACTCCGAACATATTCATTTCATTACCGGACGATTGGCTCAGGATGCCTTGAACAGTATTCTACCCGCTGTGGCCGAAAAAGTCGGCTTCCACTATTCCGTTCAGGTACTGCCGATCACCGTCGCAGCGCTGCTGACGCCTAAATGGGTCGCGCCGCGTCTGGAAATTCCCCCTGCGGCAACGCGAATCATGTTGCCTGGGCACTGCGATGGGGATCTGTCGCCGATCCACCGTGTCACTGACCTGCCGATCGAAGTTGGGCCCAAAGATCTTCGCCAGTTGCCAGAGTACTTCGGGCAGCAAGCCCAGCCTGCGGATTTGAGCACTTGGGACATCGAAATCATTGCCGAAATTAATCACGCCCCGCGCTTGTCATTGGACGAGATTTTGAAAATGGCTGAAAGCATGATTCAAGATGGGGCGAACCTGATTGACGTAGGCTGCGAGCCGAATTCGACCTGGTCCGGCGTTAGCGAATGTGTCAGGGCGTTGAAGGACCAGGGTTATCGTGTGTCGATTGACAGTTTGAATCCGTCAGAGATTGGGCCCGCAGTTGCCGCCGGAGCAGAATTGGTGTTGTCGGTGAATTCGACCAACTGCCAGGCCGCAGCCGATTGGGGGTGCGAAGTCGTCGCGATTCCTGACGATGTGCGTGACTTGAATTCGATCGTTCCTACCTTGGACCGGCTACGCGATGCTGGCGTGCCGTTTCGAATTGATCCGATCCTGGAACCGATCGGAATGGGATTTGCCGTCAGTCTGCAACGCTATTTTGAAACGCGTTCCCGGTGGCCTGATTCCGAAATGATGATGGGAATCGGGAATATCTCCGAATTAACCGACGTGGATTCGGCGGGCGTCAATTATCTGTTGTTGGCGATTTGCCAGGAACTGAAAATTCATTCCGTGCTGACGACACAGGTGATTAACTGGGCGCAGACGGCAGTGCGAGAATGTGATTTGGCGCGGCGATTGGTTCACTATGCCAACCATCAGCAAGTACCCGCCAAACACCTGTCGACCGACCTGGTAATGTTGCGTGATCCCAAAGTATTATCCTTTGGGGCCGAGCATATCGCTACCTTGGCGGCCAACGTCAAAGATCGCAACTATCGAATTTTTGCCGAAAACGGCACGTTGCATGTACTGGGGAATGGGCAATACGTTTCGGGTACTGATCCCTTTGAAATCTTTGACGCATTGTTTGCGGATGATCCAGGCAACATCGACGCTTCGCACGCGTTTTACCTGGGCTATGAACTGTGCAAGGCATTAACAGCGCTGCAATTGAGTAAACAGTACACGCAAGACCAATCGTTGGACTGGGGATTTTTGACGGTCGCCGAGCCCATTCGGCATCGTTTGAAACGTCGGACCGATCGCGAGCATGGACACATCAAGGATTGACAACGGTGAAGATGGCTCCCCAGGTTGAACGGCTCGATTCGACACCGAAGGTGTTGTCGGCGTTGCGTCAATGGTCGGATTTGCCGGGCTGCTTGTTGCTGCATAGTGCGTTGACGCGGCCGTCAAGCGAGCCAGCGATTCGTTCGCCGCAAGGTCGATACTCATTTCTGATGGCCGATCCATTCGAGGTGATCGTTGAACCCGTCTTGGCCAACCGACCGCTGGCGGCAATCGACCAGTTGCTTGATTCATTTGCCGCACCAACCGACCGCGATCTGCCGCCGTTTCAAGGTGGCGTCGCAGGGCTGTTTTCCTACGACCTGAACCGTTCATTTGAAACGGTGCCACCCGCCGCTCACGACGAATTTCAATTGCCGGCGATCGTAGCTGGAGCCTATGATTGCGTCTTGGCGTGGGACCACTGGCAACAACAAGCCTGGTTGATATCGCAGGGATTTCCTGAAACCGA
The DNA here is from genome assembly GCA_964545005.1 of uncultured Pirellulaceae bacterium. Lineage (GTDB taxonomy): Bacteria > Planctomycetota > Planctomycetia > Pirellulales > Pirellulaceae > Mariniblastus. The sequence continues at coordinate 2,837 of CAZJEK010000439.1, forward strand.
ACCCGCGGCTCGACAAGCAAGAGCGGAACAACGTTTGCAGTTTTTCAAACGTCGACTTGAACGTCCGGCACTGGAAACGCCTCAAGACCAGAACATCAGAACGGTCGAAACATTGGCTGGTGCTCAACAATTTGCCACCGGTCATTCGCGACTGACACAGCTGACCAGCGACTTTTCGGAGGCTCGTTACCTGGAGGCTGTCGCGCGGTGCGTGGACTATATTCATGCTGGAGATGCGTTCCAAATCAATTTGTCTCAGCGGCTGTTGCATCCGGCGACGTCCAGTTCGCTGGAATTGTACGAATCACTTTGTCGTTGTAATCCGGCGACCTTCAGTGGATATTTTGATCTCTCGCAGATCAGCAACTCGCCAACGCAGATCGTGTCGGCGTCGCCCGAGCGGTTGGCATCGGTTCGCGATCGGATCGTGGAAACGCGTCCCATCAAAGGTACTCGCCGCCGTACCGGGCAACCGCGCGTTGATTTGCGCGAGCGTGATCGGCTGATGTCCAGCGACAAGGACCGCGCTGAAAATGCGATGATCGTGGATTTGATGCGAAATGATTTGTCGCCCGTTTGCGAGGATGATTCGATTCGAGTGACTCAGCTGTGTCAGCTGGAGCAATACCAGAGTGTTTTGCACCTGGTGTCAGCTGTTGAAGGAACGCTGCGTGCCGACCAGGGTTTGGCCGATTTAGTGAGAGCCATTTTTCCCGGTGGCAGCGTGACGGGCGCCCCCAAGATTCGAGCGATGGAAATCATCGCGGAATTGGAGCCGACCGCGCGTGGTGCGTATTGCGGTTCACTGGGCTATCTGGGGTTTGATGGCTCGGCGGACATGAACATCTTGATTCGCACTATCACCGCTTCGAAGGGCTGGTGGCAGATCCCGGTCGGTGGCGGCATTGTCTCGCAGT
>CAZJEK010000440.1:0-3744 GCA_964545005.1 uncultured Pirellulaceae bacterium
CCGGTCGATGTGTCGCAAGCGATTTCGGCCCAAAGTCTGGACCTGCCTGCCGGTCGAATTGAAGCTCAGGAAAACGTCACGGTTCGGGTTCAGGAATCCAGACGCACCAGCCAGGAACTTGAATCGCTTGTGATCGGCGGACGCCCAGGTGGCGGTGAAGTCAGGTTGAGAGACGTGGCCGTCGTTTCGGATGAGTTCGATTTGGATGAGGATCGCATTGAAGTCGATGGGCGTCGCGCTGCAATCCTGAATGTCAAAAAATCAAAATCAGAAGACATCATGCTGGTCGCGGCCAGGACCAAGGAAGTCTTGGAACAGGAGCGAATCGATAATCCACAGATCAATCTGACGGTTATCAATGACCAGTCGGTCTTGGTCCAGGATCGAATCTCGTTGCTGGTCAGAAACGGCATCCAGGGATGTGTGCTGGTTTTTTTGACGATGTGGTTGTTCTTCAATGCCCGGCTATCGTTTTGGGTGGTTGTGAGTTTGCCGGTTTCGTTTCTCGCCGCATTCGCGTTTGTACCCAACTTGGGGCTGACCATCAACATGCTGACGCTGGTTGGGCTGCTGATGGCGCTAGGATTGTTGATGGACGATGGCATCGTGATTGCAGAAAACATTGCGCGGCGGCGTGAAGAGGGCGAGTCGGCGATGTCGGCGGCCATTCACGGCGTCGCGGAAGTGGCAAATGGTGTGTTTTCATCATTCCTGACAACCTGCACGGTGTTGGGGCCACTCGTATTTGTTGGCGGTGACATTGGCAGAATCCTGCGGGTGCTGCCGATGATGCTGCTGCTGGTGTTGGCGACCAGTTTGATCGAGGCGTTTTTGATTCTGCCCGCCCACTTGGGGCACTCGCTGAAGCACGAAGCAAAAAAGATGGGCCGGATCCGACAATTCTTCGAGGCCAGAATTGAATCGGCGCGAGCCCGCGTCGGACGGATCGTCGATGTTACGGTCCGCTGGCGGTATTTGACTCTGGGAGTCACGATCATGGCGTTCCTGATCACGATATCCATGTTGGTCGGTGGGCTGGTCCGGTTTCAGGTGTTTCCGGATCTGGAAGGCGATACGATTGTCGCCCGCGTGTTGATGCCACCAGGGACGCCATTGGAAAGAACCGAAGAGGTTGTCGCGGATATCCTCGACTGTCTGGAACAGACCAACGCAGAATTCAAGTCGCTGCAGCCGGAGCAACAGGACCTGATTCAGACGACTTATGTTCGGTACAACGTCAATACGGACGCCATGGAAACAGGACCGCACGTGGCAACGATCGCCGCCGACTTGCTGCCCAACGAGATCAGGACCTCCAAGGTCGCTGAGATCAATCGAGTGTGGCGCGAACAGGTCGGGCAAATTCCCGATGCGTTGAACATCAATTTTGATGAACCGGTGCTGGGGCCGACAGGGCGTGCGATCGAACTGGAACTGTCCGGATTGCCACTGGATGTGTTGAACGAAATCTCCAATGAAATTCAGCAGTATTTGCACACTTTTGAAGGAGCTTTCAACATTGCGGACGATCTTCGCAAAGGGGAAGCCGAACTGCTGGTTTCGTTACGTCCCGGAGCCGTGGGGTTGGGAGTCACGGCATTGGACCTGGCGCGGCAACTGAGAGGTTCATTTCAAGGATTGCTAAGTGATCAGATTCAAGTCGGCCAGGAAGCCTATGATGTCGAAGTCCGGTTCGCGGATGCCGATCGAGATAGTTTTAGCGACCTGCAAGACTACCTGGTAACGCTGCCCAACGGGCAGCGCGTGCCGATGGGAGAAATTGCAACCATCGAATCGGGCCGAGGCTGGTCCCGAATCAGTCGGACGGCTGGCCGCCAAACGGTTAACGTCCTGGGCAGTGTCGACAAGGAAATAACCAACACCGCTGCGTTGCTGCAGACTTTTAATCGTGAATTAAGACCGGAATTGGAAGAAGAGTATCCCGGTTTGCGGATTCGAATTAAAGGTGAAACCGAGAAAGGTGCCGAAACGGGGCAGTCCATGGGTTTCGCGGCATTAGTCGGTTGTATCGGAGTGTTCGTGATTCTCTCGTTTCAGTTTCGCAGTTACATAGAACCGGTGATCGTGATGGTGGCGATTCCGTTTGCCCTGGTGGGCGTCGTGTGGGGGCATTGGTTGTTCGGGATCAGTCTAAGTCTGCCCAGTATGATGGGCTACGCTTCGCTGGCTGGCGTGGTGGTGAACGATTCGATTCTGTTGGTGTTGTTTTTGAAAGCCCAACGGGAAGCGGGAAGTGACCCGATGGTTGCCGCCGGTGAGGCCAGCCGGATGAGATTTCGCGCGGTGATGATAACGTCGCTAACCACGATTGCGGGCTTGATGCCATTGTTGCTTGAACGTAGCCTGCAAGCCCAGGTGTTGATTCCGATTGCGATCTCAATCTGTTTCGGTTTGCTGGCATCGACGACCCTGGTCCTGCTGGTCATCCCGTCAATGTATGTCATGCTGAACGATTTCGGATTGGCCGCGGAGGTGGAACAGGAATAGCCGGGCATGCTGGAAAGCGGTTGACGGTTCGGGTATCCTGTTGGGCACCTGTTTTTTACCGGCAACCCTTTTATTGAAGGAAAGATTGATGGCCCCCTGGCAGATTGGTGTGTTTACCAGTGTTGACGCTGGCTTGGGCGTGGACCTGGACGTCGCTCGCGAGTTGGGAATCCCGACGATTCAAATACATGCCCCACATCCCGGTAACCGAAACCAACAGACTGCCGACGATATCCTGTCCCGAATGAAGGAATACGACATTGCGATTACGGCAGTGTTTGGCGGCTTTGAGGGGGAAAGCTACGAGTCGATTCCGAAAGTCGTCCAGACGGTTGGGCTGGTTCCAGAGGAAACTCGCAAGCAACGTTTGAAAGAGATGAAAGAGATTTCAGACTTTGCGGCAATGTTGGAATGCGAAGTCATCGCGCTACATCTTGGTTTCGTGCCACACGATCCGGGTGACGTTGTATATCAGGATGTGATCGATGTGACTCGTGATTTGTGTGGTCACGCTGCCAAGAACGGTCAGTCGTTACACCTGGAAACGGGACAGGAGACGGCCGAGGCACTGGTCAAGTTCATCGAAGATTCGGGCTGCGGTAATCTGTTCGTCAACTTTGACCCAGCCAACATGATTCTGTACGGCGCCGGCGAGCCGCTGGAAGCGGTGGAACTGTTGGGCGACCGCATTCAAAGCGTGCATTGCAAAGACGCCAAGTGGTCGAAGGCTCCCGGGAAAACCTGGGGCGAGGAAACGAAGCTCGGCGATGGCGATGTAGGCATGAAAGCCTATCTCGAAGCTTTGAAAAAGATCGGTTACGAAGGGCCACTGACGATCGAGCGTGAAATTCCACAAGAACCAGATCGGCAAAAGTCTGAAATCGGACACGCGGTTGAATTGCTGAAGAAATTACGCGCCGAAGTGTTGGGTTAGCATCGCCGGGATTCGTTCGGCAAGGTCAAAGAAACAGATCCCACGGAGAGGCACAGAGCCCACGGAGAGACTAAATGTTTTTCCAGCCGATTGGGCGCTGGCCCGTTAGCCCCGGACGATTGCCGTTTAACGGGTGAGGATCGTCAGGTCGGTGGCTAGTGCCGCGTCAAGTGTTGATTTTAGGGTTGGCACTTCAATTTAGCGATTGGTTTTTCGGGCAGGATGAATCGCCGACCCCAATTCTTGAACTAGTGCCGCGTCAAGTGTTGATTTTAGGGTTGGCACTTCAATTTAGCGATTGG
>CAZJEK010000441.1:0-3740 GCA_964545005.1 uncultured Pirellulaceae bacterium
AACACTCAACTGCATCCTGGCTGCCAGTTCATAGCTGGCGATCCGTCCCGCCAATTTGCTGTCGCCCGGATGCTGTTGCAAATGTCGAGCGTTCATCCGTTGCAGCAAACCAAGCGAAGCCCTATCGGCACTGGCTGAAACGCCCGCGGGCACGAGATTGCGAATGGGTTGTTTTGAACTGATGACCGTTCCTTGAAAAGCAGCCGGTAAAAAGCCGGGGCCCCAGTTGTTGGCACCATTCTGCGGTACACCCCGTGGATCGGGAATCGCGACGTAGGCCGGCAGTTCCTGATTTTCGCTTCCCAGTGCGTAGGTGACCCACGATCCCAGGCTGGGAAAACCATCCAGCACGAAACCGGTGGACAAAAAGTTCTCCGCCGGGCCATGCGTGTTGGACTTGCTGGTCAATGAATGAACAAAAGCAAAATCATCAGAGAGCGCCGCAAGGTGCGGTATCAGGTCACTGACCCATTTGCCGGTCTCGCCGTGTTGCCGAAATCGATACTGGGGTTTGGCCAATTTTCCAGCTGGCCCCTGAAACGTAACGGCCGGCCCCCCGGGCAGTGGTTTGTCATCCCACTTGATCAATTCCGGTTTGAAGTCCCAAGTTTCCAGTTGGCTGACCGCCCCGGCGCAAAAGACCACAATGACATTCTTTGCCTGTGGCGCAAAATGTGGCCTCCGAGGCGCGTAAGGTTGGCTCGAATCGATCTGCAGATCCTGGGCAGCAAGCAAACTGTCACGATCCAACAGATTCGATAGTGCGATGGCACTTAGTCCACCAACACTGCTGGTCAGGAACCGTCGACGATCAAGCAAGTTTCGCCCGATCGAACTCAGTTGCTCGGCTTCATTCATGGGTGGAACAGGAATTCGTTGGTGTTGAACAGGACCCGGCAAAACATCTTTAAACCGTGCTGGCGAACAAATTGCTCCGCTTCGCGAAGCTCCATTTCGCTGGGAGATCGAGACAGCACAATCTGGTAAGAGCGTGTGACCTGTTGAGATATCTGGTCTGCGGTTTCCGAAACCACCCGATCAGCAAGTGCCGCCGACTGGTCAAGGGTAAACTGGCTGTTGAACAGGTTGAGCGCCTGCACAGGCGTTGTCGACTCGCGACGACGGGGTGTGCTCTGGCCGGCGTCGGGACAATCGAATGCACCAAACACACCGTCTCGTTCTCGGCGAACCTTGTGCGCATAGATCATGCGTCGCAAACCTTCTCCAGAAAATGATTCGACAGGTCGGAACCCTGTCAGTCCTCCCCGTTTGTCAAACAGATCAAACCCGCGCCCATACATCGTTAGGTTGAGTCGTCCGCTGGCGAACAACATGGAATCGCGAATGGTCTCGGCGTCCATCCGTCGAGATGGAAACCGCCACAGCAGTCGAGCGTCGGAATCGATGCTTGTGGCGCGCGACGAAACGGCATCGTCGTTATTCCAGGACGCTTGGCGATAGGTCGCCGATAACACGATTTGACGGTGCAATTGTTTGATCGACCATCCCGATTGAACAAATTCGTCAGCCAACCAATCCAGCAGTTGCGGGTGACTGGGAAATTCGCCGGCATGGCCAAGATCATTCGGCGTCTGGACTAGTCCGGTACCGAAGTGGCCTTGCCAAATTCGGTTCACCATCACGCGTGCCGTCAGTGGATTCGTTTCGTCTGCAATCCAGTCTGCCAACACCTTGCGACGATGCTGCTCTTCAGCGTTGGTTGGCAATGAGACCTCGCCCAAGGCGGCGGGGACCGCGGGACCGACCTCATCTTTCGGCATTTCCGGATCGCCCCGGGTCAACATCCGGATCGAATCGGGTTGACGAAATATACCTGCGAATATTTTTTGCCCCTCGTTCGCCCGCTGGATCTTTTGTTCCAGCGCTGCGAGTTCGGTGAGCAACGCTTGCGCTTCTTTGGCTTGATCGGGCTTCAGGCTGTCCAGATCAAAGCCATAGCGGCCTGAGGCCTTCGACTCGCCTGGCTGTCGATCTGACGCGTCAGCTACCGTTCGCCATTGGCCATCCATGCCAGCCACTTCAATCAGATAGTCCGTGGCCAGCCGGTCTCCGAACTTGCCCTGTCGATCTCGGCCCCAGGCAACACAATCCACGTTCTGGACCTCGGCGAATGTTATTACCACCCACCCTTGGCCCGTTTCGTCCGACATCCAGCTGCGCGAGTTGCCGTATTCCCCGTCATTGATGAACCGAAGTTCATGCCGATTCGGGCTGACGTTATCTCCAGAGGATTCGACTTTCGCACCCAGGCTGGCCAGCGCCACGTTCTTCCGCTGGTCATTGAACACTTCCAGTTCGTCAATGCACGGCTCCAGCCGATTGGTCGAACGAACCGTAAATCGAAGCTGCTTAGCCTGAACCGCCTGGAATCGGTCCGTATTTCGCCGGGGGTTGACGGGTGGTCGGCGGGCACCCGATCCGGCGATTGGGGCAAATCGCGTCAGCCGGCCTTCAATCTGTTTGACCCGGTGAGCGAACAGCTTGGCTTGTTGACGCAACTGAGCGATTTCCGGCGTGACGATCTCGCGGTCACCGTACTCCACACCGGCCACAAAGGCTTGCATGGCGTAGTACTCTCGTTGCGAAACCGGGTCAAACTTGTGGTCGTGGCATCGAGCACAACCGAGGCTGACGCCCAGGAACGTTTGGCCGATATTGACGACAATTTCATCGATCGCATCCTGACGTGCCAGCCGGATCGAAGGCGCATCCTTACCAACCTGCCCTGGTAACAATACGGAAGCCGTCACCAGAAAGCCGGTCGCGGAGTCATGTCCGGTCAGGTCACCGGCGACTTGCTGTTTCACGAACTGGTCGTAGGGAAGGTCCTGGTTCAGGGCACGAATCACGTAATCCCGATAAGGCCAGGCATGGGGTCGTTCCGTATTGACTTCAAACCCGTGCGTATCTGCATATCGCACCACATCCAGCCAATGCTGAGCCCACCGCTCTCCATAACGAGGCGACGCCAGTAACTGGTCCACAACGCGTTGATACGCGTCAGGTCCAGCATCGTTGACAAATCGGGTAACCTGTTCCATCGTCGGCGGCAAGCCAGTCAAGTCCAGGTAAACCCGCCGAATCCAGGTCGCCCGATTGGCCGCCTGCGCCGGCTTCAATCCCTGAGACTCCAGCTTGGCCAGGATGAAATAGTCAAGATCCTGTTTCGCCCAACCCGCGTTTCGAGGTGACGGTAAATCGGGACGGCTGACCGGATGGAAACTCCAGTGGTCGGTCAAATCTTCGACTTCAAACAGATCCACCCCGTCAGGCCACTTCGCCCCAGCTTCAACCCATTGAGTCAACAAGTCGATCTCTTTTCGGGACAAGCCCGGGCCTTGAGGAGGCATCGGAAGATCCGAGTCGCGATCGGAAACGAACTCGATCAACGGGCTGTCGCTTACTTTCCCAGCCACGATCGAAGGACCGTAGATTTCCCCACCCTTGAAGGCCGCTGATTTCACGTCCAGTCTCAAGCCGCTTTTCTGTTTTTCAGCACCGTGGCACTGGTAGCAATGCTTCTCAAAAATAGGACGAATGTCGCGGACGAAATCGGGTTCACCGGCGACCACCGTCGCCGTGAGGGAAGAAAACAGGGTGAACAGTATCGCAATTCTGTCCATGACAACTTTCAGCAAGCCAGCACCGACTCGGTCTATGGTTGAATACGCAGCCTGATTATCGCACATACGCGTCCCGCGTGGGACAAAAAAGGCACC
>CAZJEK010000442.1:0-3736 GCA_964545005.1 uncultured Pirellulaceae bacterium
AAGAAGCTGGCATCTGGTACTACAACTGGCGAATTGGTTGCAGTCAATGTGATCTTTGGAAGTCAACATCAGCTGCTCCAGCTACAGCCAATAAAAAACCACAGAGGCACAGAGTCCACGGAGAGTCTCGTTAATTGCTCCGTGTCCTCTGCGTCTCTGCGGTAAAAAACCGTTTAATCAGACATTCAGCGCTTGCGACGACATAGCAAGCCTGACACAACCGCCAGCCCAATCAAACCAGCTGATCCTGGCTCAGGGACCGCAGTCGCAACACCGCTCCACGATAGTCCGTAAAACTCCCCGGTCTCGGCTGCCCCAAAATCCCAATGGGCACCCGCATACTCAACTTCAATGCCATAGTACCCGGTCGCGCCGACTTCAAAAAACAAATGTTCGACCACGTTGTAAAGACTGATGGATTCGGCAATCGTGCCCATCACCTGCCTGGAATTCGGATCGTATTCAAAAATCCGCAGGTCCAGATTGGCCAGGTGATTCGCACCAGCCCCGCTAAAATCTGCGTCGTCACCGGAGATGCTATCGGCGAACCAGGCTAGCGTGACCGCCAGATCGCTGCCGCCGTCCAACCTCTGGTCGATAAAGTACTGGTTGGCGCCGTCAACATCCACCATCCCGAAATCCCAGCCAATTTCGCTAACGTCACCCAAGTCTCCCTGACCGGTTCCGACCAAGTCAGTCGTACCCGCCAGACCACCGTTGCCCACGTCGATGAAGTTATCGAAGGTGGCGTTGAGATCAAGTTTTCCGGCACCAGTCGCCCAATCAAGTGACTGGGTCGTTTGAATTACGCCAGCATTGTCAAATTGACCGTTGTCCCACCCGGCGTTTTTCGCCGCCGAATTCAGCATTACGGACTTGATCACTTGACCGTTGATCGCATTGGCATTGCCGCTAAAAACTGATTTGGCAGCATCGACCATCAATCCAGCGCCGCCGGCGACGGTTGGAGCAGCGAAACTGGTTCCTGCCAGATTGGTGTTATACGAGTTACTGGTGTTGATTGCGGCCAAAGTCATGTTTTGACCAGGAGCGGCAATGTCCACTGCTGCCCGCACTCCTTCCACCACATCGTTGTTGAGCACATCAAAAAAATCGTTCGGCCCTCGGCTGGAAAAACCTGACACCGTATCGTAAGCGGGATTGCTGGTGTCCGAACCCAGCGCCCCCACGGTGATCGCGTTGTATCCGGCGCCAATTCCGCCAACGGTATTCGGACCTGCTCCAGCGTTACCAGCCGACATCACCAATACCTTGCCGGTGTCATTGACAAAACCGTCAACGCCAACGGTTGTTACGTTCCAGCCGGTTGGAGAAGTGAAGCCCCAGCTACTGTTAACAACGTCCGCTGTTTGACCGTTGACGCCAGTTTTTAACACTGTCGAATAGACGCTGGCAGTCGATGCCGAATCGATGCTGAAGGACGTGCCACTGCCAAAGGCCGTCGCGATCGCACCACTCCAAGTCTCAGCACCTTTCGCGATCCCATAAGCGAAATAACTGGCAGGATAGTTGTCCACCGATAACGTGCCTGACATCGTATGTGTCACCCACGTCGCATGAGCATCGGCTGTCCCCACCGCACCGGTCCCGGTAACTTGCGTGGTCACGTGCCCGAGGACTGAATGCTGATTGTCGGCATGCCCAGCTTCGACATTGGCCAGAATCGCACTGCCGCCGTCAAATCCAGCATCGTAAAACCGCTCTGCGCCAACCAGTTGATTGATATTCACGCCTGAGAACGGATTGGCGCCAGAATTGGATGAGGAAATATGCTTGTAGCCGGTCGTAATCTGCTCAAACTCAATCGGCGATTGCCCAAACGAAGGCGCGACCCCTGCTAAACCCCCTAGGCCTAATAAAACGGCTAAAGCGAGCTGGGTGTTACATCGTAGATGCTGCATTAATCCCCCCTTAAATATGATGGAAAGCATTAATCCTAATGCAGTTTGTAAGCTGTGCAACGAATCTGCGGGCCCGTTTTTGAAATTTGAGAACTTTGCGAGTTTTAAACGTTTCCGTCTCCGCAGAGCTTCGCACTGGCCTATCTACTCGATTCCCAGCCTTGAAGCGGTTACGATTTCCGGTCTAAAAGAGACTCCAAAAAACCAGCTCGAGATCAGGAATAACGACATGCCCCAACAGGTAACTTTGATTGCTTCGGGAGACCTTCGCGAATCCGCCAACCGAGTCTGTTGGCAAGCCCAGCAGGAAATGGAAACCGCACTTACCAAGGCTATTGAAAAGCATGGCTGGTCGGTGCACCGTGGCCACGAATACGATGCCGCTCGAGGACACGGGTTTATCGATTCCCAAAAGGAAGGGCTGAACGTTTTTCGCCACATCGACCCCGAGGCACCGTTAATCGTCGCCGAGGCCGTCTGGCAGTATTCTCACCACGTGTTGGCTGGCCTGACGACACATCGAGGCCCGATTTTGACAGTCGCCAATTGGTCCGGCCAGTGGCCAGGACTGGTCGGCTTGCTCAATTTGAATGGTTCACTGAGCAAAGCTGGAGTCAAATACAATTCCCTGTGGAGCGAATCGTTTGACGATGACTGGTTCGATGAAAAGCTGGCTCAGTGGCTTAATGGCGAACGCATTGACCACGATTTAAATCACGTGGCTGCCTTCAACCCCGCCGCGGCCAGCGAACAAGCTCGAACTGTAGGAACCGAAATTGCCGAATCGCTGAAACGCGACAAAGCAATCATGGGCGTGTTTGATGAGGGATGTATGGGCATGTTCAACGCCATCATTCCAGACCATTTGCTCAATCCGTTGGGAGTATTCAAAGAGCGGCTCAGTCAATCGGCCCTGTACTACGAATCAAAACAGGTGCCTGATCAGGAAGCCCAGGCTGTCCGCGACTGGTTGGACGAACAGGGGATGACGTTTCATACTGGGCCCGATCACGATTCGGATTTGACGGATGCCCAGATTCTCGATCAATGCCGGACCTACATTGCGGCCGTCCGAATCGCGGATGACTTCGGCTGCGATTGCATCGGAATCCAATACCAGCAAGGTTTGAAAGATCTGCTGCCGGCCAGCGACCTCGTTGAGGGCATGCTGAACGATTCCAACCGACCACCCGTCAGGTCCCGCGATGGATCTCGAGAACTGTTTGTCGGGCAGCCGGTAACTCATTTCAACGAAGTCGATGAATGCGCCGGGTTAGATGGACTGTTGATTCAACGCATCCATTCGGCTTTGGGGCAACCAGTTGAGAACACGTTGCATGATTTGCGTTGGTCGGATCGAGATGCCTCGGGAACGGTCGACGATGAAGTCTGGGTACTGGAAATTAGTGGTGCGGTCCCAGCCTCCCATTTTGCTGGCGGTTGGTCAGCAGCCGAAGGCTTTCGCCAACCACCGATGTACTTTCCAGCTGGAGGATCGACGATTCGCGGAATCAGCAAACCCGGAGACGTGGTCTGGTCACGGATCTTCGTCGAAGACGATCGGCTGAAAATGGACCTCGGCAGGTTATCGGCAATCGAACTTCCCATCGAGGAAACGCAACGCCGCTGGGACAGCACGACATCGCAATGGCCGGTCATGCATGCGGTTCTTCACGGCGTTAATCGCAACCAGATGATGGCTCGACACAAAGCCAACCATATTCAGGTGGCCTACGCCCATTCGCCCGAGGAAGCCAAACTGGCACTCGAGACGAGAGCCGTCGCAGCTCATGAGCTGGGAATGGAAGTCTCCA
>CAZJEK010000443.1:0-3711 GCA_964545005.1 uncultured Pirellulaceae bacterium
GCTAAAATTTGTCGTCTGTCAAAGACGAAAGCCTTGTCAACAACCGTTCCCCTCTGAAAGGAAAATTCAAAAACGAGCAACTTCGTAACGTTATTCCTGCAGCGTTGCAAACTTCTCGCGCCAGCGAGCTGGCATTTGAGGGCTTAGCTGCAGCGTCTGTTCAATCAGGTCTGTTGCCGACTGACTCTGTCCAGACTGTTGCAAGCAGGTTGCCAGGTTGAACTTTGCTTCATGCCAATCGTCCGTTCCTGGTTGACTGGCTGCCGCCAGTTTTCGCCAGGCTTTCATCGCATCATCCAGCCGACCAACTTCCTGGTTAACGGTCGCCCACAGTCTGACGAATGATTTGCGTTCGGGAAACAACCGATACAACTTTGTTGCACCTGAAATCGCTTGCTCGGATTTTCCCTGCTGCAACTGCAATTCCACCAAACGGGTCAGCGCTACCCGTGCGTTAGGCGATGCCTGCAACGTTTCGTCTGCGGTGCCGAGTTGTTGGGAAAGCTCTTCGTACAATCCAACCACCTGTGGCAAGCGCGATCGGTTGCCCGGTGATTCTTGTGTCAATATGGCATCAGCGGTCGCTGTCACTTCGACCAGACCGCTGCGATAGAATCGGGACCTTGAATGCCGTTGCCGAAGTTCTTCCAGAACCTGCAAGGCAGCATCCAGCTGTTGATTCTTTGTATTGAGCAATAATTGGTTGTATTGGAACTCAGCGTTAAGTGGGTCCGCAGTTGGCAGGTTTTGGGTGGCGCGTCCCAGGTCGCCAAGTTTCGCCGCGACCCGTTCCAGCTGTGACCCGGACCGGATCAGCAGGTTGACCAGCAATAAGTTGGCTTTGATTCGTTCCCGATTCCAGTCGAGTCGATTCGGTGATTGTGCTTCCATCTGCGCCACCGCTGCCGCCACACGTTGTTGTGCGGCGGCAAGCTGGTCACCAGGCCGACTTGCCGGTTCGGCCGTTTGCGCCAGTTCCAGCCATTGGCCGTAACGAATTTCGACAATCTTCAACCAGGCTTGTTGGCCGATGGTCTCGTCTGTGGTCAACTCGGCAAGCGCTTCCACGGACTGATCTGCACCGCGTCTGAGGTTGTTCAGCTGAGTTCGGGTTAGTCGGGCTCTTTTTGCGTAAGTGCTGCCGGGAAAGCTTCGTTCGAGGTTTTGAATTTCCTGTAACGCAAGTAGTGAGAAGTCGGATTGACGATTTGCCAACGATGAAAGTGCATTGATTGCCAGCCACTGAGATTCGAGAGCTAACCCGGGACGTTTTGATTTTCCAAACACCTTCGCAGCGTGCAACAATCGTTCGACCGCCGGCTCGGGATCGTTTTCGGAAAGATACAATCGACCGAGTACCAATTCACAGCTGGCGATATCCAGCGGCTTGGTTGCCGCTTGACAGGCGGCCTGCAAATTTCGCAAGGCAATATCCACCAACTCCTGTGGCGCTTCCGGTTCTGACTGTAATTGCTCTACCGCGGTCAAGCCTTCAATCGCGTAAATCAGCCAAGGTTGTTTGGATTCATGCAGGTAATCCTTCAACCGGGTTGCCAACTCAGGGTTGGTCAGCAACGAATCCCAACAGGTTTTGAGCAATCCCGTGTCCAGCTCAAGTACCATTCCCGATAATGCGGCCGATCGCAATTGCCAGGCAACGGTCTCGGCACGATTTTGCAACGCATCGGCACCCGACCAACATTCTTTCCAAAAGGTCAGCCGACCCGCAACCGTCAGGTTTGAGCCATCAGACACGGTTTCGTACAAGGCATTGAGGTCACGGTAGTTGTTGACGAACAAGCGGCTGGTCAACTTCCAGGTCGGAATCAAATCCCGCGACGATTGGCTGATCGTATTTGATTCCAGCAATTCAAAACACCGTTGGCTCTGCTCATCATGCCCCAGGCCTGATTCGGTGATCGCCAGGCCAGCCAGTGCCCGTACCTGCCATTCCGAATCAAAGTCGATCCATTTTGCCTCCAGTTTCACCAGCGACCGTTGCAGGTCAATTTGAAGGAATTCGCGAAACCGATGATTGGAATCGATCAGCAGCTGTTGGCGGGAGGCTGGGTTGACGATGGCAGATAAGTACAGCGTCCAGCCGAGGAGGTAGTCGGCGTGCGCGAGTTCAGATTCCTTTCGATCGAGTTGTTCGATCAGCTGACTTTTTTGATCTCGCACCGACTGTAACTCGGCCAGCACAGCGTCATACGCCTGTTGCAGTTTCTGTTGGTTGGCCGTCAGCTGTTCCCGGGTGCGATCGAGGGTTGAATTTAACTCATCCCGGCCGGGAACCTGCTGGTCAATGGATTGAGCTGGTTGTCCGGCTTGCCACCAGCGATGAAAGCGCTGTTCGTCGCGACGAAAACTGGCCTGGGCCATCGCAATTTCAAGTTGAGGCGATTTGAACTGCGGGAATGACGCCAGCAGGTTCGTGGTTTTGGTTAACCACAACTCAGCTTTTGACTCCGGTGACATCATTTGTTGGCTGTACAACTGCAATAGACTGGCCGCCAACGCGTCTCGCTGAGCTTGATCTGCCGCAGCGTCAGTCAGATCCAGAACTTGTCGTTCCAGCCATTTGATTCGTATTGAGTCCAGCTCCAGACGTTCCAAGTATCGATCGGTTGCTTGAATCGTTTCCATGTCGATCGGCGTGGCGGGTTGAGCATCTGCCAGTGATGCCAGCCCCAGGGACATCAACACAGTCCCCGCGATCCTTAGCGTTCGGAATATCAATTCCCGGCACATCGTCGATTAGTCCAGGGGCAGATAGGAGACGTTGGAAAACCCTGCTTCCCGGCAGGCACCGATCGCTTGAGCGGCGGCTTCGTACGGTACGTTTCCAGCAACACGCACGAACGCCCCTTCGGATTTGTGTTCGAAGCCAACCAGCACTTTTTCAATTTCATCGATCGTATTGGAACGTAACGCACCCAGCCGAAAAACGGGTCGTTGGTCGGCCAGGATAATATCCACGATGGCGGGTTCAAGGTTGGTCGCAGATTGTGCCGCTTCGGTTTGCTTGACTTGAATTGCCGACTGGATTTCCCGCTCGGGGCGGACAAACGTTGACGTTACCAGGAAGAATATCAACAGCAGGAAAACGACGTCGATCATGCTGGTCATTGATAATTCCAGCCGCTGATGTCGCGATGTTCGTGTGCTCAGTTTCATCGTCGATCAATCCGTAACCGCCGAATGAACATTGGTGAATCCCAGTTCGGCCAGTCGCTGCAGCAGCTCGGTCACGTGCCGCGATTCGCACTTGCGGTGAACACGAATTTGCACGCGAATGTTCTCGGGGCGGCGGTCGGTTTCGGCCATCAATTGCTCCACGCGATTGGCGACCGAATTCAATGGCAGTTGTTGCCCGCCAACAATCAAATGACCGGCTTGATCGATATTGATCGTAACCGTGGGGCTGGTCGCATCCGAATCGCCACGGGTAACCTGAGGCAGTGGCAACGGAACGTCTCGAGTCCGGGTGATCTGGGAGACGGTCATGAAAAAGATGATCAACAGGAACACGATATCAATCATCGGCGTGATGTTGAACGAAAGTGAACCCGGTGGTCGATGGCGGCTTAATCGCATGGTTCTATGATACGTGAATGATCGGAAACACGCTATCGATCGTTGTGTTGCGTTGGGTGGAAGTAGCATCGCCGATTCGGCCGTGACCGCAATGGGTGACTGAGAGAATCGCGT
>CAZJEK010000444.1:0-3697 GCA_964545005.1 uncultured Pirellulaceae bacterium
CCGCCATTGCATTTGGGCGTACACGTCTCAAGCCAATGCGACAGTTTCCGTATGTGATTGGCTACATCTTGCACGAAGGAGTCATTCACGTGACTGGGGTGCAGCACGGCGGTCTCGGCTGGGATGCGTTTGAACGGCGCCAGGTTTGAATTTTCGCGTCACGATAACCCACACCGCGTTTCGCACCGCCCGCACTCGGGTAATGAATCGCGCGTTATTATCGACCTATCTTCAAACGTTCGAACGGAGTTCCACCCCCGCAACTTTTTCTTTTTCCGCCGAATCAACCCATTGAGTTGTCTGCCGGCGGCCGGCTATGCGGCCTGACGATTCCACGAAATTCGGTAAACTACCGGATTCAGGCTAAGGCTATCTGCTCGTTGAATTCCACAACCCCACCGGGCAATCTTCGTTGGCCAGCAACTGGCGAGACAATGCGGAACCATCAACGAAGCCATCGCGATGTGAAAACACAAGAGTCTTATAATCGCGAGATAGGTACGCCCCAATCGGAATGGACATTATGATGAACAACGCTCAGGCTGGATTGACACCCGAAAAGCTACAACTGTTCATCGCTGGATTATCCGGACTCAACGCTGAAGAGATACGCAAGGCAAAGATCCTGTTCATTCGCAATGAGTTGAGCCAGCTTAAGGCATTTCAGGAATCAATGGCGGGTTTCGGCGTGGCTCAGGGCTGCTTTGCCATTATTCCGATTTTCTGGCCGATTCTGTGGGCTCAAAGACGAGGAATGAAGGCAGCATTAACACTTCAAAGGGATCAGATTCGTAACGCTCTGGAGGTTTGGCGCGATGACTTAGGCGATGACGCGAGGCAAATGCTATCTGAATTGGATGCAATGTAGGAATGTCAACCGTTGATTCCATTCTGATTGAGCCTTTCTCGATCAACCTGGATCCCTGATGCCGAGACAGGTTGATCCGGAACATTTGTTGCTTGGTGGCCTCGACGAGAAGCTCAACGACTCACATCAGATTACTGGCGAAGAAATCAACTAAACTTTACGCCGTGTCGTTGTTCAGTGAATTTGGAAGTTGACTCGTTGTAGCAGATTAGAGAATCATGAACAGAATGTGGGTTCAATCCACGATTGATTTTGTCCACTCGCTCACAGCGATCGGCGATTTCGTTGAAATCGAGATCTGTTTCTGCGCGCCGGCTTTGGAACAGGATCTCGAGCGAATCACAAGATTGTTGCCGATAAAACTACCGGCTGTTCTCGCAGACTTCTTTGCCAGCACCTCGGCTTCATTCACGTTCCATTACAATCTGGGAAACAACATTTCCGGTGGCGGAAAAATCTGTTTGGATCAGCTGCCTGAGGACTATGGAAAAATGTTTGGCTGTGGCGATGCAATCGGCGACTTCAATCCTGAAATTGGAACCCGTTGGAAATCATCATTCCCGCTGCTCGCGTTGCGAAATGGCGATTTCATTGCATTCGATTTGGAAACTGATAAAGCCAACCCTTCCATCGTTTATCTGTCGCACGATGAAGAATTCGTTCGAACGCTGGCAGCCACGTTTGAGGACTTCCTCGAAAAATGGTCGAAAATCAACTATCTCGGCCCAGAGATTTGGGAACTTGAAGAGTGGGGGTTCCTTGATCAGGAAACCGGCCAATTGGCCACTGAGTCGCCAAACACGGATGAGTTTTTCTGGCAATTTAATCCTCAAGCATACTCAGATGAGTAAGCCAAGCCGAAATCACCAACGAACATTTTGGCTGGTTTTTTGTCCGATCTTTGTCGTGACATCTTTCGTGCCGGTGTTGCCTTTGTACAAGGGCGACATCCTACTGTGGGTGGTTCCTGTTTGGGCAATTTACGCGTCGCTATTGATGGCGCCCGAGTGGCTACTGTTTTCCGTTCCGGTGGTTTATACGCATGCAGCGGCGAGCTACCTTGTCGCCCGAAGACTTGCCACCATTGGCCAGAATCCAATTCGGTTGTCGATTCTGCCGGCTTTGTCGGTGCTGGCAGCGGGGATATCCGTCGTGGTCGCCTTCCCTGGAATCGGCTTTAGCATGTTTTTCCTGGCGTGCCTACTTACGGTTACCGTCGCCAGCTTTCGCAACTGGGATTCGGTCGCAGGGCTTCCAATGCCCAAAATGAATCGAACGATTCGAACAGCATCTGCTATCATTTGTGGCGTAATGATTGTTTTCGGCATCCCAATTGCGTTGTCGCGTGTCGCGGGTTAATTCAACCGAAACCAATGGGCCAAATGGTATTACGTTTTGGCTTTTTGACGTTGATTCTGACACTGTCTTACGAACTGATGTTTGACCCGCAGTCTCCAGCAATCCAGTTTCCAAACGCTTGCCCCTGCTGCGGATACGCGACTTTGAGTGAACGCGGCGGTTGGGAAATATGTTGTGTCTGCTCGTGGGAAGACGATGGACAGGATAACCACAATGCAAACGTTGTCCGTGGCGGCCCCAACGGTAAGCTTAGCCTGACACGTGCCCGCATTAACTTCATTGTCGACGAGATCTTATGCACTTCGCGATCTGATTTGAGAGTCAAACAGAAACCTACAAATTCGCATGAACGTCATCGCCACTTCGTGCTTGACTCAGTGGCCTCAAAGATTTTTGAGCCTGAATTGGATTGGGAAACTTCAATCGCTGAATTGGTGAGCCCAGACGAAATCCGAGCAATGGTTAATTCGAAAGACCGCTTGAAATGACTGATGTGAACCCGTTTGAGTATCGCACTGCAAGGCCAGATCGCACTCCTGGATTTCGATTCGCGTTCCTAATAAAGTCTTCTGGGGTGGTCTCTCTCATTCTCGGTCTCATTGCCGCCGTGGGCGCAACCTATTCGGCTTTGCTAGTTTTTGATTCGCCGCCGATAACCGACCCATTGTTTGGTTGGATCACGAGGTTGCGGATCGGCGGGTTAGTCTTCTACTTCGCATCTGCTGCGTTCTTTTTAGGCGGGGCATATCTGCTTTTTGGCGGACGGCAAAAGACTGGCTTGCTTCTTCCCCTCTCCCTGATCATTGGCGTTGTTTGGTTGGTTTTCGGGAAACGAATTTAACGGACGGCAAATAACGACACGCCACGGTGGTGGTTAACATTGGTTTGGAATCAATCGGTCTGTCATGGAATATATTGATAACATCGTTCTACTGGCTGGTGGTATTTTGCTAATCGCAACTTCAGTGGCTATCTTCCGAAAACAATCTCTGGCCAAACATTGCGATCTACATAATCACCGTGCTGGGCAGATTGCAGTGGTGGCTGCATTGTTGGCGTTGGTCGCGGGGATCACCACAACCATTTTAGGATGTTTCCTTTGATACGCTCACCTATGGATGATTCTTGATCGACTAGAAAGCACTCAAAACCGTGAAACGTGATCGCAAGCTGATATCCACCAGTAAATTTCTCAGCCTGGTATTACGACACCAACCCGAGGTTGTCGATGTTCAACTGGATCCCGAAGGCTGGGTTGATGTCGAAACCTTGATCCGCCAGGCGAATGCGTTTGGCAAACCAATGACATTGGAACTGCTGCATGACGTGGTTGCGACAAGTGACAAACAACGTTTTGCGTTGAGCGAAGATGGATTGCGGATTCGGGCTAATCAAGGACACTCGCTGCCCGGGATTGATTTGAAATTGGAAGCGAAAACGCCTCCGCCGACACTGTTTCACGGAACCGTC
>CAZJEK010000445.1:0-3659 GCA_964545005.1 uncultured Pirellulaceae bacterium
CCAACAGATCATTGATTCATTGAAACGAAAAGGTCACGAGATCCGAATCATTTCGGGTTCGGGAATCTGCCAGGGAATCGCGATCGACTCCACGGGCACGCGGTTGACCGGTGCCGCCGACCCGAGGACGTCCAGCAGTGCTGGGGGGAAGTAGCTTGGGCCATTGGCCCGAGTCCTTACACAGGTCTTCTTCCGCTCAATACAGTTTTACCAAGCATAAACAGACAATTTAATTGAGTTGGATTAGTCCTAGCCAGTAGATCTCGATTGCCCTGCTCACAAACAGGGAACCGCCAAGCGGTGGCATGATGTAGCCATGGGCGTCAGCCCGTGGAATAGAGGCAAATCGGATCAGTAGTCCTGAAGGGACGTTTCGGAACAATTCCAGAACTACGCTACGCTCAATTTCCCACCATGTTCAATTCGCTAATATGCCAATCGAATTGCGTGTAGGGACAAGACCATCGGCCTGAGTCGGCAGATCGATCACAGCCAGATCGGCCAGGCTACTCTAACGATAATCGTCAATATTAAAGATCCCTGGTTCCAAACCGTCGTTCATCGACGCTGGCCAGAGACTGGCATGATCGTACAGCCAGGCTTCGCAGACGTCGCGATCGTTGATCGTCCAGTTCTGGTCACCGATCAAGGCAAACGGTCGTTCGCCGCATCCAGTAATCAGTACGGCATCGCCGGGTTGAGCATTTTGCAACACGTACTCGATCGCCCGAAACCGGTTCGGGATCAAGTTCGCCTCGCCGGGATTATCGAAACCGTCCAGCACCTGGTGAAACGGTTCGTAGTCGACATTCTTTTCGATGTAGGTCTTCGAAAGTACTGGCTGATCACAAGCTCGTTCGAGAACTTCTCCGAGTCTTTGCCGATGAGCCGAGGACTGTTCCGGGTCAACCGAAGCCACGCACCAGACGCGCCCCCTGGCAACCTGGGACACGGTCCTGATTGCCGTTGCCAGCTGATTGGGGGTCCGGGCAGAATCCACCCAAACTCCAAACGGCTGACCGCATTCCAGTCGCTCCAGACGGCCTGGCAAGTGTTCCAATTGTTCCAGACCAGCCGCAATCGTCGCCAAGTCGATCCCCTGCGACAGACAAGTCGCAGCTGCGGCGAGACAGTTGTAAATATGCTGGTCCCCCACCATCCTGGTCCGCACTGGAACCGATTCGGAACCGGCGATCAACATGATCGTCTGCTCGGACGGCCCACGATCGAGTAGTTTTGCCGTAAGCTGCGCTTCCTGGCGAACCCCAAACGTCAGCGTCGGGCTGTCAATCCGTTCCAGCAAAAAATGTGAGGTCGGATCGTCGGCGTTGACGATGGCGACACCGGTCGGCTTGAGGTGTTCCAACAATCTCAATTGGGCGCGACGATAATTGGCTGGCGAACCGTGAAAACCAAGTGCATTCATGCGAATGTTGGTCAGCACGGCAACGTCGAGGTCGACTCCGGCCAGGCAGCGTTGAGCCAACGCCACGCTGGGGACTTCGAAGATCGCGTGTTGGCAATTGGCCAGCGCCATCTGGGTCAACTGTTCGGCCAACCGGGGAGAGGTGACTTCCTTGGCTGGTACGCTGGAGCAGTTTTGCCCCAGCTCGACTTCCATCGATGTCGCCAGACCGGCTTTCTGTTCGGCCGCCTGGAAGATGCTCCGGATCAGATGGCTGGTCACCGTTTTGCCATCTGAACCGGACACGGCGATGGTGGAAAGATGCTGGCTGGGTTTGCCGGCCAAAGCCTGGCAAATCTTGCCATAGGCTTCACGAGTGTCCGGTACAATGCATTCAGGACGTCGCGTTGTCAGCAGCCGTTCGGTGACAACCGCATGAGCCCCTCTGGCTACGGCTTCGTGAGTGAATTCGTGGCCGTCGTGATCGGCATCGACGATGGCCACGTACAAATCATCCGTCTGGCAATCCTGCCAGGATCCGCAACAGGAGCGGAATACGATATCCTGGGCACCGACAACGCGTGCTCCCGGCAAAACGTCGGTCAGTCGAATGCCGTCTACAGCGGCCCGTTGGCTCGATAGCTGGGTACTCACAAGGCCTCCTTGCCCGCGAATTCCAAATGGTTCTGTGGCTTCCTGCCACTCCAGATGCTTCTGATTTTTCGAAAACTGAAGATTGCGTCAAGATTGAAAACAAAAATCCGTTTCCGGTGGCAGCAAGGCTTTGCAAACCAGTTTTCAGAAATCAAACTTGACATCATTCAAACCGCGGAAAACATAAGCCTTCGGCAACGGATTTGGTTTTTGCAATTGATTGCACACGCGGAAACGGTCAACTGACAGCACTTTGGGTAAGCCCATGGTAAACGAAGACTACGACGTCCTATCTCTCGCAGCTTACCTGCACGTGACCCCGGAACGCGTTCGCAAGATGGCCGAACGAGACCAACTACCGGGACGCCGGATTGCTGGCGAGTGGCGCTTCTCGCCGGCTGAAATCCACGAGTGGTTTGAGCAGCGAATCGGCGTCTCAGACGAAGAACAGTTAAACAAGGTCGAACAGGTACTGGAACGGCATCCTGAACCCGTGGCTGAAGCAGACGTGCACGTGCCCGATCTGCTGGCCGAGGATTGCATTTTCGTTCCTTTTCTGGCTCGCACCAAACGTTCGGTCATTCAACGGATCTGCGATCAGACGTTTGAGACTGGAAAATTGTGGGACCCGGCCAAAATGGCCGAAGCGATCGAAAGTCGTGAAGAGTTGCATCCCACGGCGCTCGAAAACGGTGTCGCCCTGCTCCACCCGCGCCGGCCCATGACGTCCATCATCGGTGATCCGTTTCTGGCATTGGGAATCACAACAACTGGGATTCCATTTGGCGGACCTCGCGGTTGCTTGACGGATATCTTTTTTCTGATCGGATCGACTTCCGAACCGGGACACTTGCGAGTGCTGGCTCGACTAAGTCGCTTGATCCAACAAGCGGAACTCCTGGAGTCGCTACGTTCGGCTGAAACTCCGGGCGAAGCCTTCGACGCCATCCAACAGTTTGACGAGGATCTGGATTAGAGCCCTGGGGTTTTATACTGGCCGATCGATACGCGAATATTGCCGCTACATTTTCAACCACAGAGGCACATAGAACACGGAGTTACCGAACAGTCCTCCGTGGACTCGGTGGTTTTTTCTTGATAGTCCCCTCCGCAGCTCCTGCCATTTTCTGTTGAGAAAATCTTGCAGGATTTCCTTGAGTATTTTCGGCCACGCCCTGTACGCGAGAAACCCATCCCTCTTTGAAGCCCGCTGACGATCAGTTAAGTTGGTCCGTAAAACCGCACCGCAGAAGGATCGATCCCGTGGGCAATTTTCACTTGCTGGTTACCGGCGACTATTGGCACCAGGATTTTCAGTCGGTTTTGCAACGAACCGGGAGTGCGGCGATCACTTTTATTCCGCTCGAGGCCTGCCTCCAGCATTCTCAATCGGACGGCAGCCTGGATCTGGTCGTCATCGCGGCCGCTCGTCGTGACCAGTTTTCGGCTCAAGCAATCGAGCAACTGCGGGAGATCTGTTTTCCCACGCCGGTGATCGCGTTGTTGGGCAGTTGGACCGAAGGTGAAGTCCGATCAGGGACTCCCTGGCTTGGAATTCCACGCGTCTATTGGCATCAATGGCCAGCCCTGTTCGCCTGGT
>CAZJEK010000446.1:0-3648 GCA_964545005.1 uncultured Pirellulaceae bacterium
TGTGAACAAACCGCTGCACGTAGCGGGAATCACTACATACAAAACGTTAGAGTCAGGAGATTTGAGATGTAGCATCTCCCAATATCGACTCGATTTATCAACGCTCCCTGGTTCGTACCAGGGAGCGTTTTTTTGTCTGGCTGTTTCGATTCTTCGCCATGGTCTGCCGAATTTGCTTCCAAATTGAAGCCCTTGTTGTTCCTGTGTGCGAAAAAATGGAACTGTTGGACGTTTCCGCCTGTCTGCTATTTGAGGCGGGTCTGGGATTTGCATTTGGCCGACCAGCCTGCCAAGATGTAATGACAACTTCTGGCGGTCTTTCCTTTTAACATTGGCAACGCTCCCATGATTCGAAACTTTGCTTTTTCATTGTTGCTCTTGCTGACATCGTGTTTTGTCATGAACTCGTCCACCTGTGGCGCGGCCTGGCAATTGGATGGTGACGATGGGGCGCCGGGAGATCCTGGTAGCGATGGGACCGATGCTGAGGACGGAGCGAGCGTCGACAAACAGGTTGACCCCGAAGATACATACGTTGCCTACGCTTATGGGAAACGAGGAGGATTCGGTGGTGACGGAGGTGAAGGAGTCGATGGTCCCGACCCAGACATGACTGCCGCGGGCGGCAATGGTGGTCAAGGCGGACGAGGCGGAGATGCGCGGATCTCGGCAGACTTTCTAATAAGACGTTTGGGGGCTGTCGGCGGTCATGGTGGAAGTGGAGGACGGTTCGGTTTCGGGACCACGCAGGCATTGAATGGAATGGGCGGCGATGGCGGCGATGGCGGCAATGCGGTGGTGGAATTTTTCCGGGACGACCAGCAGTTTTTCTTTAACGAATTTTTTGTCTTCGGCGGAGACGGCGGTTCCGCATTCGGGCCCCAAGCGGCCGGCGGCAATGGCGGTACAGCTAAGATCAGAATGAACACTCCAAATGGTTACACGAATTACCGAGGCTCATTGTTCGGTGGATCGGGTGGAAATGGTTACCTGGGGGCCAACGGCGGGACTGGCGCGTCGACACTGATCGGCTATTCCCCAGACTCGACCCTGAATGGCAAGTCACTTGGGACATTCAAAATCTGGGGCGGCAATGGAGGTTCCAGCGAAAACGGAATGGCAGGGCGGGGAGGAACGGCGCGATTCCATTTGTCTGTCATCCAAAACCCGGATGCGATTCTTGGGACCAATGTCGATTTGCAAGTTAATGGCGGCGCTGGCGGAAAGGGAATCGCCACGGGAACCCAACAAGTTTCAGGTCAGATGGGTGCCGTTGGCGTGATTGACGCAGGGGACACGATTTTGAACAAGACCGGACGGGTCAACCTGAATGTTCGGGGTGGCAATGGCGGTTCGGCCTTGGGGCGTAATAACCGAGGCCATGGTGCCCACGGTTCAGCCGCACTTTTTCGAGGAACAGCCACGATTGATAACCAGGACAGTTCTTGGCCGATTGAAACCACATTATTTCTGACCGGCGGCGACGGTGGCCATGCTCAAGGAACCGGACGGGCGGGAAATGGAGGGACGGTCGTCCTTAGCCAAGATCCGTTTGAAATCAAAACGGTAGGTAAAGCCGACGTTTTCATTGAAGCAACTGGAGGACGCGGTGGTTGGGGCCGGTGGAACGGCAATGGAGGTGTCAGCTTCGTTTCAGTTAACAATGTGGTCGACGACGTTGATCCCAATCAAGATATGGCCCCAGGGCGAGCTCGAGTGGTCGTTCGTGCCAACGGTGGCCATTCCGGTGCCGGATTGAATCCAATCAATGCGGCCTACGGCGGGCATGCGAGTGCACGAGCCACGCAGTATTCCAATCGACCAACCAGCGTTTTGGCGATGGCCAATGCTGGGGCCGGGAATATGGGCCGGTCAGGAACGGCGGATGCCAGAGCACAGGGAGAGTATTTTCCGACCAATGAAGGCTTTGGCGGTGTGATCAATGTTGAGGCCGTTGCTCAGGGGGCAAAGTTTGGAGCCGGGGGGTTCAAAGCCGCTCATGGGTCGCAGGCCACGGCCGATGCGACGGCAGTATCCTATGCATCAGATTCGTTCGCCGTGTTGGCCAACGCCAAGGCGTTTGGTGGCTGGGGGTTTTCAAGGTCCGGTGCGGCGATTGCCAATGCCGAAGCCCGCAAACTTGAAACAGCTGTCTCCTCAACCGTGTATGCGACGGCAGAAAGCCACGCGTTGGGTGATACCTATGCCGATGACGCAGAATTCGACGGCTATCACTCAAATCTGTCTTCAGCAACATCGGTCGCGCGATCCAGTAGTGCAGCGGTTGCCAGCTCTCGCGCATCTGGCGTCGGATTGACCGACTACGTCATTGCCCGAGCGATCACGGAGGCGCCGATCGGCAGTGCAACCGCGTTGGCGACTTCGGAAATGCTGAGTTGGCGTCACCACGTTGCGCTGGAAACAAAAGCGGACTACGTTTCCCTGGCCGGCGATTCGACTCGGCAAACTGCCACTAGCCGGTTTGAAATTCGAGGCAGCGAAATTGATCTGGAGAGTCCGCTGCATGTTCCCAATGTCTATTCCGCGTTGATGATTGCACCGGAAGGGGATTGGGCGCAGCAGGAATTGCAAGGCTCGATGGCAGAGATCTTTGGCACCAGTGCCAATCGCGATTTGATGGGGTTTGGCAAACTGGGCGCCGCAACGACCGAAGCCGAAGTCGATGGGCAATTGACGGCCCAGCACAATCTCAAATTTGACTATCAAGTCCTTGACTTCCAAAACGACGAGAACCTGATTTTTGGCCTGTTCAAGTCACCCATTCCGATGGAATCCGAAGCGGCCTCGGTAACCGATGGATTCAGCGAATTTGAATTGACCGTCAGCGTTAATCAGCGGTTGATTTTGTCGGAGTCCTTTACCAGCGTTTCTGATGCCAATGATTTTTTCTCCGATTTATATTTTGATCTGGGAGCGATGCCGGGCGATCGCGAAATGTTGTCGTTTGATATTCGCAGCACCATGCTACTGGATCAACCATCGACCGGATTCGGTTTGGGGTTTGCGTTTGGCAATGGAACGGTCCCGATGTCGTTTGGTAGCCCCAGTTTCAGCGCCGTTCCTGAACCGGGAACTGCGACGATATTGGGCTTGGCTATCCTGGTTGGCAGTCTCCGACGATGTAAACATTGACTTCGAATGTTTGAAATCGGTAGTGGTAACAATCGCAATATTCGGCAACTGCCGTGGTGCTGGCGATTTAGTCTGGATGCGTTTCCGGGTTTGATTCTGGAAAGACCGTATTCCAGACTCGCGGTTCGGTCACCGGTGGATCGGAGGAGTTTTGGCTTACTTTGCCGGTTGGGATCCAGCCCTTGGGATAGAATCGTAGCGAGCGCGTTGCCAAGGTTATGATTCCGATTGCCAAGGCAAGAATGCCAAATCCAATCGGGCCAGAAACAATTACAACCAAAGGCGAACCTCCCCAAGTCTGCGGTATTAAATATCCCAGTGAACCGATGAAGGCTCCAGTCAAAACAAGGCCAACGCCCTGGAGAATCGTTCGAATACCGACGATGCGAACATACTTTGGAGTCAGCAAGGCACAATTCGAGCAAAGGTCGACAAAGCCGCCGATCTTATTGAGCTTTTTGTTATCCGATCCGAGTTTTTCAGAATCCGGAATCA
>CAZJEK010000447.1:0-3634 GCA_964545005.1 uncultured Pirellulaceae bacterium
CGATCATTTCGATTCGATCTGCGACCGCGTCCAGGAATTGTTTCGCGAGATGGCGACTCCCGAGTCCGTCGCACAAACCGCAGACTGCCTGGACATGGATCCCGGTGACATGCAGCCACGCATTTTTCTGGTCAGTTCCGTGGCCGGAGGACTGGGCAGTGGCATGGTCCTGGACCTGGCTTATACCACCCGCTTGCTGGCACACGAAACCGGTCTGAATCCGCAAGCGATCGTCGGTGTCATGCTGCATTCTTCGTATCAGCGATACCGCGACCCGGGACTGGCGGCAGCTAACTCGTTC
Source organism: uncultured Pirellulaceae bacterium (assembly GCA_964545005.1). Taxonomy (GTDB): domain Bacteria; phylum Planctomycetota; class Planctomycetia; order Pirellulales; family Pirellulaceae; genus Mariniblastus. The sequence continues at coordinate 302 of CAZJEK010000447.1, forward strand.
GCCTTCCTGACGGAGATGCGACACTTTGCCGAAAATGGCTATCCTGGCGATCCCAATATCGGGATGCCTGGATTCGAAGAACAAGCCCCGTTTGACTACACCTATTTCAGCGATCTCGGCAACGATCTCCGGCAGTCGGAATACGACGGCAAACTCGACCGGATCGCTGAATACCTGCTGCTATCTTCAACGTCTCGTTGTTCTGTCTTCTTTGACCGCTGCCGGGAACTGGAAGGACAGCTGGAACACTTTTCGCTTCGCACATTCGGTCTCAGCTTGACTGGCCCGGGCAACATGGAAGCCGGTACCCGTGCCATCCAGCGTGTTGCTCGCGGACTGACTCGCCGCTGGCTGACTGGCAACGCGGAACAGGAAACCAACGCACAGGAATGGGTGCATGGGATGCTGGAATCTTCCGATGCCGGTCCAGCAGCCATCGCAGAAAGGATAAATGGACTTGTCAAAACTCACTTTCCCGAACCGATCACCACCCTGACCGAGAATGCGGTGCTGTGCGTTCAACAATCAGCAGCCTCGGCTTCCAGTCACCTTCGCGATTTTGGAGATGCCACCTTTGGCTGCCCCGTCGGAAGAAGAGATAGCAGCTACGTCGAGCCCGACTACTGTCTGGAAATTGGGTCTGCGGTCGGAATGGCCGGCCAATCCACCGGCGATCAGATTGCCGAGGATATTCTGGCGTTGATGAATGGCAGTTGCATGAACTTGCACCTGGCCAAATCGGTCGCTGAATTGATGCTCAAAGGTGTCAAGGAGCTGTTGGACCAGATTGAAGAAAACAGTAACGCCGCCCAGCAATCCGAACAACGCTTGCTGGCAATGTTGCAGCAACTGCCGATTCAAAAGGCAGCCCAAAACAAACAGGTCCAGGAACAGCTGCACGAAATTGTTGCAACCTACTTGAACAAACGAAACGTTGAATTTGTTTGCCGCTATCAACGCATCTTTTTGCGAGTGCTGACCAGTTCAGTCAATTCCGTGCTGGAAATGCTGCAACGGTTCCACAATCAGATAGAAATGATCAGCAACGAATTCACTCCTGTCGACGCCCTGGAAGAAATCCTGGATGATGGCAGTCGTCTGGATATGGACACCCTTTTGAATGAAAGCGTCGAACGCGATCTGGCCGATTACGTGTTGGCCACCGAGCAATTGGTTTACGAAAACCTGATTGAAGAACGCGGTGGATACGTCGATTCGCTTAACGAGCCCGCGGTCTGGCAAGGTCAACTCTCGTTTGAAATCCGCAACCAGGCCCAACGCGTATTGGCTGAAGCTTACAAGAAAGTGTCGCTGGAAAAAGTGATCACGCAGAACAATATCGAACCCGAACGCCTGGTAAAATGGCTGAACGAAAAGATGCTCGAAGCCAAACCGGACGTCGATGATTGTGGTGGCGGCAGCCGGCTGTTGGTCGGCATGCCAGAATTGACGACCGACGACAGTCTGGAAGTTCTGTTGCAAAAACAGTTCGATGTCCAGGGCAGTCCGATTCGCGGGACCCAAGGAAACTTTGTGATGTGCTTTGAAGGTGAAGACCTGAGCCTGGCCAACGTTGCCTATCGATTGTTGCAAGCTCGTCCGGACGCGATCGAACTGGTGAAACGCATTCACACCCGCACCGACGTCGACTGGACGACACTGGACGACCTGCTGTAGACAGTGCTCAGTCGACGCTGAATCGCGTCGCGGCAGTCAACACCACGCTCGATTCAGGAAACGTATGAATCGCACGTACCAGCACATGCCCCAGGAATGACTGGACGTGCAGGTAGCTGATCGCGCCAAATTTGAGCCTACCGTTGGAGCCAAACCGATGCACCAACCCCTGGCATTCGCTGGGCTGATCCAATTGTTGCTGCATCGATACAAACAGGCTTGGTTTCACGACTTCGATCTGGATATCGGATTGATAATCAATCCGGCCGTCGACCAGCAAATGATTTTGGCAATTGCCTTCGATCGGATGAGCCAGCAAGCGTCGGCTTTCGGGAAGCGGATGGTGCGCAGCAGCGCAAACTTCAGTCAGGATGCTGCCGCCGCTAAGGAACCGAATCACGTGTCCGTCAGGCGTAATATTCAATTCCAACGTGTATTGCTCTCGCTGGACGGTTCTTGAAGCGCAGACCTCGAACAGCTCTGGATGCACTGCCTGCGCAAACAGACGAAAAGCGAGATCGTTGATTCTGGGTCTTACCGAAAGCACGTTAATATGACTCGTGGAATGATTCCTTGACCTGTCTTGCATGGACGCGACATTTTCCCGTCTGCTGGTACTTTCCATCGCAGCCAGGCTCGTCTGTATTCTACGTCGAAACAGAATCAAAGTCCGCGCGAGAAATGATGAATTGGCAGTCGACATCCTGACAGCAAACCGGTTGGACTGACAATACCTATCTTCGTCGTATTCGGTCCGCGAACTGGACCGAAAATGCAACCGCGAAAAAAGCTTTATGGCACCGGATTTGCCAACGACATTTTGTCGCCGCCACCCATGTTATCCTGACCTCTGGCGAGCATAACACCCGACCAATTCGGACTGGAGCCCCAACGTCGGAAGTTCCACCAGTCCAGACCCTGCTAAAAACCGACCAGGGACTGTTGACCGAATTCTGACAAACTCCTACGATTTATATCGAAACATTTCGATATGTCGAGTGTTAAATCTATTAAACAGACGAACACTCAACTCATTTTCAGGAGCTAGCGATGAACGCCATTTCCCAACCCGTGAGACTGCTGGCCGTTTTGCTGGTCATCGTGACCTTATCACTGCAACCAGCAGCCGGACAAAACAACAACGCCCAACGCGGTCGCCAGGGACAGGCTGGACGAGGCCAGTCGGCCAATGCCACGGCAGCCCTGTCTCAGCAGGAAACCAGAATGCTGTTGACAATGCGCGAAGAGGAGAAACTGGCCCACGACGTCTACGTTGCTCTCGGTCAAAAGTGGAGCGAACAGGTGTTTCGGAATATCGCTCAAGCTGAATCGCAACACGCCAATCGAGTTGCTCAGTTGCTGGCTCAATACCAGATTCCAGACCCAGTCGCCAACTTGAAACCAGGAGTATTTGCCTCTCCAAACTTCCAGAATCTCTACCAAACCCTGGTCGCCGCCGGAACCAATTCGCGGGTCGAAGCGATCCAGGTCGGGCTGAAGATTGAAGAACTGGACATCGCCGATTTGAAAACTGCGATCCGGACGTCAAATCAGACGAACGTTCAGCGAGTCCTGGAAAACTTGCACCGTGGATCGCGGAATCATTTGCGAGCCTTCGCAAGTCGACTTCAGCAACTTGGCGGCACTTATGTTCCG
>CAZJEK010000448.1:0-3609 GCA_964545005.1 uncultured Pirellulaceae bacterium
ACGAAATCAAAGTCTGTTCCCGAACGATTCGGCGTGATCTTGCCGCATTGATCAGTTTGAACCTGGTGGAAGCGATCGAGGTCAACGGCGGCACGACAAAGCACTATCGCCGACGCCGGGATCAATGGCGACTGGGGTAAAATCGTCATCGGTAGACGATTTTAAAATCCTTCACCGGTGTAGGATTTTGCTCTGTCAGCCCGTCAGTGAATGGGTGACAGGCACGATATCGGCAGTGTTACACTTGCACTCAAAGGGTGACAAAGCCGAAATCAGACCATTGTTGATAATATAAACAGTGGTCCAGTGAAACCGAAAACGCCAGCCTTACTGCGGTGGGGCTGGCTTTTCTCTGATTCGCGTTCCCGTTGCCGAACGGTTACAATCGGCGATTCGCTTTTCCTTTTAACCCAGGTGGAACCATGCCGACTGTACTGGTCGCATTTGAAAGTGCGCTACGCCAACACGAAATTGAATCGGCATTGTTGGCCGAAGGTTTCGACGTGCTGTTGGCATCCGATGGCGACGAAGCCGTTGCACTGGCCGAAGTCTATCGGCCTGATCTGATAATGTGCTCAATGGGATTGCCCCGCCAAAGTTCGTTTCTGATTCTCGAACGGTTGGCCATGAATCTTGATTATCCGTTGCCGGCCATCGTGGTGGCCAAGTGGCAGGATTGCGGCGACAGGCACGTTGCCTACTTGGGGATGCTGGGGGCAACGGTGGTTGAGGAACCAGTGAAGGCTGAACAACTGGTTGAGGCGGTTTGCTCTATCAATTCAGAGAAGGTGGTTTAGATGAGGTCCCACAAACGAGGGTACATTTTTGTTGACGGAGAAAATCACTTTATTCGGTCCACGAGATTCCTTGAACGTCTTCATGGTTCCCCGCTTGCAGCCCAAGCCGTGGCGCAGGCAATTACAAACCACACGGTAACGACTGATATGGTCCCGTCGAGTTGTTCACCACCGGTCCGTTTTCTTTACGACGAATCGACGCAAGTATTTTGGGATAGGCAGTTCCTTCGGATTGTTAGAAACGACTTTTTTTCAGAGATTCTGCGGGCTGTTTATGTAACCGCAATCCAAGGCGGCACCGACGTAGAGCACGACGCAAATGAACAGCTTCGAAGATTCGGGTTCGAACCTATTGTGATCAAAGAAAAAAAAGATTCATCCGACCGGGTAATACCCCGCCGGCTTCTCGCAGTTCTCGAATAGATCAAACAAGTTTTTGCCATCGTTGAAATCCGCTGAGACTGTACCAAACAAATCGCCGTACTGCGAAACGGCCTTCACTTCATGAGATTCCATCAGAATTCCTTAAAAGTATTACAACAAAACTTGCCACGTGACGAATAGAGAGTAGAATCAAAACAGCGGCAAGAGTGCTACCAACACTCAAGCCGCCTGGATCATCCCCAACTGTTACTTGGAGAATCACGTGAGCACAGTCTACACGCAACCGCCGAAGCTGCGAAACCGCTATCGGCTTCTGATGGTCGCCCCGGTCGGAACTTTCCAACCATCTAACTGGCGACAGGCCCCGCAAGCCTACCGAATCATCGAATCGGCAGAGTATCCGTTTCTTGGAAAAGCCGACGCCGATCGATTCCTATTCAATCAAGCTGCACTCGGCAGCGGCATCGCCGGCGATCGGTGGGCCATCGTGACCGAGATTTGATCTTTCCCCAGGCAGGGCCAGCAATCGCCCTGCCGTTTTTCTGGATGGAGTTATGAGCAAGAGCAAGGAACATGGCGACAAGCCGAAACGCGGCCGAGGCAGGCCCCGGCACGGAGCCGAAAAGAAAGTGCTGATACCGATCAGAGTCAGCGCCGACGTCAAGCGGTACCTCGATGACCAGGGCAACCGATCGGCTTTCGTCGATCAGCTGATCAAGCGAACCAAGGCATTCAAGGACTGGCAGAAAAACAACTGACCCACAATCAACCATCATCAAAGGACACGAAGCGATGGATTTACCAGAACTGTTCAGAGTCAAGCGGCCGCGATACATCGGCCCCGATGGCAAGCGGTGCAAGAAAACCGCCCCAGGAGCCAAACGCGTTGTTGACGTGTCGGCCGATTGGTACGCCGATCTGCCGGTCATCGAGACAGCCGCCGAACGCATCGAGCGACGCAAGGCCGGCGGATCCAAGCCGAAGCGACAACGCGTCAAACTCTGCAGCAACAAGCGAGCAGCAAAAGAGATGCTGCGGTCTCTGGTCGATGCCGCCGAACGCAAAGCCGCCGGGTTGGTCGACTACCAGACGCAGACCAACCAAAGCACCGGCGATGCCATTGACGCATACCGAGCCCACCTGACCGCGAAGGGCAATTCAGATAAGCACGTTGAATTGACCATCGCCCGAATCGAATCGGTATTTGATGGATGCCAGTTTTTGCGGTTGGTCGATCTGGATTCTGATAAGGCGTCTATCTGGTTGCACGAACAACGGAATCAGCGAGCCACGTACAACGCATCAGGCGACGCCAGGACGTTCAAAGCGATTGCCAAGGCTTTCGACGTTGCCGAGGGAACAGTGACCGCATGGCGGCGTGAGGGTGCCCCAATCGTCGCTAAGGCTATCAACAGCCTGGACGAAATCAGCGCATGGTTGCAGCAGCGGGACAACGGCAACATGGGAGCGACTACCCGCAACCATTACGTGACCGCGTTGAAGGCTTTCGGCCGATGGTTGGTCAGATCCAAGCGGGCCGCGGTCAATCCGTTCAACCACCTGGAACGAATCAAAGCCGAAGATGATATCCGGAAAAGCCGCCGAGTCCTGACCGATGATCAGTTCGGCCAGCTGATCGAGGCAGCCCGCAATAGCGATCGATCATTCAGGGGAATGGATGGCATCGATCGGGCGATGATCTACACGCTGGCAGCCTACACGGGCCTTAGAGCGAGCGAGATCGGATCATTGAAAACGACGTCGTTTGATCTGGTCGGCAGTCCGGCGACTGTGACAGTGGCCAGCGGATACACCAAGAACGGCGAAACAGCGATTCAGCCATTGCGGTCTGATCTGGTCAGCCGCTTGGATTCCTACCTGCAGCAGCGGCAGCCCGCAACGTTGTCGATCAAGCAAGAGCCCGCAACGGTTTGGCCAGGTGCCTGGTCGGAATTGGGTGCCGAGATGATCAGAATTGACTTGCACGCGGCCGGCATCCCCTACACCGACGATCATGGCAACGACTACGACTTCCACGCCCTACGGCATCAGTTCATCACTGGATTGGCTCGCGCTGGGGTATCGCTCAAGTCAGCCCAGGAACTTGCCAGACACAGCAAGCCGGAGCTGACTGCCAACACGTATTCTCATCTGACGATCAAGGACACTGCCGGCGACGTTGAAAAGCTGCCCGCGTTGCCGAATGAACAGCAGCAGGAACAGAGAGCAACCGGCACCGATGCAGAGTTTGGGCAAGCACTGGGGCAAGCAGGTTTTGCAAATCAGGACACTTTGAGACACAAACCGGAGGGTGTCGAAGGGGCGGTCAGTGCACGAAAAAACGTCGGAAACCCGAGGGGATCCGACGTTTTCGGTGAGAGGCGTCGGCGGGAGTCGAACCCGCGATGGCGGATTTGCAATCCGCTGC
>CAZJEK010000449.1:0-3595 GCA_964545005.1 uncultured Pirellulaceae bacterium
ATGACTTTTTTCCGACTTTCGTGGCTGCCGTAGAAGGTCAACTGCCGGCCAACCAGGTGATTGATGGTCACAGCCTGTTACCGCTGTTGTCAGGTCAAGCTCAGCAGTTGTCGCGTGAAGCGTTGCACTGGCACTACCCACACTACCATCACGGCCGGCCGGCCAGTTGCATCCGAAAGCGGGATTGGAAGCTGATCGAATATCTCGACGGCAGCGGCGACGTGGAACTGTTCCAGTTGTCCGAAGACATTTCGGAAACGAGTAACCTGGCAACTGAAAAGCCCGCGATGGCCGAAGCGCTGCGCCGCGAGTTGGGGCAATGGCGACGTTCCGTATTGGCAGCGATGCCGATCCCCAACCCAGCGTTTGATCCTGATCGAGCCGCACAATGGTACAGTCGTCGGACGGGCAAACCAGTCGATAGCGACGCGCGAAAACGATTTCCCCCAACCACGTCTTCGTTACAATTCAACGGGTTCAATACACGCGGGACTATCGTTACCGGGACGATTGACAAACGTTGAAACAGGCCAATATTGCAACCAATCTTCCGGGGCAGGTTGCATCAGTGAATCCAGCTTGTCGGCATCTTTGAATTCCGCATCCAGCCAAATCGAATAATCATCCGGCTCCAACAAGACCGGCATTCGATCGTGCAATGGTGCCATCGTCGGATTCGCGACGGTGGTCAAAATCGTGCAGGTTTCCACCGACCCGGATTCCGGCTGCTCCTTGTCGCGCCAGGACTCCCACAATCCCGCCATCGCGTAAGGGGCTTCGTCCTGCCGCGAAATATAGTACGGCTGTTTGGCAGCACCTTGCTTTTTCCATTCGTAAAAACCGTCCGCAATCACCAAGCAACGTCTTTTTTTGAACGCCGCGCGAAACGCTGGCTTGGTGGCCACGGTTTCTGATCGAGCGTTGATCATCCGAGCACCCGTTTTCAAGTCCTTGGCCCAGAACGGGACCAGCCCCCACCGCAGCGCAGCCGTTTCGGCAACCCCTTGTTGATCTTGGCGAATACAGGTGACAGCCTGGGTCGGACAAATGTTGTACCTCGGCCGGATCCCGGAAAAATTCAGCCCATCAAATAGACTGGCCAATTCTGTGGCCGGTGTCTTCAGAGTAAATCGTCCGCACATCAGGTTCGGTTCTCAGAGATCGTCTTGAAGGTAACTTATCCTAGCTTGACTTACTGCCAATACGGACGCAAGCAAATGGTCGCCTGACGCCGCCTTGATTGAGGAATCAGAAAATAGTCGGTATCAAACGTGCTGACCGCCAGAACCGGGATTTCGGCTGCGGCCAGCAAGCTGGAAATCTCCGCCAGAATCCCAACCTGTTGGAAATCCAACGAGCCGACGATTCGAAAGCCAAGGTAACCGGATTCCTGGTCATCACTGGAATGCCTCATGTCCCAGTCGCTTCGAACCAGCACGGACAATTCGTCCTCGGTTCGGTTAATCGACACCAATCCGAAATCGGGTAGCGGGGGCAATGGAGTGTCGGGGCTGAAGCGGTAAATTGTGTATTCACCATCGAGCCACCGTAGCCTTATATGCGAAGTTTTCATGGTCCCTTCCGAACACCCCAACAATTTTTTGCCCACCGCCGACATCGAACGTCTGCGACATCGAGCTCAACTTTACCAGCGAGTTCGAGACTTTTTTGATTCCCGCGACTTTTTTGAAGTCGAAACTCCTTTATTGTCGCACGATATCGTGGTCGATCGACATCTGCATCCGGTCAGCATTCCCAAATCGCAGGTTACGGGCCGAACCGACGACAACGAATTAATGTACTTGCAGACCTCACCCGAGTTCGCGATGAAGCGCCTGCTTGCGGGAGGAGCCGCGCGTATCTATCAAATCTGCAAAGCGTTTCGGCAAGGGGAATCCGGCCGGCAACACAATCCTGAATTTACGATGCTGGAATGGTACCGGGTCGGCGACGACTTGCAGGCCGGCATGGACCTGCTGGCGGAATTCGTTTGCCAATTGCTGAATCAGCCCGGCGTTGATCGAATCACTTATCGGGATGCCTTCCAGCAACATGCAGGTTTTGATCCTTTCGAGATTGGCGACCAACAGCTGATTGAGTTGGCGTTTCCGGAACCACTGGAAACGGAAGTTGATCGTGATGAATGCCTGAACCTGATCCTCGCTCGCGATGTTGAACCGCTGCTGGGAGTCGAGCGTCCCGTTTTGATTTACGACTATCCCGCCAGCCAGGCCGCGTTGGCTCAAATTCGCGATACCGACCCGCCAGTCGCCGAGCGTTTTGAAATCTATGTCAACGGCGTTGAGCTGGCCAATGGTTATCACGAATTGTTGGATGTCGAAGAATTGAGACGCCGGACTGCGACTCAGAATTCTCTGCGGCTTGCCGACGGCCAACCACCGCTTCCGGAATCCAGTCGGTTGGACCTCGCAATGGCAGTTGGCCTACCACGCTGTGCGGGAGTCGCCCTGGGAATGGATCGGTTGGCGATGCTTGCGTTGGAAGCCAACTCGATTGATCAAGTCATTGCCTTCCCGTTCTCTCGAGCGTGAGAGTCAGGTGCGTGGTCCGCATAGTAGCGCGAAGCCTCACGCAGGGCGAAACGAGAAGGACATTGTCTGAGAGGAATTCCTTTAGATCAATTGAGCATGGCAGACCGCGAACCCCAGTCAGGAAATTGCATTGCCAGTGGAAACGCTTTGGGGAGGAGTCCGAAAAATACTCACGCAGAGCCGCAGAGACGCAAAGTTTTGATAGGGGGAGGTATCTGCGAAATCATCTATTTAAAAGAAGAAACTGCTTTGCACAGAAACAATCACCAACTTGGATTGCTGCGAACGTTCATCAAACTCACATGCAGTATTCTTACCAAGACAGCGGGGACGAAATTCAAACGTCGGCAGAAACCTACAATCTGAAACTCCCCCGCCTGATCTCTGCGACTCTGCGGCTCTGCGTGAGACTTCTTTTTTACCAAGGTCTTGGCTCCAAGCTATTGAAGACTTAGCTTGTCATTACTACTTACTCTTTATTTAACGAAGGCTATTCGGCATGCATCACAATGAAATATCTGCGGCAGTCCTGGATCACTCAATCAAAATCCATCAAAAACTCGGTCCTGGATTGTTGGAATCTGTTTACCAGCGAATTTTATCCTACGAACTGAGAAAATCAGGACTTCGAGTGCAGACAGAGGTTGCGATACCAATTGTTTGGGATGGACACACGATCGACGAAGGATTTCGCGCTGACCTGGTGATCAACAATCTTGTTTTAGTTGAACTGAAATCAGTCGAATCCATCGCTAAGGTTCATCAAAAGCAAACTCTTACCTATCTCAAGCTTGCTGATCTACAGTTGGGATTACTGATCAACTTTGGAGAGTCTTTGCTCAAGGATGGTGTTAACCGGATCGTAAATGGGCTCGAGGATCAATAGATAATTCAATTCACAACCTCGCCGATATTCAAACGTCAGCAGAAACCTACAATCTGAAAATCTCCCGCCCATCTCTGCGGCTCTGCGAGAGACTCCTTTGCTTTCCAAGGCATCGGTATTCCAACGTCAGGAAATCGCGTTGCCAATGGAGCCGTCT
>CAZJEK010000450.1:0-3593 GCA_964545005.1 uncultured Pirellulaceae bacterium
GGGTAGTTGGGCTGATGGTGAATGAAATCTTCGTCACTGTCACCAACGACGAGCAACGCATCACGGTGGTGGAGGGTCAGACGACGTCGATTGCGGTAGATATTCGTCATACCGAAATGGCGATTGTCGATCTTTCTTCGGATGACGTGGATCAGGTCACTCAGATTCCCGGGGAAATGCTGGAATCTGGCGATCTGATCCGTGATCCCCAATTGCCTTTCGATATCAAGTGCGAACGCTATCTACCGGCGTCGGAACTCGATGGTCCCACAGGTGAGAACCTGGCGACGACAGGAATCGGGCAGATGGTTCGGGCAGTGGAAGTCCCGCCGACCGCTGGAACAGATTCCGAACAGGTGGCGGATTATGCATCGGCTTATGTGACCCTGTTCGAAAAGGAGTCGGGCAAATCACTGGGAACCTATTTGATTTCCCAGGCCTTGGCGGTGTCTCGTGCCGACGCCGTAACGGTCGGCGATAAGACGTATCGAATTTTGTTGCGGTTCGAAACGGAATACAAACCTTACGCCGTGACCCTGCACGATGCGACTCGGGAAAATTATGTCGGTACCGATACGGCGAGATACTACGGTTCGAAGGTCACAATTGACGACATCGATAATGGAATCAAAACCGACCAGACCATTTTCATGAATGAACCGCTTCGTTACGCCAACGAAACGTTTTACCAGAGTGGTATGAATCAAACGGAGCAGGGGCAGATGTCGGTGTTCCAGCTGGTGACCAACGTCGGCTGGATGATCCCGTATGTTTGTTGCATGTTTACCGTGGTCGGGCTGGTTGCTCAATTTGGCGACTCGTTGTTGTCGGCACTGAAACGGCAAGCCGCCAAGCAACAGCTTCCGACAGCAATGCCGGTTGAAGAAGGGGCCGGAATTGATTCGGAACCAGTGGAAGGCTTCTGGGGCCGTTGGTGGCCGGCAATGTTGGTGGCCGGTGTACTGGGGGCGTGGTCGTTGAGCCTGTTTGTTGGTGCACAACGGCCGGTAGAGAACGAGGGCATGCGGCTTGATTTGCTGGCCCAGGTTCCGATCACCTATGAGGGGCGAGTCCAACCGTTGGGATCGTACGCGATCAACACGGCGCGGCAAATCAGCGAGCGCGAGACGATCGCGAACTCCAAAGATGAAAAACAGGCCGCTATCCGTTGGCTGGCCGACCTGGCATTTGAAGCCAAGGATGCTGACCAGTATCGGGCGTTCAGGATCACCGACCCCAAAATCATCGATGCACTGGCGCTACCTAAAGCGTTTCCCAGACAACCCAAACGCAAGAAGTTTTATTACACCGTGGAGGAAATCTTTGAGGTCATTCCCAAACTGTCCAAGTTGATTCCCAATCCCCAGGAAAAGAATCCCAAGCAATGGTCGCAGTTGGAAAGCCGATTGGCCAAGCTTGGTGGGTTCGTCCGTCAGCTTCAGGGCCTGCAGGATTTGTTCGGGCGTCGTGATTCGTCCAGCAACGACTGGCTGATCCGAATTCAACAGGCCCGCGGTGCATTGGGTAACACGAACATCCCATTGGTGATTCCACAGGACGATGAAGAGACCCCCTGGTTGTCGATGCCGGTGGCTCAGGACCGCGATTGGTTGCAGCAGTTGGCCAATGAATTGAAGGCGTCCTCCACAGGTGAGCTGTCGCGAAAAATTGTCGATCTTGAAGTCATTCCCCGCGTGCGGGAAGACATGATTCGGGACGAGTTGATCAGTCGTTTGTTAGCGGTGCCTGAGTTTCGAGAAACGATGTCGCAGCGAGCCGGGTCGAATGATACTCGGGCGATTGCTCAGGCGCTGAAACAGCAATGGGACAGTTTACCGGCCAGCATGTTGGAGCCAATGGCCGAAACCGTTGCCCCGGAAGTTGATCGACGATTAGCCGCTCAAGCGGATCAGTTTGCCAATCGACTGAAATCCGAGATTGCCCCATTGGCCAACGGGGAACAGTCACTCAGTTTCGACGTGGCTGACGAAACAGGGGCCTTCGGTTTGCTCCAAAAACTGAAGCCTGCTTATCAGCAAGGTGACGCCGAAACCTTCAATTCGACATTGAAAGCGTACCTGGCTTCGGTCAAAGCTCATCCGCCGGTGCAATATTCGGGGTGGAAGATGACACTGGAGCGGTTCTACAACAGCGGCATGCCGTTTTATAGTTCGATGGCAATTTACGTCGCTGTCTTCCTGTTCGCGGTGCTCAGTTGGGCTGCTTTGCCAGCTAGGTTCGCCCGCGTCGCCTGGCTGCTGGTGCTGTTGGCCATGGCCATTCAATTCGTTGGAATTGTGATGCGAGTCGCGATCTCCGGTCGGCCGCCGGTGACCAACCTGTATTCCTCAGTTCTGTTCGTCAGCCTGTTCGAGGTCGCGTTGTTGTTGATCTTTGAACTTCGGACCAAGCTTCGGATCGGTTTGGCGCTGGCGGGCGTTTCCGGGTTTGCCGCCTTGGCCTGGGCCTACACCATGACAATTTCCGATGGAGATACGTTTACCGTGATGGTTGCCGTGTTGGATACGAACTTTTGGCTGGCGACTCACGTGGTTTGTATTTCAATTGGTTATTCGGCAACCTTTGCAGCCGGATTGTTGGGATTAGCCTTCATTCTCTCCGGCTTGTTAACTCCAGTCCTGGATAACAAGCAATTGCGGCGGATGTTTGCCAACGTCATCTACGGCATTCTGTGTTTCGGGTTGTTGACCAGTTTCTTCGGTACCGTGCTGGGTGGTTTGTGGGGCGACGATTCCTGGGGCCGGTTCTGGGGTTGGGACCCGAAAGAAAACGGAGCGCTGATGATTGTGCTGGTCAATGCTCTGGTCCTTCACGCGCGATGGGGAGGAATGGTCAAGGAACGCGGAGTTGCGGCGTTGGCGGTGCTGGGAAACATTGTCGTGCTCTGGTCCTGGAAAGGAGTCAATGCGATGGGCGTCGGGCTCCATGCCTATGCTGCCAGTGACGATCCCACCCAGCGATTCATTGTCGCGGTCGGTTTGGCTCACTTGCTGGTTGCCGGATTGGCATTGATTCCGCTCCACTGGTGGAACAGTTATACGACCAATCCCAAAACCATGGCCTGACCAGATTACTGGTTTCCGGCTAAGATAATGTTCCACAGAATCGCTCGGCCCCGGGGTCGTGAAGTTACCCATCCAGGAGTCAATGATGGCATTGTGTCCGCGCTGCAATCTCCAGTTGCATGAAGAGAACTACGAAGGCTTTGAAGCCCTGCATTGCACCACCTGTTGGGGCCATTGGATGACACGTGAAGTGTTTACCAAAGTGCTCAAGCACGAAGGTTATGTGTTTGATGATGCCGAAAAACAGTCGGTGCTGCAACAGTTGGCGGCCAAGGGAACCCCCGATGCCATCGGGGACGGTCAACTGAATTGCCCGGTTTGCGACAAGGTCATGGAGAAGAAATCGTTTTCTGATGACTGCCCCGTGTTGCTGGACCTGTGTCATCAGCATGGTGTCTGGTTGGATGCTCCCGAAGTCAAACAGGTGCAAATCTACTTTGATTCGTTGAATCCCTAGTGCCGCGTCAAGTATTGATTTTGGGGTTGGCACTTCAATTTAGCGATTGG
>CAZJEK010000451.1:0-3585 GCA_964545005.1 uncultured Pirellulaceae bacterium
CTTCTAGTTACGCAGTTCGAGGGCAGATCCCAGCAAAGAGTGTCATGATTCGGTATGCCGAGTTGGACCCGAGTTTGCCCGTCGTTGAAATCCCTTGGTCGCCGTCTGTATTATCAGATTGGTCTGTTGGATTTAGCGAAGCCCAGAAAGCAGTCAAGCGGCTCCCCTCGAAGGAGCTTGATGAATTCGCCTCGAAAGAAGAAGCGAGTTCTGTGATCCGCGCGAACGAACAGATTCGTAAAGCGTTTACTGTTGGCAAGCATTTTCTTTGGCAGAAAGCAGCCAGGATACGTTTAATGAACGTGCCATTGGAAATCCTGGGACAATTCAATCGTGTAGAGTCATCATTTCGCTTTGTTTCCCCTGAATTCTCAAAAGTAATTCAGGAGGGACAGTTTGGAAGATCGGCATATTGTTTTCAGCTCTCAGCTGCGAAAGAAGTGGTGAGCGGAATTGACTTTTCGGCAGGCGTCGTACGCAGGTCGACCCAAATTGAGAATGGTCAGTTATTTGTCGTTCGAAAATACGAAGAAGTCGAGAATGCGAGGCAAGCGAGGAGCCAGCAACATTCGATGGATGTGGAACTCGTAATGTCCCCAGAGGGAAGTTTCGTCGTTACTGGTTTCGAAGTAAAGATCGACGGCGAAACCGTCTTTTCTAAGTCAGCATTTAAGCAAGCTCCCGCGGCCACAGATCAGGACGAAGAAGACTCAAGGAAGTAGGTCAATGCCGCGATCGTCGTCGCCTGCTTTGTAGTTGATTTACCCTTTTTCTTCGATTGGTAGACGTGGTCGTCTAATTTGTCGGAGAGTTCTTGCGGAATTCTTGTATTGAGTATTGCTGTTGGCTTCCCCCAGGTTTTCGGGATTTTAACTTCGGCAGTTGCCCCCTTTGATGAGGTTCTTCGGCCTATTGAGTTGTTCGCCTTTGAAAGATGTCTAGCAGTGTGTTTTTCCGGTGATGTGTTTTTTTTGCCGGTGGTCGTGGCTGTCACCTTCTCTTTGGCTTTCAACAACTCAAAAATCGTGTCGTCCGCGTTCTGCGACATTTGTTTGAAATCATCGCTCAGGTAATTCGTTTTATCCATTGGCCGCTTTCCTCTCGTTTTCAATCAGATTGGCAAGCACTTCACGGAATAAATTTTCGAGGCGAGCCCCGGCTTTTTTTCCGCGGCTATCCGTCAAACGCGTTGGAGCCACTCGCATCCCAGGAGCATCGCGGTAGGCTCGCAACCGTTTTACATTGGTTCTTGCCATGGGGATTCGAAACTGATCCGCCAGTCTGCGTGCCTGGTTCGCCCCAACATCTGAATCGTCCGTGAAGTTGAGGACCAGAAACGCCTGCGGCTTCCCTCCGGTGGCTTCCTGGGAAAGGCGAATCGTCGACAACGCATTTTCGATCGCCCATAAATCAGCGGCTGACGCCTGCAAAGGCACAACCGTGATATCGGACTTAATGACGCCAGCGGATGTCGTCAAGCCAGCTGATCCTTTCGTATCAACAACAATGAAATCGAATGAATCGCGGAGTGTGTTGATCAGCTGTCGCAGCTCGTCCGCCCTTTTCTCTTCTGACCTCTGCATGAGCAACCGGATCTCGACCTGGTGATCGGCTATTCCGCTCAACCATCGACTGGCCGTCTGCTGATCGTCAGCATCAACCAATGCGACTCGATAGCCTTGGTCGAAGAGCCAGACCGCCATCGATGTCGACAAAAATGATTTCCCAACGCCTCCTTTTGTGTTCACCATCGAAACGACATTTCCCATGCGGCGACAGTACCACCACTTTTTCGAAGCACGCAAGATAGAAAGTTTGCAACCAACCAAGCTTGCTCGAATGCGAGGTTGCATGCACGCAGCAAGAATCGAACCGCCCGGCATGTCGTCACCTGGGACGCCAAACATTTCTCGCCCAATTGGCCAACAACAAACGACAATCAAATATTCGAGGCGTACACGGCCAATCGGTGCAGCACAAAAACTCTCAAGCTTCGTCGAAATTTGGAGCTTTGGGACTGGCGGTTGAAAAGTGAATCTGAGTGCTCGAAATCGGGATCAAAGGATATCGGTTGGTTTAGATCGGCAAGCCTGACGTTACATCGTTGCGTGAATGTTCAAAAGCGCGTTACGCTCCGAGCAGGTTTAACACGGTTGTAGCAATGGGTGTCGTGTTCTGAGTCGGAAAATGATGCAAACGGTCGTGTTGTCAGACGGGGTGTTCGTGTTCTGAGACAAGCGGCTTCGTGCTCTCGGACGGTTTGTATCGTGTTACCAAGCGGATTCTCACGTGTTCCCAGGCGGGTACACAGTCGGATCCCGAATAATTCCGGGCAGTTGGCTAGGCTTAACTAAAGAACTTAGAAACTAATAGAACTTGTCTTTTGAATTAGGGGGAAGATGGGCAAACAAAATGACAAACGAGCTGACGCGGAAGTGATTCCACTATTTGGCAGAGACGAAATGAACTTGGTCGAATTTCCGTTTGGCCCGGTCACCGCCAGCGATCGAAATACGTTCGAAGTCGAACACCCAGTTTACGACAAACGTCTAAAGCGGGAAGTCAACCGAAAACTTTTGATCACCGGGTCCGATGCCTTCGGACTTCCCAGACCAATTGATGATCAAGTCCTGATCGGAATGAAGGCGTTGACGTACGAAGCCAAGTTTGCATCCCGCAAGATTGAATTCAGTCGGTATCATTTGTGCCGGACGATTGGCTGGTCAACGGATGGTCGGGCGTATCGCCGACTGGAAGAATCCTTTGATCGAATTGCAGGAACGACTCTGAAGTTTAAGGATTCGTGGTACGACAACGGCGATCAGGAATGGAAATCCAAAACCTTCCATTTGATTGAAGAAGTAGAGCTTTGCACCAGGGACCGACTGGCCAGAACAAGACGACGAACGGGTCGGGCGAAACAACAGCTCTGCTCCTTCGTCTGGAATGAAACGATTTGGAAAAGCTTCGACGACGGATTCCTGAAAAAAGTCGACATGGAGCTGTTCCGGAAGATCAGCAAGGGGCGCAGAAAGGAAGTCCCGTTGAGGCTCTACCGAATCCTGGACAAGCGATTCTATAAAACTCCAGTGGTGCGATTCGACTTGCGGCGTTTATGCCAGGGAACTCTCGGGCTCAGCGAATCGTATTGCCCCAGTGAAATGGCTCGCGTGTTGCAACGTGCTGCTGATTGGCTGATCGAGTGCGGCTACCTTGGCAGAATGGAGGTTCGGCCCAACGAGAAAACAAGAAAGTCAGAGGCATTATTTTACAAGAAGCAACGGGGGATTTTGCCAACGTCGCCAAAGGCAGACGAACCGAATTTGAAGCAATCTGAAAACAGAATCACGGTGATGTTCAATTCGCTTTCGCAATCCCAGCAGGATCAGCTTTTGCAATCGGCCCTGGATTATTGCGAGTCCAAATTCTCGCACCTTGTTGAAGGCTACAATCGAAATCAGTCGAAAAGCGGCGAGGCTTCCAAGCGGTATCTCGAGATGGTGATTTCCCAGTACCTGAAAGACAAAAAGGGTAGCCAGGCGGCGTAGTGTTTGAATGTAGTCACCATCAACCGTCGTCGACTCC
>CAZJEK010000452.1:0-3566 GCA_964545005.1 uncultured Pirellulaceae bacterium
CCAAGGCTTTCGCGCTATATGACTTGAAAATTTTCCCGTGCAATATCCGGGCTAGCGCCCAATCGGCTAGGCTGGCGCCCGATCGGCTAGGCTGGACAACCGCCCTGCCGAGCTACAGAATCTAGCCAGCATGATTCTGGAAAAATTAGCTTGGAACTGGGCAGAAGATGATACGGTGGTGGGGATTGTTGGCAGGTGTTGCGCTGGGGATTCTGGCTTATCTGCTGGTGCCTGAACAATACACCGCTGCCGATGGTGAAACGCAAATCCTGGGACACGCCGGTCGGCTGACAGCCGGGCTGGCGTGCACCATGGCCGTTTGGTGGATGACGGAAGCGATACCGGTATTCGCAACGGCCTTGCTACCCATTCTTGTCCTTCCCATCGGTCAGGCAGCCAGCCTCGAGGCCACCACCAGCCCCTATGCCGATGATCTGATCTTCCTGTTTCTGGGAGGCTTTGTCTTGGCGTTGGCGATGCAACGGACGGGCTTGCATCGACGCATCGCACTGATGACGCTGCGTCTGTTTGGGACTCGACCACCGTTGATCGTGGCTGGCTTCATGACGATCACGGCTACGTTAAGCATGTGGGTGTCCAACACCGCGACCACGATGATGATGTTGCCGATCGGAATCAGCCTGATCCAATTGATGGTCTGCAGGTCCGACCAGCCGGATCAGAAATCCGAGCGATTTTCCTTGGCCTTGATGCTGGCGATTGCCTATTCCGCTTCGATCGGCGGATTGGGAACCTTGATCGGGTCACCTCCCAACGGATTGGTCGCTTCGTTTGCCGAGCAACAACTGGGGACCCCGATCGGGTTCGTAGACTGGATGAAATGGGGCGTACCGCTGGTGATCGTGTTGTTGCCAATTGCCTGGGGGCTGCTGGTCGGAACGCTGGGAATCAGCTGGCAGCCGGTCGATGGAGGAGCCGAGTTCCTGGCCCGGGAAATCCAACAGCTGGGTAAAATCAGCCAAGCTGAATTGTCGGTATTGCTAACCTTTTTTATGACCGCAGGACTGTGGCTAGTCCGACCGCTGTTGAATCAATGGGAAGTTGACGGAACGAATCCACTGGCCGGAGTCAACGATGCCAGTATCGCCATTCTGGCGGCGCTGGTGTTGTTCGCCTTGCCAACCAGTTTCCAGCAACTGGGAACACGTGTCATGGATTGGGAGACGATGATTGAACTCCCATGGGGAGTCTTGTTGTTGTTTGGCGGAGGGTTGAGTTTGGCGGCAGCGATTGATTCGACGGGCGTCAGCGGATACCTGGGGGCGTCGATTACAATGCTTCAGGAAGCTCCGGGCTGGGTGGTAACGTTGGCTGTGATTGTGTTGATCGTGTTCTTGACCGAGATCACCAGTAACACGGCAACGGTGGCCGCCATGCTGCCGATTCTGGCAGCCGTTGCCAGCGGGATCGGGATCGCTCCACTAACACTGCTGGTTCCAGCGGCGCTGGCCGGTAGTTGCGCTTTCATGCTCCCGGTCGCGACCCCGCCCAACGCGATCGTGTTCGGTACCGGGAAAGTTTCGATTCGCCAGATGGCAACTCATGGCTGGTGGCTGAATCTGGTGTGTATCGTGGTGCTGCTGGTGTTTGCACAGTGGCTGCCGTAGGTGGTTCGATTGTTGTGACGCCGAACACCAGTTTTCGCTAGACGCAGGGTTGTTGCGGTCACCGGTGTTACGTTTAAATGTTCCCTGATCGCCCGTCCCCTGCCCTACTCGGCTCCCCGCATTTTGGCGTATCGCATTCCGTGGACCGGTTCGGCCGTACCATCAAAATGGGCCTGAATTTTAGGCCAGATGTAACGTGCGACGTCGCGGCCCAGTTTCAAGCCCGCCACATTGTCGGCTTGAATGTGGTAGCCGCCCATGACACGCGAGATGCCTGCCATTTCAGCGGCTTCGGTGAACGTGGGGATCGGCAGCACGATATCGCAGCTGGCATGCTCGTCACCGATAATCTCTGCCAACGGTCGGCCGTCGAGCTGCTGCATCTGTTCACAGGTAAACCCGTCTTCGGTCAATTCACCGGCCGTTCGCGGTTCGACAAAACCGCATTTGTCGCTACCGGTAAACAGCTTCAGGATTTCGGCACAACCGCCGCTAATCGTACTGTGCCCGGAAACGTAACCGGGAAACGGAGGCGTGATGAACGTCGACGGAGAATAGGGATGCCAGTTGTCACCTTGGATATCAATGACACCTTTCCCCGGTCCAGCCCAACCCTTGATGGTTTTACCTTGGTAGTAGTGTCGGACCAGAGTCCAGGGCCGTGAGCTGTCGTAATAACGTTTCGACTCCCAGGAAGCGATAAACGTGTCCAGTGCACAATTGCCAACGGTAAAGAACAATTTGACGTCCTGATCGAGATCATTCCGATCGCGTGTGGAAACGACTTGAGCGAACTTCAACCAGTGACCGGACTGTCCGGTCGACCGCGGTCCGTCTCGCATGAATTCGACGATCGCCTTTTGTTCGGGCGTCAGAGTAGCGTTGAACTCAATGCATTCATCGACCTCTTTCAACAATTGAGGATCGCCGACTTTGGGCGGTGGGCCGGGGCGAAACTGAGCTGGTGATTCCAGACCAAACGGGATCACGCGATACCAGTGCGGCGTCAGAAAGTCCATCACAACCTGCCCGCCCTTGCCGTCATCGAATGGAATCAACTGCCAGCGGTCAGGGTCGTAAATCTTGTCGACAGGATTCACCGGACTGTACATGGTGTAATCGGAGTACGCTGTGCCGTCTGATCCCTGTTCGTCCCCTCGCTGGTTGGCACCATCCCGATAACGATAGTCCAGCAGAATTCGGGCAACGTGGTTGCCAATGCCAACCGGGGTCGTCAGATCTTCCGACATGTCTTTGGGGTCAAAACCCATTTTGGACATTTCGCTGGACAGGTAATCCTCGAAATGAGGATACTGGTCAACGCAAGTTCGGTACATGGCGTAAGAAATTGCGATTTCCTTGTTACGCTCAGTCCGTTCGGTAGCTGGCCGACGGAGCGTTCCGCCCAACATGGTCCCCACGGCCTGATCATCGTAGCAAGCCCAGGCATCAAACATCGCGGTCACTGGAATCGCCATCTGGCGTGACAGGATGGTTGGGCGGGCGCCCGTGCGTTCCACATCCCGCGCCGCCGCTTCGAGCATGATTTCCAGCCAGTGGTAAGCGACTGAATGTTTCACTGGTTGAGCCGTGTCGGCTTCAGGGATCTGTTGCCCTACCGCGGTGGGCAGGTTGGTCGTCAAGATTGCGATGACCATGGTCAGCGCGGTAAGCGCTGGAAACAGTGTTGAAAACCGAGTTGATTTTTTCATAGTGATGGCACGAAATGGAAAAATGACGGACGTGTGCGTTCACGGAAACCTGGAAATTAATTATGCCGCTGAAATAGCCCGCGCCTTGTCGTATAAAATGGCAGTCGGATGTAGTCTTTTCGCTACAGCTGGTTTTCTCTGTTTTTCGCTTACTTCTGTTTGAGTTTAACGTCGTCAATGAACGCCCCCCAACAAGCTGACAGGCTTCAAATCGCCAAGTGGCAAT
>CAZJEK010000453.1:0-2099 GCA_964545005.1 uncultured Pirellulaceae bacterium
GTGAGATTGAAGCGAATTTGATACAGCTAAACGAACACTTCAAGTTGTCCTACCTGCCTGACCTGATCCAGCAAAAAACGTTGGGCCCGGAAAAGGGCACGTTGAAAACAGCCGACCTGGATTTTCACCGTACCGAGTATTCCCGTTTGCGTTCGATGCTGGAGGTTGCTCACGAAGAATCACAGCTGCCCGAACGTGCCAGTGCTACACCTGCCTTGAATGATCTTTTGATCCGGCTGCGAATGCAGGCGTGTTGATCTAAATTGCGGTCAATACCATCGATCGGTGCCTTCACAAACTTGAAACGACAGAATTTAGTCTCGTCTTGCTTTCTCGGTTATAATCCAGGTGCTTTTGAGATCTCATTCAGCTCGCGCCATTTGATGATGGCCGGCGTTTTAATATCGGCTCTCCTTTATTCGTCACCGCCATGTCACAATCTTTTGATCCGCCCGAAAAACGATCTGCGGAATTCGATAATCCCTATGGTTCCCCAATGACGACCAATCGTTTTGGGGATCAGATTGACAATTCGATTAAGTACCCAACGTTTTGCCTGGTCGTTTTCATCATCGCTTTGCTGCTAAGTCTATTGCGTGGCCTATTGTTTGCGTTCAGCGTGATTGGCGCTTCGATGATCGATGCCAATAGTCCAATTGCGGGGACGGCATGGGCGGAGGTTGCCACCGGCGGAGCCATTTTTCTGGCAGGTGTTGTCGGCTATGGCGCCATGCTGGCACGTCAGCGTTGGGGAAGCGTGCTTGGATGGATCAGCATTTCGGGGGTTTTTGCCAGCATTGTTGTTGCTGTGATCCAATTGATTGCGATGTTGCCTCAACAACCCAACGTCGATCGTCCGGGAGTATTGGTGGGAATGTGGGTAGGTTTCATATTCTTCGCCGTGATACGAATCGCAATAGCGGCGCTTTGTGGTGTCGCCATCATCAAATTTGTCAGATGGTATGACAGCGTTAACGGGTAAGAATTGGTTGTTTTCAAAGAAGTAACAAGACGCGAAATGGAAGTTAACACTGTTTCCAAGCCGTCGATTGAGGTGGAAGAGTGAAAATGGAACATCAGATCGTACAGCTGGGGCGGAGGGCGTTTCTCAAAAATGGCACCCTCCTGTTGGCGGCGGTTTCAGCCCGGCCCGTTGGAGGCATTGTCTGGGATGAGCCGCAGTCGCTGAAAATTGGATTGGTGACCGACTTGCACTATGCCGACAAAGCACCAGCAGGAAGTCGTCACTATCGGGAAACATTGCAGAAAATCGAAGAGGCGGCCAGCAAGTTTCAGGAGGAAAAACCGGCTTTTGTTGTTGAGTTGGGCGACTTGATCGACGCGGCTGATTCGGTGGAGCTGGAGACGAAGTATCTGAAGACGATTGACAAGAAGTTTTCCATGCTGGCCAAGTCTCGACATTATGTGTTGGGAAATCACTGTGTCGATACGCTCAAGAAAGAGGAGTTTCTGGGAGTTGTTGAGCAACCGAAGTCATACTATTCGTTCGATCACAGCGGATTTCATTTTGTGGTGTTGGACTCCTGTTTCCGGAGTGACGGGGTCGCTTATCAACGGCGAAACTTCAAGTGGACCGACGCCAACATTCCACCGGAGGAGTTGGAATGGCTGGAAGCCGATTTGAAGGAAAACAAACTTCCTGCCATCGTCTTTGCTCATCAGCGGCTGGATGTCGAAACGGCTCACGGAGTTAAGAACAACGCAGCGGTAAGAAAGGTGTTGGAATCTGCTGGCAACGTGCTGGGCGTGTTCCAGGGGCACAGCCATCAGAACGATCTAAAAGAGATCGGAGGAATCCACTATTGCACGCTGGTGGCGATGGTCGAAGGTTCTGGCGAAACCAACAACGGCTATTCGATTCTCGAGCTGGGGTCCAAGGGAACCTTAAAGCTGACGGGATTCCGCCAACAGGCTAATCGAGCATGGGAGTCGAGGCCGAATTGATGGAGTCCAAGTTGCACGAATGTGCTGTTGCTTAGCAATGGAAACCCGACGCGTGAGCGAGGGCTACACCGATGCGTGTTTTTCTCTCGCTTACGCGTCGGGTTTCCAAAGTTGTGCAACTTGTAAACGTATTG
>CAZJEK010000453.1:2109-3552 GCA_964545005.1 uncultured Pirellulaceae bacterium
ATTGATAACAATGCAATTGAAATCAACGTTGCGATGCCGTAGATTCACTCGCCGACCGATTGCAGACGTTTCACGATTTTTCGCACCACGAATCGTGGTGCAATACGCGTTGCAAATGCGGTGAGCTTATTCTTCCAACCGGGAATTGTGATCGCGCGGTTGCTTAGCAATCCTTGATACCCGGCTTGCGCCACGACTCGCACATCCATCGCGTTGGTTTGGAAAAAGTCATTCGCATTCATTCCCGAATCGTCGCCGAATCCGGTTTTTGTAGGACCTGGGCACAGGCAACTAACGTGAACTCCCGATCCCAGCAGCTCCTCGTGCAGTGCTTCCGAGAATGAAAGCACAAACGCTTTGGTGGCGTAATAGACAGCCATGTTGGGGCCAGGCTGGAAGGCGGCAGTTGAGCCCACGTTTAGTACACCCCCCGAACGGCATGCGATCATTTTAGGAGTCAGCAGCCGAGTCAAGTGCATCAACGTCACGACATTCAGTCGAACCATATTGAGCTGCCGGTCCAGGGTGATGTTGGCAAATTTACCCAACTCGCCAAAACCCGCGTTGTTGACCAGGTAGTCAATCTCGATCCCTTCGTTCTGGAGCTGAGCATACAATTGCTCGCCCGCGTCGATCGCCGCCAGATCGGCAACCATGACCTTGGCATCATTCCCGGTCGCTGTTTTGATTTCGTTTGCCAATGCGTTCAACTTGTCTTCGCTACGGGCGACCAGAACCAAATGGTTGCCGGCTTCGGCAAAGAGTTTTGCAAGTTCTCTTCCTATTCCAGAAGATGCGCCCGTGATCAATGCGGTGGTTGACATGAAGTCCAATGGCTCGAAAAATTGATGTTCAGTTATTGCGGAGAAGTCGAGTCTTGCAACAGCTTAACAAGGTGGATGCCGTTATTGAAAGACAGGACGAATGTCAAACCGAGTGTTTATCGCGACCAGTTTGGATGGGTTTATTGCCGATCGTGATGGCGGTTTGGATTGGCTGCACGCGACACCCAATCCAGAGGAACTGGATTTCGGTTACTCACAGTTTATGGAATCGATTCAGGCTGTGGTGATGGGTCGGAAGACCTTCGAAGTTGTTTGCAGCTTCGACATCGATTGGCCGTATACCAAACCGGTTTTTATCGCCAGCGACTCGCTGGAATCGATCCCGGCGCCCTATCACCAGCATGTCGAATTGGTTAGCGGCTCCCCGAGTCAAATTACACGGCAACTCAATGAGCGTGGTTTTGAGCAATGTTACATCGATGGCGGAGCGACGATTCGCAGATTTCTGGATGCCGATCTAATCGACGAACTGACCATCACTCGGCTGCCCATCCTGCTCGGCGGCGGCGTGCCGTTGTTCACCGAACTCAACCGATCACTCGACTTTCAGCACGTGCACACCGAAGTTTGGTTGGATACCTTAGTCCAGACCCGATAC
>CAZJEK010000454.1:0-3542 GCA_964545005.1 uncultured Pirellulaceae bacterium
TGTCCTGGAAGACTACCAGTTTGACGATTCACGGGAGACGGTGGTCAAGTACGAGCAAATGGTGACTCAATTTCCCCAGTGGTGTTACCGCGTGCTGGTCGGTGCCGGCTTTCGCAACCCAACATGGATGACGGCTCGGTTGGCCTGGAAGTATCGGAACGAGTTTAAAACGCAAGGCGAATCGCTGACGCACAAACGTCGCATCACTCCCGGCGATTTCCGCGATAAACTAAAGCCGGCGACGATCGAGATCTTGAACCAGCGATTCGAAAAAATTCTGACTCGTTTCGACTATCCGTTTTGACGGTCCAGTGCCGCGTTTCTGGTCCTGACGCGTATGGGCGTGTTGATTTAAGGGAAACCCGAAACGAAAGTCAGGAAAAGACGCCGTTCGGGCGGCACTTGCGCAGCCCTCGCTTGCGCGTTTACAAGTTGCACTTTTCTGGAAACCCGACGCGTAAGCGAGGGAAAACACGCATCGGTGTAGCCCTCGCTTACGCGTCGGGTTTCCATTCCCTATGAACAAATCCCAAAGAGCAACTTCTCAACTCAGGCAGGTGCAAAGGCCTGCTTGATCCGACCGATCGCTTCTTCGGTATTTTCCCGGCTGTTGAATGCGCTCAACCGGAAGTAACCTTCGCCCGAAGCACCAAATCCACTGCCGGGCGTGCCGACGATGTGCGATTGCTCCAACAGCTGATCGAAAAACTGCCAGCTGGAAACTCCCGCTGGTGTTTTCAGCCACACGTAAGGTGCGTTCAAGCCGCCGTAAACATCAAACCCGGCTTCTTGCAATCCGTCTCGCAGCAACCGCGCGTTGTCCATATAAAACTGGATCCGCTGTTGGACTTGTTCCTTGCCAGCATCGGAATAGATTGCCGCAGCGCCACACTGAACCGGGTAGGAAGCACCGTTAAATTTCGTACTGTGTCGGCGGCTCCACAACGCGTGGATCGAATGATCCTGTCCGGCCGCTGTTTTGCCGGTCAGCGATTTCGGCACGACAATAAACCCGCAACGCACACCGGTAAAGCCAGCCGTTTTACTGAAACTGCGGAGCTCAATGGCAACATCCCGCGCTCCCTGGATCTCGTAAATGGAATGCGGAATCTCAGGGTCCGAAATATAGGCCTCGTAAGCGGCATCGTAAAAGATGATGGCCTGGTGCTGTTTGGCAAACTCAACCCATTTGGCCAGCGTCTCGCGGTTGGCGACGACACCCGTCGGATTGTTGGGATAGCAGAGATAAATCAAATCAACCGGTTGATCGGGCAACTCGGGTTCGAAATTGTTCTCCGCTGTCACCGGCAGATAGATCAGGTTCTCGTAGCGTCCGTCGGCATCGACTGGGCCAGTGTGACCGGCCATGACGTTGGTGTCGACGTAAACGGGATAAACTGGATCCAGCACAGCGATGCGATTGTCACTGCCAAAAATGTCCAGCAAGTTTCCGGAGTCGCATTTGGATCCATCGGAAACAAAAATCTCATCGGCAGCTATCTCGACGCCGCGCGAGCGAAAATCGTTTTCGACAATCGCATCGCGTAAAAATCCGTAGCCCTGTTCCGGGCCGTAACCACGAAACGTGTCTCGATTGGCCAATTCATCGACCGCCCTGTGCATGGCTTCGACGACGGCGGGGACCAGCGGTTCGGTCACGTCACCGATGCCCATTTTGATCACCTTGGCATCTGGATTGGCTTCGCAAAACGCATTGACGCGGCGGCCAATTTCGGGGAACAGGTAACCAGCTTGAAGCTTGAGGTAGTGGTCGTTAATTCGTGCCATGGGTCCGGTGATTAAATCAATCGAGCATGCTGTCGGATGACCAACGACTGCCGTTGGCAACTGCAAAACGACAACATGATCACAGAACCAGCAATGAAAAACAAGTGATCAGCGTATTGTGAATGCCATGCATCATCATCGGTGCGACCAGGTTTCCTCGCCATTCCCGAACCAGCGTGAAACAAATCGCCAATGTCATCAATACAGGTACCGCAATCATCCCTTGCGGGTGAATCGCGGCAAACAAAAAACTGTTGACGATCGTGGCAAACGCCACACTTAGGCCGATTCGCCATGCCGCCGATACGTCCCGCAGGTGACGATAAAGCACCCCGCGAAACACCGTTTCTTCAACCACGGGAGCACCGATACAGGCGGTAATGAAAATCAGGGCAATCGCAATCGGATTGCCTTCGGCGATAAATTCCTGAATCGGATGTCCGGGCGCTGCCTGACGGGAGAACTCATGCGTTGGCTGCAACAAACTGGTGAATGAGGCACCGATGATCACCAGCACGAAACCCGGAATCAGCATCGGTAGCGTCGCCAGGTAAGTCAGCGGCGACAGCAGTACATCCATGACTGGTTGTTCAGACTTCCAGCCCACATCGGAAAATACTTCCGACCAGCTGGCGCCACGCAGGACCGGCCACGCCAGGCAGACCAGCGAACCAAAAAACACGAACGGTTGAGCGATCAACTGGTTCAGCGGGTCAGCAATCAGCAAATCCAACACGATCGAACTGCCGATGAAAATCACCAGCCACAGGGCGAATGTTTGAATGTACCAGTTGTGATTGGTCTCGGAATTAGCCAACCCTGATTTCAGCTTGCCGATCACCAGCATTACGAACAAGACTGCGGCAACCAGAAATCCAAACAGCATCGCAAGTAGTCCCAGGATCATCAAAATCCCGGCGGCGAAGAAACGATTAACCGTCGTCGAAATCAGCTCGTCGCGTTGCTGTTTGTTGGGCGTTCCTGAAGGCAGCAACGCGATCTCTCCACAGAATCCCAGTTTGTCGATCAGCTCCTGAGTGCGACTTGTTTCCAGCTGACTGGCATCCATGTCGCCGGCCTCATACTGCTGATAAAGTTCGCCCAGCGTGTTGCGCATTCGCTGTTGCGTTTCGGTTACCTCCAGATCATGTTCAACGACTTTCTGATCGAGCTCCTGCAGATATTCCAGCGCGGCAGCCGGGCCTTCGACTTCTCCTACCGCCGTGGCATAGCACAGGCGTTGTTCATAGGAACCGGAGTCCAGCTGTGCCGGTACATCGGTTTCAGGATTGCCCGCCATCGGAAATACCTGGTCCAGATTGTTCTGGGCGACAACAGCCCTGATTTGAGTTTCGGTCTGGAACAGTTCTGCGCGAGAGCCGTCACCGCCAATCTTCGACAACGAGAAAAACTGTTGATAGGCAATCGATGCGATCAAAAACGTGCACAACCCCAGCACGATCAACCAGGCCAGTAAACCGCCGATCGACAATCCACGCGAGGCGTTGTCAGGTTCCAGGGCGTAACGGTCGGAGACAAAATTTGGCTCTTCAGGTAAGTCAGCCTGATTAGTATAGAGATCAGTCACGAGTCAGGATTTTTCAGGATGGAAATCGTCTATTGTGGTCAAACACAAACCGGCGACAAGTCGTTCTGGTCAGGTCGGCCGGTTCCCGTCCAGCGGCGATCCGATGGCGAGGGTTACCTTTAGCCATTGCACTTTCTTGGATACCCGACGCGTAAGCGAGGGAAAA
>CAZJEK010000455.1:0-3510 GCA_964545005.1 uncultured Pirellulaceae bacterium
CTCGCATGGTTCTATGATAGGTGAAGGATCGGAAACACGCTATCGATCGTTGTGTTGCGTTGGGTGGAAGTAGCATGGCCGATTCGGCCGTGACCGCAATGGGTGACTGAGAGAATCGCGTCGCACGAGCAGCAAGGAAAAAACCACAGAGACACAGAGTCCACGGAGACTCCGGTTGCAGAACTCAGGGTTCTCTGCGCCCTCTGTAGCCATATGCCCAAGCTCTCAAGCCTTGGAAGTTGGGGTAAGGTGCAGTCGACGTTGAAGTTGGTGTTTGCGTTTAAGTTCGGGTTGAAGTTGCAGTCGACGTTGAAGTTGGTGTTTGCGTTTAAGTTTAAGTTTAAGTTTAAGTTTAAGTTGAAGTTGAAGTTGAAGTTGAAGTTGAAGTTGAAGTTGAAGTTTTCACTGGTCTGACAAAACGCCCTTCTACCACAGTTGCCACTGTTGGAAGGCAACCACATAGATTCCCAGCAGCAGGTTGGTGATTGCATGGACAACCACCGCATCCCACAGGTTGCCAGTGCGACGGACCAGCAACGTGACCATCCCGAACCAGCAGAACGCGGCGATTGCTTCGGAGGGGTGAGTCAACACGCCATAGAAACTGGCCGAAAACAAAGCCAGCGTGCCCAGTTGGGTCAACGACACGGTTTCAAAGTCCGGGCTCTCAACCCACCGCACCAACCAGCCACGCAAGAACAACTCTTCCACAATCGGTACCAGGATCGCCAAGAGACTGAACCGCAGCGTCAAAAACAAAACTCTGACGGTCACGTCCTGGATGGTCAAGGGGTTGAACGACGGTCGGTGGTGATCCAGACCCAACCAACCCAGCAATTGGCCTTCCCATCCCAGTTGACAAAGCCCAATCCACAGCACGACGCCCACGATTCCCACCGGCACCGACCACCACGAAACTCGCAACGGAAATTGCTGCAGGTAGATCTTGCCAAATCGAAATATTAGTCCTGCGGTGATAACGACCTGCAATCCGACCAGCCCCAGGTAAGTCCAGGTCTCGCGCGTCACGTCCGGGGTTGGTTCGTCACCGGTGTCATAGGATGCCGCGAAATCGGGATAGAACATGCCGAGCAGCATGTAGACAATCAACGGCAACACAAAGGCCAAGGTTGCTTTGTCGACCAGCGGTTGAGATGATTCAGTCATTTTATGTGGTACGACGTTTCGAGTCGTCTTCGATTATTTGCGACCAGGAGCGTCCAGCTGCAAACTATCGCGAAGGGGGGACATGTTTTTTGGCAATCATCGAAAGTAGCTTGGGCCATTGGCCCGAGTCCGCAGGGGTTTCACCCAACGTTAAGTTTTCCGCTGCGAACACGGCCGAATCGGCCATGCTACATGACTTTCGCGTAGCGAAAGCCGGCAATGCTCACCGCTCCGGTTTGACTTCCAAGGCTTTAACAAACACGTTGTCAAACTTGGCAGTCCCTGTTGCCCCGAACAGCCCGATCCGAACGATGCCTTCCTGGGCTCCAACCGGAACGCGTACCCGGCGTTTGTAGTCGGACCAATCTTCCGAATTCTTAAACGGGCCAATGTAGGTATTGGAAAGCTCTTTGCGGTCTTCATCGTAAAAAGACAGGGCAGCGACGGGCAGGTCAAACTTGGAGGTTCCGACCACTACATTTTCGCACGCAAACGATGTTCCAAATTCAACCTGGGTGACGCGGCGACCATCAATTGCAAACGCCTGCATCACGTGGGCGGTTTGACCCGCGTTTGAGTTCTTGAAGGTGACTGCAAAATCGCCGCTGGGCGCATCGCCTTCTTCCAGAGTCAACAGGCGTTGGTAGTACCAGCCTTTCACGAAGCCCTGTTCGTTCAAACCTTCTTCAAAGTCGCCATTGATGAGTTTGGGGTCGGTCGGGTCAGGCAGTTTTTCCCGTTGCTCTTCCGCGGTACCGGTCATCGGCACGAACAGGGTTGGCCGCAATGCTTTACGGACCATCTCGCCGTCCTTTTTCTCCAGCAAGTACAACGTTTGCTGGTGTCGCTCGCCCATCGGTACCACCATCAGCCCGCCGTCTTTCAGTTGGTCGACCAACGGTTGGGGAATGTCTTCTGGCGAACAGGTCACAATGATCTTGTCAAACGGAGCATGTTCGGGCCAGCCTTTGTAGCCATCGCCAATTTTGGTGTGGACATTTTTGTAGTCCAGTTTCTTCAGGACCTTGGCCGCGTCTTTCCCAAGTTTCTCGACGATCTCAATCGAGTACACGTCTTTGACTAACGGGCTGAGAATGGCGGCTTGGTAACCGCTGCCAGTTCCGATTTCCAACACTTTATCGGTAGGCTGCGGATCCAGTTCCTGGGTCATGTAAGCGACGATGAATGGCGACGAAATCGTCTGCGACTCGCCAATCGGAACTCCTCCATCTATATAGCTGTAATCACGACGGTAACGCTTGGGTACGAATTCGTGTCGGGGTGTGTTACGCACCGACTCGATTACTTTCTCGTGAGTCACGCCAGCGTTGATAATCGCTTCCTGCACCATTTCGTTTCGCAGTTTGGCAAACTCGGCGTCCGACTGGGCATTGCACCGGTCAGGAATCGCCGGAGTGACAAACAGCGCGAGGACAGTGAGTATCAGTCGTAACGGATTGGATCGGGTGGTGTTCATGGTTCTGTCGGTTTCATTTTAAAAATGAGTGCCCCGTAAATATTTCAAATTGACGTTTGGTATTTTGGCTGAAATTTTCCAACGCCAGTCAGATCTCCAGCTTCCTGCCAAACTCGATGAGCTGCGTGACTTGATCCTCGCCAACGGAACGAGCCAGCTCATAACCGCGGGCGGACAACGAGAATTCCCGTTGCAGGTGATGCATGGTCAATCCGGTAACGCACAGTTGGCGAAATCCTTCCAGGCACCGCACGGTTTGTTCCGGATCGGACTTGTCCAATAATAGTCGCCAGTGGTCAATCTCAGTTTCGACGCAAACGGCCAACAACCGTTCGGCTGAGTCAAATCCATCGCGATTGGACCTGATTTCAAACGTACCTCGGTTTCGAGCCAGGTACAGAATCAGTTTGGATTCCAGTGGCAGTTCGAACAGCAACTGATCGTCAGACCGGGCGTCAGGTTGCTGCAGTGCCCGCGAGCACAGTCTGGCAAACCCCGCGATCGTCGGCGCGCCGTAACCCAGTTCCTCCCACCAGGATGGATCGGTTTGTCCCGGATTGTGCAAATTTCTTTGTAACATTTGTGCTGGTGAAACGTTATCCGAGTGTGGGTAAAGGCTGAATCGTCGCGACGAATGCTGTCGTTTGCATGTTTTTCATGAAAATCACTAACGATTTACCAATTCCGACGTCATATTTGGCGTGTCTGTTTTGCAACTTCTGAATCGAGGTTTCGCCATGCGTGCGTTCCGACCGCTGTCACTAATCCTGATTGTATTCGCTGTCTGGGGAGCCGTCCCCCACATCGCAGCGGCCCAGGAATTGGATTTCCTCGAAGATTATGTATTGGCTGAAGACCGCGAAACG
>CAZJEK010000456.1:0-3444 GCA_964545005.1 uncultured Pirellulaceae bacterium
CACGCGTCGGGTTTCCATTTCCAAGCAAAAACTGAATTAGTGCAACTTCAAAACGTCCAGGCACGGCATGGTCGAGCAATCGAACGGACTGTCTATCGAACGGCGCCGTCGCAGTTTCATTACACCAAAATATTGCTTAATTAATTCCCGGTGAGCAGATCAATGATTGGCCAACCAGACGAGACGCGGTCGACAATCGAAGGGTCGTACATTTGTACGATTCCACAGTAACGACAGCTAACGACGATCAATTCGTGACGCTGCAAGTCGAATAATCGCGACAAACCTGCTCCCGTGGTCGCAATTCGCTTAACGTTACCACCCTTGGACCTGCAGTTTGAGCAGTGAAATGTTCGGGCCAGTTCTTCGTCGCGGGTTTCGCCTGGCGTGTCGCCAAGATAGCGCGGCCCTCGGACGGGAGGTGGCTGTTTGATGGCGACACCGTAATCACAATCTGGACATCGAGTATCGGTTCCCGTCAGTTTTCCGTCGCAGCCGGGGCATTTCATCAAAGGTCTTTCAATTCAACTTGTGATCTGTATGCGCAATCGTCAGTCGTTACGCTCGTCGTGGAGAACCTGGTCGATAACGATACAGGCACACAACACGGCGACGTCGTCTTCATCGTCATCGATATCGACGCCGTAGCTGTCAGTCCAATTCCAGAAGTCTTTGCTGACTCTGGCTACCGTTTTGCCTGATCGGGTGAAAGTAAATTCGTGTTCCCAGAACGAACCGGCAATGGTGTAGTCATTGGGCCCGGGAACATCGAGCGTAAGTTCCTTGTTGAACCACGTCCATTCCTTGACGACTTCAGCAAACTTCCTTCCACCGATCAAGATTTCGTATCGTGGCTTGAACGACAACAGCGTCTGCCTGATCACTGCCAGTTCGTTTCCTTGCACGTCCTGTAACGAAAGTTTGTCACCCCAACTGAACACAGCACCATCAACAAAAAACTTTGGTGCTCCCTGCTGATCGGTAATGGAAAAGTCATTGCCCCATGACCAGAATTTTTCTTTGATACGGTAAATCATTGGTTCCTTGAACGTACAACAGCGGACCAAGCGAATGGATATGTTTGACAGTGTAACTGTTTCGCGCAACTGGCGGTTGGTTGATGTATGATAAACCGATCTCAACTTCAATCGATCGAACCCCGTTGAACTCAATGGAATTGAAAATGAATCACGCTTCCCGTTGGACCGCATTCCTGTTGTTGGTAGTTTCGGCTATCGCTGTTCCGACTTGGGCTCAAGACAAGCCGCTGCCCAGGGAAGATGTCGTCGAAGTACCAGCGATCAGCCCAGGCTTGTGTGTCAGCAACCTGTTTCAGTCGAACATGGTTCTGCAACGAGACAAGCTGATTTCGGTTTGGGGTTGGGCAGATCCGGGAACAGAGGTCAAGGTCAGGTTTTCCGGGAACTTCGCTACCGCCATGGCTGGCAAAGATCGCCGCTGGCAAGTTTCCCTTCCCGCGTTGGCTGCCAATGACTCGCCCCAGGTAATGACGATCAGCGATCAAGCCAAGACGATCACGCTGGAAAACGTGTTGGTCGGTGACGTGTGGGTGCTGGGTGGTCAAAGTAATATGGAATTCGAATTGGCCAAAGTTGAAAACGGCGAACTGGAAATCCAGTCGGCGAATTACCCCCAGATTCGAATCCTGACGGTGCCCTACGGTCAGGGCCCCGACAACAAGACTGGCTTTGCACGACTGCACGAATGGAGCGATTGGTTTGGTCGCCATTTCCGCAAAGGCGACTGGGACGTTTGTTCGCCGGAAATTGCTCGCGAGCTGTCTGCCATCGGTTACGTTTTTGCTCGTCGCGTCCATATGGCCAGCCAGGTACCGATCGGTGTGATTGACGCCTCGCGCGGTGGCACGACGGTTGAAACCTGGACGCCGCTGTCAGTATTGCGGAAACTGGACAGCCCGCCGACTCAGGATTTGCTGGCTGACTTTGATCAGCAGGTCGAGCAGTGGGATGCCGAAGCGGACCTGCAACAACGAATCAAGCAACATCAACAATGGCTCACTCGTCAGCAGGAAGCCGGCAACGAAATTCCGGACGACCGTCGTGAACCCCCCAGTGACCTCCGGCCCGGACCGCTGGGCAACCACAATTTCCCAGGCCACTGCTATGCCGGCATGATTGCTCCGCTGGAAGGTTTGTCCATCAAGGGGGCGATCTTTCACCAAGGTTACAACAATGCCTTCAACGGATCGGTTGGCGTGGCGATGTACCGGGATGTGTTTCCAGTGATGATCGAATCCTGGCGTCAGGCATTCAATGATACCGAAATGCCGTTCGGGATTATCTCGCTGTGTACCGACGGGTATCCACAAACGCTGGAAGACTACTGCGAGAAAATGCATAACGCGGGTATCGAACTTCGCGAAGCACAATACGACACGTTCATGAAGCTGTATTCCGCCGGAGACAAAAACGTCGGCTTCGCCAGTACTTACGACTTACGTCGCCGCTGGTACCACCCGCAAGTCAAAATCCCGGCCGGCGAACGGATTGCTCGCTGGGCGCTGGCGACTCAGTATGGTTTCAATCGCCTGGACTGGAAGCCACCGATGTTGCAATCGATGGAAGTTCAAGACGGATCGATTGTGCTCACGATGAACA
This sequence comes from uncultured Pirellulaceae bacterium, assembly GCA_964545005.1. GTDB lineage: Bacteria > Planctomycetota > Planctomycetia > Pirellulales > Pirellulaceae > Mariniblastus. The sequence goes on from CAZJEK010000456.1 coordinate 2,640, forward strand.
TGGATGTCGGTGATCCGGAAGACGGCGAAATCATGGGATTTGCAATTGCCGGTGAAGATCGCAAGTTCCATCCGGCGACCGCGGTGCACGCTGAAGCGGGCAAAGATGATCGCGGGCGTGTTCGTTACAATCGCAAACAACTGGTACTCAGCAGTCCAATGGTTCCTGAACCGGTCCACTTTCGTTATGCCTGGGGACGCAATCCGTTGGCCAATTTACAAGCGATGGGCAACCGCGATTTGCCGTTCGCGACACAGCGGAGTGACGATTGGATCATGGAACAGGTACCGGCCGGAGTGCTTCCCGACGACATCACCCTGCCGATTTCCCGCGGCGATCGCGGCAAACTGTTGCAAGCCCTGCGCAAGCAAGATCAAGAACGACGGTTGGAAAACGCGCGACGAATTCTGGAAGGACAGCAGGAGTAGCATGGCCGATTCGGCCGTGTTCTCGGCAATACTGAATTCCCGTACCGTCGACACCCTCCCGCTCGCGGGAGGGTCGAGCCACAGCGAGGGGAGGGTTTACCAACCCCTCTCCGGCCTTGATAACGCGACTTTCCCAACGGAGCCCAAGGGAGAGTATCTACCTCCAGCTCGCAACTAAAAATGTCAGCCGCTCTACGTACGGATTGCCAAACGTGGACCGTTTTCCAATCGCACCGGAGGAGGCGTCTTCTCGGCTTGGGGGCGGAGGCCCAAGAATAGCTATCGTCGCAATACTGAATTCAGCAACATTCCGAAACTGGCTGCAGCAGCGAACAGCAACACGCCTGCACCGGTAAAATTCTCGTCGCCAAGAATAG
>CAZJEK010000457.1:0-3428 GCA_964545005.1 uncultured Pirellulaceae bacterium
TGTGGGTCCGCAAACATCTCACAAGCGGCCGGGCATGGTAAACTCTCAGCTGTTTCAATCGAATGTCATTCCTGCGACCATCGTGACTCATGGCCAAACGACTTTCCGTCATCATTTCGCAAAGCCCCAGCAAGAACCCCGCCAAGCGGGAGTTGGAAGAAAATATCGTGGCCGGGTTGCTGATGGAAAACGGCATCGATGTCACGATCATTCCCAACCTCTACGACCTCAAACCCGACAGCACCGGCATGCTCGCCCTGCAGCAGGCCAACGGGAATCTGGTGGTTTGTTCCTGGTTGTTCGAACGCGCCGCACACTGGGTTTTGGATCGCAATGGAATCCATGGGCAGGTCGGCACGACGTTGCTTAAAAACGAAGACCAGGAAGACGACGATGACGAACAACCTGAAGCTGAGGACGATGACAAAGTCCGGGTCATCGATCAGCGAGAAAAACCCAACCGGAAAATTTACTGCCTGGATTTGAAGACGACCAACCGGGCTGCCGAATTCGTCGACGAAGTCAAACGAATCCATGCAGAAAACGCAGTGCAAGTCGTTGGGCTCGGCGACCTGCTGTCGGGAATCAATGGCAATGGCCACACCAATGGAAATGGGCAAGCCGCCATTGAACGGTTACATACGCCCACCAACGACACCGCACTCAACGCTGACGGCTCCGGGCTGGAACAGCCTAGCATTGTGCAGCGAGTCGAATCGAAGGGTGGTCGACGTTGGTATCCGGTTATCGATTACAGCCGCTGTACCAACTGCATGGAGTGCATCGACTTCTGCCTGTTTGGGGTCTACGGCATTGATCAGATCGATACGATTCTGGTTGAGCAACCGGATAATTGTCGCAAGGGCTGCCCGGCGTGCAGCCGCGTCTGCCCCGAGAACGCAATCATGTTTCCGCAGCACAAAACACCGGCAATCGCTGGATCCGCGGAAGCGGCAGCCAGTCTGAAAATTGACTTGTCGGCGCTGTTCGGCGCACCGGATCAAGGCAAGTCGGCGGCCGAATTGGCAGCATTGGAACGTGACGAACAACTGGTGGCTGCCGGGCGCGAAGCAGTCGGCACCGTGCCGCAGCGTTCAACCGCAACGCCAGATACCGAACGGGACGAGCTGGACGACCTGGTCGATCAATTAGACGACTTTGATTAACCGAGCATCTGGTTGATCTCGGATTCAAATTCGAACGCGCACTGGTTGCGGCCCCGCTGCTTCGCTTTATACAGCAACGAATCGGCTGATTCAAAGAAATCGTCCAGCGGCCGGGCGCCAACTTCCTTGGCCCAGGAAACCCCGACGCTGGCGGTGACTGACAGATACATGCCGTCGTCGATCTTTACTTTCAAGCGATTGATTGCCTCGCGCAAGCGTTCGGCTGCGATCTTGGTTTGGTCCTGGTTGCAACCTGTTAGCAGAACGGCAAACTCTTCCCCACCCAGTCGGTACGTTTTATCGCCCAACCGGACACTGGTCGCCAAGCACTCGCCAACGGCCGATAATACCGCATCGCCGGCCGAATGGCCGTAGGTGTCATTGACGGATTTAAAGTGATCGATGTCCAGGATTACGAACCCGAACGATCTCTTTTTGCTGCGAACCGCGGCCAGCTCTTCGGCAGCTTCGATATCGAAGGCGCGACGATTGAGCAGTTTGGTCAGGGAATCGACCTGCGAGTCAATCTTCAACTGGGAATTAGCAGCTCGCGCCTCTTCCAACTCTGATTCGATTTCCAACGACAAGCTAAGCATCGTATCGCGGGCCCGCTTTTCCAACGCTTCGACGGAATAGTCACACGTCAGATTCAAGCCCAACAGGGATGCGTACTCATCCCACAGTCCTCGCAGTTCTTCAATCATCGCGAGGAAACTCTCGTTATCAAACCCGAACAGATCGCCTGCCGTTTCGGTCATTTCGTCGATTCGCGACTGGGCAATATCGTCGACATACAACGTCGTGGCCAACTCCTGTGAAAACAGCAGCATTTTGACGTGCGGAAGCTGGCGGTGTTTCTTTTCTGCGATCGACTTGATCATGCAGTACATCGATTCCGGGAATCGCCATTTTTCCAGAATCTTGGCTCCGATCTCAAATCGATTGCAACCAAACCGTTCGTTTTCCTGAGCAAACACGGCATCGGCGTCGACCAGCCGTTGCCCATTGGGATTGACCAGCAGATAGTCCGCATATTGCTTGGGATAAAGCTTTGCTAATCCAATTTGTCCCACGTTGAGCACCAACGCCATCAAAAAATCTTCATCGGCGGAGCGTTTCAAGGCACTGCTGATCAACGAGCAGGACAACGCGTTGGCCAGTGATTGAGTCCAGAATCGATCGAAGTCGATATCCGAATCCTGTTCGACGTTCAGCAGTGAAAACGACAAAGCGAGCAGTTTCAGCTTTTTCTGGCCAATGGTCAGCACTGCCTGTTTAAGGCTGTTGACTTCGTGTTTGCGCCGCATCATCGGCGAGTTACAGTACTCAACCAGCTTCGCCGAGAGCGCTGGATCGGCGGCGACGATCTTGATAATCTCCTCCGTCGTCACATCCTGCTTTTCAACAGTTTCCAGCAGTTTCGCAGCGACAGTGGGAGGCGTTGGAAGATCGTTAAGATCGATTTCGGGTGGGGATACTTGGCACATGGCAGGTGGTTGACAAAATGGTGGTAGCGGCCTTTTCGACAACGGGATGAGTTCCGCGTGAGTCAATTTCAGTTCAGGTGAAACAACGTCGTTTCCCTTACAATACAATCGATTCGTTGGCTTCAAGCTTGCCGACTGCAAAGGCTTTGAGGATGACTTGCGGGTCAACGCAGGCGGGGCAACCCGCACAAACCAAACAATCGATCCGTCAACCTGAATTTCGTTCGGTTTCCCGACTCATCAGCGGCAGCGTGTGAATTGCGATTCGCCGCCTGCCCCGTTTTGAGCCGCTAATACAAGCCCGAAGCGCCAGCGAGTGGACCTTCGATGGGAGATCTTTTTGATCGGTTGCACATCGTCGCCTTTCGCTCCGCGAAAGTTTGGTCATTCGCCCGATTCGTAGTCTTAGGGATCCAGCACCAGGAAGCATCTCGTCAATCCTGTTGATCCTGAACATCCTGTCAAACTTGTTGGTGAATCTTGCCAACGCTGTCCATTGTGAGCAGGGTCCGAAAAACGGGACAGGATGGACAAGATTAACATGATCAACAAGATGCGTTTTGAAGAAAACGAATCAATCGACAGTTCAACCTCAACGCCAACCAGTTCAGCTGGGCAAAAAATGTCAGCCTCTCCGCGAATGTTTGCGAATCGGAGCTTTCGCCGAGAGGCTGGCATTTTTTGTCCGGCCGATTTGGGCGCTAGCCCCGGACGAAACCCGTTGACGCGTAAGATTCGGATGGTCGGTGGCTAGCCCCAAAACCGCTAGAGACAC
>CAZJEK010000458.1:0-3427 GCA_964545005.1 uncultured Pirellulaceae bacterium
TGGCCCAAGCTACTTTCCGCGACCGAATCCAGCGGTTTTGGCGGTAGCCACCGACGTTCCTCCGTGAAAGGTAACGTAGCATGGCCGATTCGGCCGTGATCGCAAAGGAAGTCTGAACGTTGGGCAAAAGCCTTGAGGACTCGGGCCAGTGGCCCAAGCTACTTTCCGCGACCGAATCCAGCGGTTTTAGCCACCGACTTTCCTCCGTGAAAGGTAACGTAGCATGGCCGATTCGGCCGTGATCGGAGCGAAAGACTGACCGTTGAGCGACATCCTTGCGGACTCGGGCCACTGGCCCAAGCTACTTTCCGCGACCGAATCCAGCGGTTTTGGCGGTAGCCACCGACTTTCCTCCGCGAAAGGTACGTAGCATGGCCGATTCGGCCGTGATCGCATGGGAAGTCTGAACGTTGGGCAAAAGCCTTGAGGACTCGGGCCAATGGCCCAAGCTACTATCCGCCACGCTGGACATAAATTGACTACTGCGGAGCTTTGGAAGGCAGCCACTGAAGGCCGTCGATAATCACGTAACCATCGGTATTCCGATTTTCGATGGTTACCAAGGCAGGCTGACCAGGCGTGAATCGAAACGTTCCCAACGAGTGAAACACTCCAGAGATTTTTGGTTTGAGCTGCTGATTGACAACGACGTTTGATTCGCCATCGGCATGCTGGATTTTGACCGGGACATTGGTCGCGCGATTAGGATCAGCCGTGTAAGCCATCCGGACTTCATACCAACCGGGCTCAGCCAGCGACGTGGAAAACGTTGCCGAAAGCTCGCCTTTGCGAGCGTTGCCGTCGTGGCGATATCCTTGCCCAATAAACGGTGTCTTCGATGTGCTGGTTGTCCAGCCCTGTTTGTCATCCAGCTGATCATCGTCTCGCACGACACCATCCAGTTTGTCGGTCTGAATCCCGGACTTCGTTTGCTTGACGAATTCTAGCACTTGGTTGTCGGCCAACAACTTCGCCTGCAGACGATCGTAGTCGACAGCTTGGACAGCCTGGTCAGCATCAATCGCCAGGCAGGCTGCCGTGGCGGCAGATTGACCCAAGACCATGAACACGGGCTCCATCCGAATCGATCCGAAGGCAATATGGGTGCACGAAACACAAACCGGGACCAACAGATTCTCGCATTCGTCCCGAGGGGGTACCAAGGCACCGTAATCAATCGGGTACGGCCCGCCGGGATTGATTTGGACGTCGCCTTCGTTCCGGGCATGGCCGTGTTCGTCAACGTAACGTTGCGTGTGGTGCGAATCCATATTGTAGGACCCCATCCCGACTGATCGTGGCGTCGGCAATTTGCCGGTCAAGTGCCCTTCGGTCACCACAAAATCGCTCACCATCCTGCGAGCCTCCCGAACGTAAATCTGATGGGGCCAGTGATCGTTGTCCAGGAACTCGTCTTTGGCCAACCCCCAGGCACCCATCCTTTGACGAACGTCTTCGGGTACACGCGGGTCGTTGGCGAGAAAGTAAAAGTATCCTTGTTGGTAAGTTTCGTGCTCCCGCAAAATTTCCTGCCGGCGCTGGTAACTGGCATCAGGATAGTCATAGTTCATCCCAATGTTGTCGGTCGAAAACGAGCCGCTGTTATTGGTGTCGGTTTTCAAATTGGGCAACATGTCGAACTTACCCTTGATGTGCCGCGACCCCGCCAACAAGTCACGCAACAGCAATTCATATTGCCCGGGATCATAGCCCGCTGGCTTGGCGAAGGGCACGCGGTTGTCGGGATGCCGAGTCAAACAGACGCGGTAGTTGTAGGCTTGAACGCGTTTGTCCCCGGATCCCTGTTTGCCCGGACCATCGCCGTGAATTCGAGGTAGCAATCCGCTGGTCGGATCCCCCGGCACGACGTAGGGATCGACCGGGTTTTTAAACTGGTGATGAACCGCATTTTTAATTTGGACACCATTGAGCGTTTCCCCATACTGATCGTTAGATTCGCGACCCACGGTGTAGGAAACGCCGGCCGCCGCCAGCAGGTCGCCCTCGTAGGTGGCATCGAGAAACATTTTGCCTTGGAAGGTTTCTCCCGACAGCATGGTGATCGACTGGATGCGTCCCTGATTTTTGACGACGCCTCGATCTCGATCCAGCCAGCGGCCGCGGAACACCGGGATTTCGTAATCGCGGACCAGGTCTTCAAAGACGCGTTCAGCAATATGGGGTTCGAAGGTCCACTGGGCATCATCGCCGGGGCGGTACCGACCATAGTCTTCCGCAGCTTGCCACTTCCAGGTTTGGGGTTGGTCGTAGACCTTGCGAACGCGTTGATAGAACTCGCGACTGATGCCACCGACCACCGATTTGTTTCCTGAATCCGTCCACCCCAACCCGCCTGATGTCAATCCGCCGAGGTGTTGATCGGGCCCAACCACGATGACAGACTTACCCATCCGTTTGACTTGAACCGCGGCCGCGATTCCTGCAGAGGTGCCGCCATAGATGACCACGTCGGCAGAATGTTCTGTCTGCTGCGCAAGCAAGCAAGACGGCGACGCAACGAGAACGAGCAGACTCAACGTTAGCAGCGCGGGGACAGGCTTCCGGTTCATGTTGGTTTTCTTGGCTTATAGTTGATCAAAAAAGTCCCATCGTAAAATTGGGATTTTAACAGATCGATGTGATAAACTTCATCGATTGAACGTGATCTTGGCGAATTCCTTTTCTGCCAGGTTACTGATTGTCGCATTTTAAACGCGTGAAAGAATCGGTTTAAGGGAAGCCAGAAAGACAGGCCAGAATGAGCAAACCTGACCCACGGAGTCCTGATAAACCAGCCACGCAGCTGATTGGCTGCGCGGTTTTCGCATTGATCGCGATTGGGACCACCGCCGCTGTGAGCGGTGTAGTGGCTATTCTTGGCGACGAGAATTTTACCGGTGCAGGCGTGTTGCTGTTCGCTGCTGCCGCCAGTTTTGGGATGTTGCTGAATTCAGTATTGCGACGGTAGCTATTCTTGGGATTTCGCCCCAAGCGATTCCAGATGCCCCCGTGGCGATTTGAGCGCAGTGTTACTCGTATGATTCCAACGAAGTGTCTATTTTCGCAGTTGAAACCGACGGAAACGGCCAGCAATTAAAACAATTCCCATTGTCGCAAGCATCAGGGCTACCGGCAGATTTCGTCCAAAATTTACTTCTCCTTTTAACGGGGTCGGCATCCACCAAATGCTGGAAAAGAATATCAAGGGGACGGCTAGACCCAAACACTCAATCAAGCGAGGTATTCCAATTTTCAACGGTACGCCGCAATGCGGGCATGAATACTGCTTGTTGAAATTAATCGCGTCTCTAAAACTGAGTTCTTCCAAGCAAGCTGGACATTGGTTTCGTTTTCGCTGGTGATTCAAATCCGGTTGGGCTGGAACGTTTGGCGGCGAGTACGGATTCTGCGATGACTTTACGATTTC
>CAZJEK010000459.1:0-3423 GCA_964545005.1 uncultured Pirellulaceae bacterium
TAAGGCCTCGCTATAGTGTTGCTGAGCCTCTACCAGCTTGCCCTGCTCCTGCCGCACAATTCCAAGGTTGTGCAATGCTTGTGCTGTTTGTTTCTGATTAATACTTTCTAGCTCCAAGACTTGTTTGTAGTAGCTTGCCCCGTCTGACAGGCGGCTTTGGGTTTGGCAGTACGTGCCGAGCTGAAGTAAAAGGTCGATCACGGGTTCAGTGGATTCTAGTGAGTGCACTTTCCTATGGACGTTGAGCGTTTCGCAGTGGGGGATGATACTTCTTACAAAACTCCAGTATTCTGGTTTGGCGCTGTTGTAAAAACCGATGAGGTCAGAAAATGTGCTCAGTGCTTGGCAGCAGGTTTGGATGGGATTTTTAAGGGTGCGGCGTGTAACTGCTTGCACAAGGGTATGGACCGTGTAGTTGCTTTGGTGGGCGTTGATCATGGAGTAGTTTTTGAGTGCACGCAGGGCGTTGTTGAGCTCGAGCTCTGTTTGCTCAGGATAGGTTTTACTCAGCCAGTGCTGTATGCTGATTAGGGGTATGGGGTCTTGGGCTAGGAAAGAAAAGAAGGCTAAGACGGATGTCGCTAGGGGGGATTGTTTGTTGATGGCGTTTAAGCTGATGGTCCAGGTTGTAAGGATGGTTTTTTCGCTGTCGTCGAGGGGCTTTTCGGTCCTTTGAGTGAGGTAGGAGAATAGGTCAAAGATGGTTTTGGCTAGAGGAAACGCTTCAGTAACTGTGTCTATAAGTGTTCTGTTTGTATTTAGACCTAGGTTTTTGGGTGTGAAGAGCTCAAGCTGGTATTTGTTGTACTGGGCTAGGTATTCGCTTATGGAAATGCCTGAGGAGCGGATGTAGGCACTTGCATGGGTTAGAGCAAGAGGTAAGCATCCTAGGGCTTTAGCTAGGGCTTTGGCAGACTCGGCGTCTGAGGATGTGGTGGTCTCAAGGAGGTAGGCAGCAGCATCGTCCAGCTGCAGGGGTTTAAGTTCGAGGTTTTGGCATTTGAGGTTGTGTGTTTGTTCAGGCATGCGGGAGGTGAGAATGAGGCATTGGCCTTTGCCTTGTGTTGGCAGGTAGTTGTTGAGGTAGCTGAATAGCTCGGGGCTATCGAGGTTATCAAAGATGAGTAGGTAGAGTTTGTTAAGGGTGTTGAGTTTTTGCTTTAGGGCTTTGAGGCGTTGGTCGCTATCGGAGTTGGCCGGTATTTTGAGAGCGTCGGCAAGTTCAAGGAGATGGGTTGTGAGTGCCTGCTTGGTGGATGATGGGATAAAGTAGATGTAATCAAAGCACTTTTTGTTTTGGTGAGCATACTCTACTGCGAGAGCCGTTTTTCCAATGCCTCCTAGGCCTGTGATTGCAACGCGACGACTTGATTTGCATAGGCTGTGGAGCTCATTGAGTTCACTTTTACGTCCTGTAAATCTAGGCGATGGAGCTGGAACGTCAAAGATCTGACTTTGGGTACTCTGCAACTTCGGATCATCCACAGGAGCTGGAAATTGCTCGAGTAATGTCTTCCTTGTCTCAGGAATTTTGGCTTCTATGTCTGCGCGCCATCCTCGCTGTTCGATATAGGCAACAATTTTGCTGATCTTAACTCCGAAAGTGTGAGGATGATCGCTAGGATCGCATCCGCATGCAAGCTCTTTAGAAGACTTTTTGCTCTGGTAGTGAAGTGCAATCAGGCGCCCTGATGAATCAATGACTGGAGCTCCAGACGATCCCCCAACAGCTTTCATGCCATAGCAGTAGTCATATGTACGATCCTGTAGAATTTTATCGGGAGTGATCTTTAAGTCTTCACCGCTGGGATGATGAAGTATACACACAGGTGTGCCATGCACGGGGTTGCTATTGTTCTGCTCAGAAAATATCGATAGGCTTGCTCCTTGGATTTTTGTCAGTGTAGAGGAGAGCTCTAGACCCACAATTGTAAAGTCGTACTTCCCCTCATTAGCCGGTAAGGGACAGGAAGGAATGCCTCGGTTCTTACTCTGATAAAACCCGAGCTCAGGATCTATCTTGACACTAGTGCGCTCTAAGTACTCTTTTGAACCAACAACATCCGTAGCGCAAAAGAGCTGAGCTTTCATTTTGGCTGCTTTTTCTCTTGTGGGTATGACATGATAGCATGTGAGTAGTAGGTTCCCTCCAATCAGGCAACCCGATCCAACGGCCTGCTCACCATCCCAAATCCTAAATACAGCTGCCGCATGTTTTTTGACTTTATCAACGAATCCAGAAAATTCTGGAGGTGTATGCCAGGTGTTAAGTTGGCGGTACTCAACAGGCTTCGGAATATTACTACTTGCCATAGTTTTGCCCAAACGTTGCCGGTAAAAGATTCTTTAAAGCATCTAGCCTTGCTGATGCATCCCGAGCCTCTACAAGCTCATGGTTTAAGGCGGCTAGCTCGGTAGTTACTTCTGCGTGGAAGGTTAGTATTTCTTCTAGATTGTTATCACTAGATTCTGAGAGGCTGTTGTTTTCAAGCCCTTCACCTTTCAAGGCATCTTCTGTTTCTTTGATATCTTGCTGCTTATCTTTACACTGCTCTTCCAATTCTTGAATGCGAACATTATTTCTAATAGCACTTTGAAGCTCTAGATAAATCTCTCTAATCATTTCATTGTACGCATCCGTGTCTTTTTGCTTTATTTTTTTAGCGATATCAGCTGCGTAGCGCCTAATAAAATCTTTCTCATTGGGAGCTGTCATCTGGCGAATGATGATTTTGCGACTTACTGAGGTATCGTAAGACTTGATATCTTTATCTATGAGTCCATCAAGATATGTCAAAGCCAAATAACGCACTCGCCAGTGATTGTCTGTAATCTTAAACCAGCTTGGGTTATATTCAGCGAGTGCTGCTAAGCTGAAAGGATCATTTTTGTTGCCATCAAAGATTCTTTTCTTCAAATCATGGCTGGCATTCGGACTTTCAATTATCTCTCTGAAAATTTGGCAAATGTACATGGCTAGCTCAGCATTACTTGACCCCCTCTTTAAAATGCCTCGAAGCGTCTTTTTAGGGTCTGTTTGTGCTGGTGGCTCGTAGTCAGCAAGAGTTTTTAGTGATACCTCTATCCCCATCCATTTCAATGCAAGAACATTCCTGTACCAATACGCAGGAAGTTTGTCGAAGACATCTTTTGCCACCACAACGCAAGCAACAAAAGAGTCAACCAAAGCACTTGGGTTAACATAAGGTGGAGATGCACTGCTTGAAAGTAGAGTCTTAATGGATCCAGTTGCAACGGAAATAAGTGCAGATTTTATAGCTGTTTTGATTGTGTCTGTACCAAAAGCAAGTGACTTTAATGCTTCTCTACAGCACTCCAAATCAAATCTGCAATCGACTTCTTTATCTGGTAGCGTCTCCAAAACTTTATCAATAATCTTGACATGTTCTTCGGTGGTTTCTG
>CAZJEK010000460.1:0-3347 GCA_964545005.1 uncultured Pirellulaceae bacterium
CGCTGCACTAGTGCAGATTTTAAACGGAAAATGGACCCGCGAGTTTAGAAGTTGCTCCAACGCAGTTTTTGCTTGGGAATGGAAACCCGACGCGTGAGTTTAGAAGTTGCACTATCGCATTTTTTGCTTGGGAATGGAAACCCGACGCGTGAGTTTAGAAGTTGCACTATCGCAGTTTTTGCTTGGGAATGGAAACCCGACGCGTGAGCGAGGGCTACACTGATGCCGGTTTTTCCCTCGCTTACGCGTCGGGTTTCCAAAAGTGTGCAACTACTAATCACGATTGGCCCTGACTTTGCTTGAGTCGTGTTGGATGTCTTGTTTTGGCAGTTCTGCCAACGTCCACAGCCAACACGATTTGATCGAGGGTAAATCGATGCCGTTCAACAACTTATCATCCAAACTTTTCCGACATCCGGCCCGCAACCTCCTGGTTTGTCTGGCGCTGCTGTCGACAATCAGCGGCGGACAACCTTGTTGGGCGCAACCGGGCAATTCCGGGGGCCAGGATCAGGAAACGCTTCGCCAGCTTCGCGACCAGCTGCAACAACTGCAAAACCGACTCGATCGAGTCCCGGAGTCCAATATGGGGCAACGCGTCAAATCGATCGGTTCAACGACGTTCCCCACGACCAATGTCGTTCCTGAACAAGTGCTGCAGCTTCGGTTGTATGATTTGAGTGACTTGTTTGTCGTTTCACCGCACTATCCGGCCCGTTTCGCAAATTTGAACTCGGCCTCAGTTGCATCGCAAAACGCTGGGGAATATTCACATCGCGGAGGCGGATTGGGCGGAGGCGGATTGGGTGGAGGCGGTTTCGGCGGAGGGGGAGGCACGTTCCGAATCGCCCCGGAGCCCAACGTTTATCCGTTTTCAGGTCGACAGGGTGGAGCCGGAATGGCGGCCAGCGTTTCGCTCAGTTCAGCTCAGGTTTCCATGGATCAGTTGATCCAGGCAATCCAGCGAATGGTGGCCCCTAATCGATGGGGTGACGGCGATGACGATGCCCGGATTGAAACGCTGGGCAATACACTGCTGATTACCGCGACCGAGGACATGCATCGACAGATCGCCAACCTGATTGACCTGTTTCGCGAACAATGGGGAAAACGTCGAACCATTACCATTAAGACATTCTGGGTCCGAGGCTCAAAAATGGAAGGCGAGCGATTGCTCGACCGAGAAACGCAGGAGACGATTGGCGCTGGCGTGGTGAACGAGCAACGTTGGTCCGAATTTATCGAAGCCGCCGAACGGGACCAGCGAGTTGTTTTTTCAGCTACCTTGACGGGTCACAACAATCAGACGCTGCACGCGGTGTCTGGCCGCCATCAACTGATCACCTTGACGGGTGAGCCGATTACCCAAACCACGATTCAACTGAATGCTGAAGGTGATCAGATCGCCAAAGCACGAAAACCTGTCGGTATCGCTCCTGTAAGAAACCTCGTCCATCTGGGACCGCAATTCCAAGCCACTGGCCTGGCGACGCGTGGCGGCAATTTCGTGATCCTGGACTTGCATGCTCAGTTTGTCGAACCGGTCAAGGACCCGCGTGCCGGGGAAGTCATTCGGTTCAATAACGGAGACGGAACCGAATTGGAACTCGAACTTGAACACGGCACGTATCGATCCAGCCATTTCAGTTCAACGGTTCGTTGCCCCAAAGAACAAGTGATCCTTGCTGGAGCCATGACGTTTGAAAACTCCCCAATCGGCAATCAGGCAAATCCATTCGGAGAACAGTCTGACTATCCCAACCTGTTGCTGTTCGTCAAAACGACAATTCACACGATCGAGGAAGATACGTCCGATTGGTCACAACAGCCATCACAGGATGAGACTCCGAAGACCGAACAGCAAGAACCGGAATCTGGCAATGCCGCCGCCGAGTCTCGGTGAGCTTCTTGGTAGTTAATAAGAAGACTCACGCAGAGGTCGACAGGCAGCCAGTAAGTACGGGCAAAATTACCTGTGACCAAGAATAGGCCCGATAAATGTTTCGAAGATCAATCCGGGCTCAAAAGGCACTTCGAATCCAAGAAATCGGTCCGCCCTAGTGCTCTTGTTATGACAATTGTTTCAATCTCATCGCTGGCAAAAAAGTAAATCTCACTCTCCATCACAACAACTCTGCGTCTCTGCGGCTCTGCGTGAGCATCTTTTATCGAGACCAGTCCACCGAGCCTCTTCGCGAGCCACCCACAAATCACCCTCACGACATTAGTCAACCAATACTCAACTCCGCCGCGTGCGGCGGTACCATTCCAACACCTCGGCGGGTACCTCCGGAGGCGGAACCCGAAACTGGTTCAACAACTCCTGCGAGATCCCCTCGGCATACATCGCGAGATTCTTTTCGGCCGTCCGTTTCAAACATTCATCCATCTGCTGCCCGGCCATCAACCGATAGTACTTTTCGTTCGGGCTGGTGAAAACCGATCCAACATTGACAACGTTATCGCCAGGGCAAATCTCACGCCAGGTAAAATCGGGCAACGACATTGCTTTTCGGCTGGCCAACAGAATTCGTTCCGGAGTCAACGTATCCAACAACGGGAACGCCTTGGAAATAAAATAGGTCTTTTGAAACTCGCTGATCAGGTAATCCGTATTGGCGATCCGGAACAGGTCAGCGTCATTGGAAGGATCAATCACGATCCGATTGGGCTCCAGGCTATCGATGCTGAAAATCGTTTCACCTGGAGACGACAATATTCCGGCCCCGAAATCGCGCAGCTCTCCATCCTGCAGGACAAGACCGAACTCAACGGTAAACCAGTAAATCCGGCCGGCATATGTCAGCAGTTCGTCGGCATGTTGCCGAATGGACTCGATCGCCGCAGCGTCGCCGTCGGCTTCAGCAATCTGCCGATCTCGATCGGCATAAATCATGTTTCGGGCTTCACCGTGATGCTTCATCACGTTGGCGACGGCGGGGATTGTAAACGTGGCCACATGACCGGCCACGTCATGGCCAATATCAGGTTCTTCCAGATAATCGGTTCCCAGCGGACGCATGAAGGTGGTGACCGGAAAAAAACGTTCGCTGTGACATGTAAAAAACAGTTCCGCCGGAATGATCTCACTGACGGTCGCCAATTGCCACTGGGTCTGTTGATAGATTCTGGCGTTGAGAATGTAGTAATCGGGAATCACGCCGCCGCGAATCTCAAACAGTCGTTCACCTTCCTGGTATTCTCGGCAGGCATAGCGGTGCTTCGTTTTTTGCTGCTGGGCAACCAGGCAAGCCCAACTTAGGTGCTCCTCAAACGAGTACTCGTCGTAGTGCTGAAAGTTTTCATACTTACCCAGATCGACCTCGTGCTTGCCAAACGTTCCTAAC
>CAZJEK010000461.1:0-3082 GCA_964545005.1 uncultured Pirellulaceae bacterium
CCCGATTGTTGGTCTCATCCGCCGTGTAGTTGTACGGACGATTCCAGGGGTCACCATCAATTGGATCCTTGAGGTAAGGGCCACCCCATTGAACCTGAGTCATTCCGCTGGGCGGCTGATACAGGTCGTTCAATTCTGACGGAAAGGCACCGGTCTTCAGCTTGTACATTGTGCAAGCGTCTTCCAGTGTCTGGATTTCCGTAAACGCCGACTGCTGATAGGCACCTTGTTGCATGTTGAGAATGGCAAAGGTGGACAACGAGGCCAATACGACCAGGATCGCCATCACCAGCAACAGTTCCAGCAGCGTAAAACCGCTTTGGGAACGTCGGGGTTTTCGAGTTCGATTCGTTTTCATTTTTAAAAGCTCCACAGAGTTATTAATGGTTTGTTAAAAGTTGTTTGTACAGCCATTCCAGCCGTGGTTCATGTTGTTCGTTCGATTCTTCTCGGGCCAATGGCCCAAGCTGCGGATCTACTGCATCGTTTGCCCCATCTTCATGATCGGCAACAGCAACGCGACGACGACGACCAGGACGATCGCGGCCATCACCATCAACATTAACGGCTCGATCAACTTGACCATCAAGTCCAACCGTCGAATGGTTTGCTTTTCCAAGCCGTCAGCGATATTGACCAGCACTTCATCCAACGAATTGGACTCTTCGGCCACACTGATCATTTCTGTCACGTTGCGTGGAAAGTGTCCGGACGCCCCCAACGGGACGGACAATGATTCACCGGAAGTAATGTTTTCGGAAGCTTCATCGATTGCCTGCGCGAGCACTTTATTACCCGAAGCATCGGCGCTGATATCCAACCCCTTCAAGATTGGAACACCGTTTTTCAGCAGCGTCCCCAGGACACGGCAAAAACGGCTAACCGCGAGACTGAGAAAAATGGGCCCCAGCATCGGCAACTTGATTTTCAATCGATCGACAAACTTCTTTCCAGATTCGGTATTCAATTGCACGCGGGCAACCACCACCAATACGCCCAACAAAAGCAGGATCGGCAGTCCCCAGACTTGCAGCCCAGTGCTGAAGTTCAACAACCAGTCGGTGATCCAGGGCAATTCACCCTTTTGGCGCAACTGATCAAACATCGCCCCGAACTTGGGAACAAAAAAGATCAACAACACCGCGACCACAATCGTACCGATCGACGCCAGTACGGCCGGATAAATCAACGCCCCAATGGTCCGAGACTTCAACTCCGCCTGCTGTTCGGTAAACTTTGCCACGCGTGACAACGCGTCTTCCAGGAAACCGCCTTCGGCCCCAGCCCGTGACATGTTGACTGCCATGTCGGAAAAAATCTTGGGATGCTTGGCGAAACAATCCGACAAGGGTTCACCATCCTCGACTCGCGAGATGATGTCGCCGAGCGCGTTTTTAAACGCCGGAATGCGGGTTTGTTCTTCGAGAATTTTCAGCGACCGCAGCATTGGAACACCGTTGGTCATCAAGGTCGCCAACTGTTCGTAGAATACCGCAATCTTCTGATCATTGACCCGGCCACCCCCAAAGCTGACCTGCTTGGCACCCTTGCCACCGGTACTGACCTTGACCGGAAACAGCGACTGCTTCGACAGCGACGTGATCACGTCACGCTCCGAGTTGGCATTCATCGATCCAGAGATCAACTCTCCGGACATATTGCGGGCGGTGTAGTTGAAGTCGGGCATGGCTAGCTCCTGCGATCCCCCTTGGTGATTCGCAAGACTTCATCCACCGAGGTTTTGCCTTCGATCACTTTCAACCAGCCGTCATCACGCAACGTCTTCATGCCGCCTGCCATGGCAGCTTTTTTGATTTCCCAGGTGCTGACTCGATCATGAGCCATTTGGCGCAATTCGTTAGTCGTCACCAGCAATTCGTAGATACCCATCCGGCCGCGATAGCCGACGTCGCGGCATTCGCGACAACCAACCGGAGCCAAAATGGGCTGGTCAGTCATCAGGTCATGAGGAAAATCGTCGGGCAACTCCAAGTCGTTCAGGTCAACGGGCCGAGCGCAACTGCACAGCCGACGGACGAGTCGCTGAGCCATGATGCCCTCGACTGTCGACGCCACCAGAAACGGCTCAACGCCCATGTCACCCATCCGGGTAAATGCGCCTGCGGCATCATTGGTGTGCAAGGTTGAAAACACCAAGTGCCCCGTTAACGATGCCTGGATTGCATTCTCAGCGGTTTCCAGGTCACGAATCTCACCGACCAGCACGACGTCCGGGTCATGACGCAAAATACTGCGCAACGAATGAGCGAAGGTGAGTCCAATCTTGGGATGCACTTGAATCTGGTTGATTCCCGGCAACTGATACTCGACAGGATCTTCCGTCGTAATGATCTTGGTCGTTGGATCGTTAATCTCAATCAGCGAACTGTACAGCGTCGTCGTTTTACCGGAACCAGTCGGCCCGGTTACCAGGATGATGCCGTGTGGCAACGAGATCAATTGTCGAAAGGTCTTGTACGTTTCGGCTGACATCCCCAGGCTTCGAAGCTCAAACTTCATCGCGCCTTTGTCCAGAATCCTCATCACCAGGCTTTCACCGTGGATCATTGGAATCACAGAAACACGAACGTCGACCTCTCGACCCTTGACCCGAATTTTGATCCGGCCGTCTTGGGGCAACCGCTTTTCAGCGATATTGAGTTTCGCCATGATCTTCAAACGACTGATGATCGCGGCGCGAAAGTGATTAATTTCGGGAGGAACGGGTTGCGTGTGAAGGATGCCGTCGATGCGGTAACGAATCACGATCCCGTCCTGCTGGGATTCAATGTGCACGTCACTGGTCCGAGTCTCAACAGCCTCCAACAGAATCTCGTTGACCAATCGAACCACGCTGGCTTCTTGAGCCATTTCCGACAGTTCACTGCCGTCGGTTTCGATCGACTCCAACAGCTCGACGCCGTCTTCTCGTTTCTGTTCGATCAACCCTTCGATCGTCTCGCCACCCATCCCCAGATGGTTCTTGATTAACTTGGCAATCTCAGCGCGGTCGGCCAATACCGGAATCACCGGCAGATTGGTGGCAGCACTGATTTCATCGAGCGGGTAAAAATCCAGCGGA
>CAZJEK010000461.1:3092-3334 GCA_964545005.1 uncultured Pirellulaceae bacterium
GTAAATGATTTTCTGCGGGAACATCCCGAACAGGCTGAGATCAATTTCGGTTTCGGTCAGATCGACAAACTCGACCCCGATCTCGTCGGCCATCGTTTGGTGAGCTGTTTGATGGTCGATGGCACCCGACTGCACCAAATTGCCAACAATATCGCCACCGAGACTTTCGGCGTGATTCAATTGGCTTTCGGTCACCATTCCGCGGCGAACAAGCGTCTGAACTAATTCCATGGCATCAAAAA
>CAZJEK010000462.1:0-3283 GCA_964545005.1 uncultured Pirellulaceae bacterium
ATGACGATCAACTGGCGATGCACGGATTAGCCTATCCGCTGGCAGTTGAAATGCGCGAACGCCCCATGTTGTTAATCTGATGGTGAAGGAACCCCTGATGAATTACCTGTCAATGATTGCCAGTGCCGAACCCGTGAGTTGGCAAATCACGACGCTGTTTTCATTGCTACTGGTTGGGTTGATTACCTGCCTGGCGCTGGAAGAAAAAATCCACGCCAAAAAGTCGGTGATTGCCGGAACCTTCGCGGCGATTTGCCTGCTGTTGGGTACCTTTTGCGGGATTCTCAGTTTTGAAAAAATCGTCGTGGGATCGCACCGGATTGTTCCCGAAGACGGTGACGTCAACGTCCAGTTCTCCGAAACGGTCGACATCGAATATGCTCCCGATGGCAAAGTGGAAGAGACGCAAGCGTTCGAGTTGACCGGGGACGAAGAAGGCCAGGCGGGCGAGGACCAAGGTTCCGAAGATCACGCACAAGCCCACAATTCACTACACGTCGACGGCGAGCGACTGAGTGCACCGGTTTATATTCCGGGCATCGACTGGTCCGTGATCGCGATCATCCTCGGCTCCAGTTTGTTCGTCGATGTTACCAGCAAATCGGGGCTGTTCAGTTGGATTGCGATCAAAGCAACCAAAGCCTCCCGTGGTGACCCATTTTTATTGTTGTTTTTTTACGGAGTAATGACGGTCGTCTTTTCAGCCGTATTGAACAACGTCACGGCGATGATCATCGTAGGATCGTTGACCGTCGTTTCGCTGGACAAGCTGGGACGTCGGGAACAACTGCTAGGCTTCCTGTTGATCGAAGGCTTGTTAACTAATATTGGCGGTTTGCTAACGTTGATCAGTAGCGTGCCCAACATCATTGTCGGCACTGTGGCGGGCATCAGTTTTGTCACGTTCTTCATCAAGTCCGCACCGTTTGTGGTCGTCGCGACCGTCGTGACGCTGCTGATGGGGGCTCGCCTGTTCAAGATTGATCGCTTGAAAACGGAGGAAGAAAAAGAAGAAGCGCAGCGAATGGTTGAGTCGTTTGACGAAAACGACGGCGTCGAAAGCTGGGGGTTCTTTCGGTTTGCTGCCGTCATGCTGGGAGTCTTCATTCTGTTGATCGCTTGTACGTCGGTGCTTCCCGGGATCAACAACCTGGGCATGGGGTTTGTCGCTCTAACGTGTGCCCTGATCATGTTGTGGCGATACAAGCATGATGTAAATCGGTTCTACAGCGCCGTCGACTGGGATCTGCTCGGATTTTTCATGGCGTTATTCGTTGTGATTTACGTGATGGAACATGCGATGGTGCTGCATTCGATTGGACTGGGATTGCAAGCCGTGTTGCAGGATTTCACGGCGATGCCCGCCAAGTCGACCGATGCAACGGTCCTGTTGTGCGGGTCGGCGGTCTTCAGCAGCGTGACCGACAACATTCCACTGGCGGCGATGTTTGGCAGTATCCTCCACAGCCTCGGGACTCCGACCGATTCAACGTTGTGGTGGGCCGTGATTTTTGGAGCCAACCTGGGCGGCAATCTGACTCCCATCGGATCGGCCTCAACCTTGGTGGCGGTCACGATCATGCACAAGCACAAGGTACCAATGTCGTTCGCAGGCTTCGTCAAAGCCGCGGTCCCCTACGCCCTGGTACAAATCGTCTTGGCAGTGTTGTACGTCTTATTCGTGTTGCCGTTTTTGAGTTTCTGAGTTCGGCGTGATACCATCTGTCGATCCAGCTCCTTCCCTTTGGTCGACGGTAATCACGATGTCGTTCACAACGATCTCTCACGCCTGCGTTGGTTCTGCAATTCTATTGCTGGCAATTGCGTGTCCGGCAACGGCTCAGGGGCAATCGCCTGAGCGGCCCAACGTGATCGTGGTCATGACGGACGACCAGGGATTTGGAGAATTCTCCTGCCACGGAAATCCGGTTCTAAAAACGCCCCACATTGATCAGCTGGCCAGTGCTGCGGTTCGATTGACCGATTTCCATGTCGCACCGATGTGCACGCCGACTCGAGGTCAATTGATGAGTGGCTTGGATGCGTTTCGCAACGGCGCTCAAAACGTTAGCAGTGGTCGAACGCTGCTACGTGCTGATTTGAAAACGATGGCCGATGTGTTTCAGCAGGCCGGCTATCGGACAGGGATGTTTGGCAAATGGCATCTGGGCGACAACTACCCGTTTCGGCCACAGGACCGAGGTTTTGAAGAAACGGTCTGGTTTCCTTCGTCGCACATCAACGCCGTGCCGGATTATTGGGACAACGATTACTTCGACGACACTTATTTTCACAACGGCAAACGAAAACAATACTCCGGCTACTGCACCGATGTGTTTTTCAACGAGGCTATCGACTGGATACAGCGTGAAGAACAGAACGACCGACCGTTTTTCGCTTACGTGGCTCTGAACAGTGCCCATTGGCCGTGGTTTGTTCCCGATCAGTATCGCCAACCCATTCGCGATGCACTTGAAAGCCAACCCGAATTGTTTCAGCGTTTGTCGGCTCGTCCGGCCAGGCTGGAATCGTTGATCAGTTTTCTGGCGATGGGCGCCAATATCGACGATAACATCGGGCGGTTGGATCAATCGCTCGAATCCAGTGGCTTGCTGGAGAATACCATCGTCGTGTTTCTGACCGATAACGGCAGCACGTTTGGACCCGACTATTTTAACGCCGGCATGCGCGGCAAGAAGACTCAACTGTGGGAAGGTGGCCACCGCGTACCCTGCTTCATTCGTTGGCCGGCAAAACTTGAACCGCGCGAAGTCACTGAGTTGACTCAGGTTCAGGATTTGTTGCCGACTTTGGCCGATTTGGCTGGGATCGATCAGGTTCCCGACAACCTGGACGGAGTCAGCTTGAAAGGATTGCTGACTGGAGAGATTGATCAGTTGGAAGACCGCACGTTGGTCATCAATTACAGTCGGATGCCCAGCTTCAAAGTCACCTACACCGACGGCAATCCTTCCATTCCAAATGCACGCGCAAGCCGGACTTCGGTGCATCATATTGTGTACGCCCGTCATGGGCGTGATTGTTGTGGGGTGCAAGTCCCCTGTACGAGACTGGAAACCTTAAGGAGTTCAGTATACCAAATGACCACTCCGATTGGACAAGTACTAGACGAGGGCAACTGCGGAAGGGCGACCGACCGTGGGGAGGAAGCCTGCGAATGTGCCGTTAAGCTGACAAGCGTGTTCGTCGCCAGCCGCATTCTCGTCAAAGCTGCGAGGCTACGGACAGAAACGACATATAAGGCCGGGCTGGCCAGGCGAGT
>CAZJEK010000463.1:0-3279 GCA_964545005.1 uncultured Pirellulaceae bacterium
AACGGCGCACTTTCAAGCGCCCACAACCGGCGCACTTTCAAGCGCCCCGTGACAGGCAAATCCACCAAAACTGGTCGTGGCGATGGTATTGCCGATATTGTTGGTTTCAAAAGGGACCTCAGCGACGCTACTTAGCAAGCCTGTTGCGTTGTCGTTGACCAAGATTCTGGGGGCGGTATCGACGCGGGCCCTGCGATGCCGCGAAAGTGCCCGGAGAACGACATCAGCAGTAGCGGCATCAACCAACGTACCGTTAAAACCCAGTCCAGGGTTTAATGCCAATGCACCAGAGACTGCATCAACGGTGCTGAGATTAAAATTCGAAAACGCAAACAACCGGCGATCGCCTTGTCGGTCTCCACCGGATATTTCGAGCCCCAAGTCCAAATCGTCCTGTCCTGTAATCGTAACCAGTTTGACTTCGATCAAGACCTGGGGACGTCGGACATCCAACTTTTCAATCAGCTCGGCGTAAAGCTGTTGAATCTGAGGGTCTGCAACCACGATCAGCGTGTTGGTGTTCTCGTCGACCGTGACCTTGGCCTCACCGGGAATCAGATTTTCTGCTGTTTGCAGGGAAGATGTCAGCTGGGCGATATCTGAGATGAACGACGAGCCAAATCCAGCGGGTGATTCTTGTCCCTGCCGCAAGCCAGCTAGACCGATCGCATTTTCCAGTCCACCGGTTGGCGTTGGGCCAGCTTGAAAAGCTGATCCAATTTGCGAGTTGGGAAAGCCAGAATTGTCGATCCTGTTGATTCCATCGAGGCGATCCCGTTGCCTCCGATCACTCGGCCGTGCAATTACGCGCCTTTCGATCGCCTGCAAAGTGCCAAGCAAATCGGATGCTTTAACATTTTTGAGAGAATAGAACCGCATTGGACTGCGATCCGGATCGATTGCTTCTTCCTTGTCAAGCTGCTCCTTGAGCGCCAGAATCTGCTGGTGAATCTCATCGCGAGCAGTCACAATCAATTGGTTAGACTGTTCGTTGATCTCTGATTGGTAGATCTGGTCAATCCGATCTTCTTCGATTCCCTTCAACCTGCCTCGAACAAGCTGATCAATTTGCTTTGCCGAAGCATTTTGAAACCGATAGGTTTTGATCGTCAGCTGATTTTCAACGTCAAGCTGTTCGATCATATCCAAGGCTTCCTTGATCTGACCAGCGTTGCCACTGAGCACCAGTTGATTGGTCCTGGCAATGGCACTTATTTTCAGTGTCGCTTTGCCCGCAGCCAAAGCGTTCGGAGCAGTTGCAGGATCCACGGCCGGCGTGTCGATGGCCAAGATCTCGGCAAGCTGGATGCGCAGTACTTCTGCCTGTAGGTTTTTGGCGCGGTAAAACTCGCGCTTGATTGTATCCGCGGGGACATCGAGTTTTTCAATCAGTTGCTTGATCCGCGCCAGACGATTGGCAGTATCTGTGATTACCAACGTGTTCCGGTTCGGAATCGTTGTGAAATTCCCCGTTGAGTCGTTCGCACTGGCGTAAACCAACTGTCGAACATACGTTTGGGCTTCCTGGTCAGTAACGTATTCGAGTGGGAATACGCCCGTGACGTAGTCGAAGCTTGATATGCCGGTGAGATCGTTGTCGGGAACGATCTTGGCAAACGGCCTGACATTGGGCAGCTGAACGACCTGATACAATCCTTCAACGTCGGATTTTACTAACGCAAACCCGTTGGTCCGAAGGATGGATTGAACCACATCAAGCATGGTGTCCGGTGAGACACGCACATCGCCGTAGAAGACAACTTTGTTGTTCTGATTGCCGGGGAATTGGTCAGTATTTGCCGTGATCCTCATTTGCTTCTCTTCGGCAAGCCACTGAACCAGGCCGGCCAAATCCAGATTGGCTTTTTCAGCCAAGTTGATCTTTAGTTCCTGGGGATCGTCTTGGGCATGGCCCATCGGCACCAGCGCGATCGCGGCAAGCAGAAAAGCAAATAAGAATGAAAAGCAATTCACCCAAACACCTATAATGGGAATGGTTCGGTCCGAGGAGCTTATCTAAAACCCGTGTCCTGGCGTCAAGCGATTTCCAACTGCTAGCATGGCCGCCGGCCTAGTTTTTCGCGTAACAGTTGTCTCAATTTCAATGCCCGTTTATCAATACACTGCCGTCAGCGAAGACCAGCAACGTTCCAAGGGCGTGATCGATAGCGATACGCCACGGCAAGCTCGGGAGCGGCTGCGAGATATGGGCTTGAGGGTCGTTTCCATTGAGCAAGCTCAATCCCAGCCGAAATCAACGCTTGGGTCGCTGCCCAGCTTCATCCGGCCAAGTTGGGATCATTGGGTCGCTGGTTTTACTGGCGAGCTGGCAACGCTCTTGTCAGTTGGGGTGCCGCTGATGGAGTCGCTGGAGACCCTGGCTGCGCAATATCGCGGGAAACCTGTCGCAGTCGTGCTTCAGTTGAAAGATGCGATCGCATCCGGGCAGTCTCTTGCCAATGCGATGAAAGATCGCCCGCAGATTTTTGATGTTTTGTGCGTCAAAATGGTTGAGGTTGGAGAAAATGCCGGCAATCTGGACGAAGTGCTCCGCCAAGTTGCGGATTTCAAACAACGGAGCATGGCATTCAAAGATCGAGTTTTGAGCGCGATGCTCTATCCGATGATCTTGCTATCGGTCAGCATTGCCGTATCCGTGTTTTTGATGACGGTCGTCGTACCAATGTTGCTGGAAAACTTGCAGGATTCAGGCCGTGAGTTGCCTTGGCCCACTTTGGTCTTGAAAGCGGTCAGTGAGTTTCTGGGGAACTATGGGCTAGTGTTGCTGGTAATCGTCGCTGCTTTAGTGACAGCAGTCTTCATTGCCTTGCGTTACCACCAGGGCCGTCGGATCCGAGACCAAGTTTTGCTTAAGGTACCGCTGCTTGGTAAGATGAGTCAGCAGCAAGAGATTTCTCGAGTGGCCTTGGTGATCGCCACTTTACTGAAGAGCGGCGTAAAATTTGTTCCGGCAGTACAGATTGCTGTTGGTACTTCGAAAAACGAGTTGCTCAAAGAGTCCCTTGAGCAGTGTGCTCGGCTGGTGGAATCTGGACGAGAAATCGGTTCTGCTTTACAAGAGTCACCCTATTTTCCTCCCCTGGTAACTCAGGTATTTACCGTCGGTCAAGAATCGGGAAGACTCGAAGAGATGTTGTTTCGGTTGTCGCACGACTATGATCAACGAGTGGAGTCATTGTCGGGAAGGCTCTCGACCGTAATCGAACCGGCGCTCATCCTGTTCCTTTCTTTTTTTATTGGATTCATCATGTTCGCAAC
>CAZJEK010000464.1:0-3254 GCA_964545005.1 uncultured Pirellulaceae bacterium
CGGAATCAAAAACCAACGGTTTGGCGTGCTTGCCACGAAAGTAATTGCGAATCTGATTGCGAGCGATGCCGATTGCCCAATACTTGAAGGGAACGTTGGGATCATAGCGTTCAAAGTTTTTCAAAACGGCTACTGCCGTTTCCTGCAGAATATCTTCGTGCTGACCTCGATCTTGAATTTGGGCAGCAACAAACGCTGAGACCGCCGGTAGCGCCGATGTCCAATATCTGGTTGCTTTTTCCGTTGCTGCGTCAATCAAAGCTTTTCTCCTCGGTGTCTATTAACGCCAAGGGGTGAATTATGACATCCAAAATTCGAAGAATTCCGAATTACAGTGGAATCACTTTGGCAGGGGCGGGGAAAGCTAATAGAGCTGGTCGAGAATCCGTGGAAATACAGCCCAATACCAGATGGGAGAAACTGCCAACGTGAGTGCTGCCATCTAACTCGCACCGGTCCGACACGCCGACGCATGTTAGCCTGAAGAGGGAATTGAAAGGTCCTGGTTGGGTCCTCATTCGTTAGTTCAAAAGCCTACGGCTTCTGGAGCCGCGTCGAAAAGCACTTTGATTTTTTGGTAATAATTTCGTTGACGAACCATTTCTGCCCAAACAGTTGGATGTGGGGCTCTTTGAATCCCTTCGCGTAACAATTTTAGGTCCGATCGGGAACCGCCCGCGTTGCGAGTATCGACGTATTCTCTAAGACGAGCTCGGAACCCACCAAGTGCGTTTCGCCTTGCATCAACCAAGTAGTCTCTTTCATTCAATCGAAGAATATCGATCGTATAGACTGCACGAAGTTCATCTTCTGAGCCATCCGTTTTGATGGGAGTAAACTCGAATGTATCTCTCAAATCCAGCATCATGAAGTTGAGCGGATCTTCACGTCGGGGATCAATCAACGCTATCTTGCCGGTTGCTGGAGGCGTAATTGGTGCCCGACGTTTTCGGGTAACATCGACCAGTATCGCCGAATTTATCACCGAGAATTTATTGTTCTTTGGGCCGTTGCAAGGGCCGCAGGCGTAAAGGTAGTTCCTCCATGCAAAAACCACTTCTGGATAGAGATCCTTGGGTTTGAAATGTTCGACTTCGTCTGCAACTGAGTCCTCACAATACATACATCGTCGAGCACCGTTACACATCTCAGTGAGTTTTTTCTTGACTTCTTTGAAAGCCGTGTTGTTTGTGGTGTTTCTCTGTTTAAATTTTTTCTTCGCTTCAGCCACCTGATCTGAATATCCGCCTGCGTCATCGACCGATTTCTGATAGTCCGAAAGTTTGACCTTGGCTGTAGGCGGCAGCCGTTTATTGACGAGCTTGAGCACAACTTATTCCATGTCTGAGGCAGCGGTTGGCAAAGCTGTACGCAGGCCAGACTGTTCCAATTTTTCGACTTTAGATAACCCCTTCAGGATCTCCTTGTTGTTCAGCTCCGCCAACCGTTGGTGCATTTGCTTTGAAGAATCCGATCGGGTCAACGCTGCTTCTTGGCCAAATGCCTCAGTGCCGTAGGCATCAAGCACATTGCCAAAAACGAGTCTTTTGAATGCATCGTCTTTCAAGAGTTTTCCAGTGCCATCAGCGCCAGCTCGCGGCAACAAGAAAATTGTTCCGTTTTCGGCAGATTGGCAAACCAATGGACTGTGAGTCGATACGATGAATTGGACATTAGGAAAATGATCGCAAAACCATCGACCGATTCTCCTTTGCCATGTTGGATGAAGGTGGGCGTCGATTTCATCCACTACAACAACGCCACTTGGAATTACAATTGTTGCGTTTTCCGGATCAAAAACATTCTCAGGCCCAAAAGCAATCGACATTTGGCGGATTAGTTCGAATGTCATGCTTAGAACGCTTCTGTATCCATCGCTTAATTCTTCAACAGGAATGTCGACGCCATTGGCGTCATTAAATATGACAGCTTTCGAACTGACTTCTTGAAGAGTAACACCAGATGGAAGGAAGCCACTATGATTGAGAAAGAATTTGACTTTATCCAATAAGGCTCCTTCAGAATCGCGTTCCAATTCTTTGAATTTCAGCGAACGTAACCAATCCAGACATTCTGTAAGTGCAACTCGCTCATCAAACAATGAAAGATGGCGGGCAAGTCGCGGCATACTGTAAAAGATTTTTTCCGAATGGGCATCACCACCCGCAAAGCGTCGAAATGGACCATAGGAAGCATTGAACCAACCGGAGCCACCATTCCATACGTGACGATCAGGGCTTGGACTGGTTTGAACATTCTTCAACTCAACATGGGGCGCCAAAGAGTGCTCGTCACGAACCAATTCAACTGAGACCGGCAGCAACGTTTTCTGTCCAGGTAACCGGCCTGTTCCAGTAAATTTATCATCCTGGTTCCAACCGATTTGCAGTTCGATCGAACCTGACTCCTGCCCCCGCGTCAGCCAATCGTTCCATGGCTGCCTCAATCCACCAGCAGCACTTTCGCCAACTAGCGCCAAACAAATCGCTTTTAGGAAGCTTGATTTTCCTGATCCGTTGTCGCCGAGAATAACGTGCCAACCAGTCGATTTTGCTTCAGGAATCGACCAAGTGAGTTTTCGGATCGAACGCACATTCTTGATTGTCACTTCTCTAATGTGCATTTCATTGCCTTGTTTCTGCGAGGAATCGTCTTGAATATTGTAGTCGTTGAATCTGCATTCGCGAACAGCATCGCGATTTGTTGATTGAATCAATCCGAGGCTGCTTGGATTGAAGGTTTCCAAGTTTTGAAATCAGCCGCAATTAACAGTGTTTTTTCGGTTTTCTCTGCGAAATTTGAAGACCTGTGTGACGTACGGCTTGACTTGACGAAAGCGCCTCGGTGACACACCGAGTTCGCAAACAGCTCTTTCAAGAAAACTGCTTGATGATGCGGTCGCATGCAACCGCCTCATTCTTGCCGTTCGATCCGCCTGAGCCTCGGATTTGGCTTCGTTCCCCTTCATCCGCGTGGCCCTCACACGGTGATAGGGGCCAACGGTGAAGGAGGATAAGAAGGCCGCTTGCTTTGTTTTAGCTGAATCTGATGGTCCCTCTTTGTAGAAAAAGGCTGAGTCGATTGCCTTGGTGTTAAGAGTGGACTAATCCATTCTGGTAAAAATTAAGCAGCGTCTTGCTGCCTGGACTCAGCGATGTGTTCATAAATGAACGTGTGTAGCCGGTCAGCGACTTTCGCCACAAGCGGTAAGTCGTCCCGGTCAAAAGACGTGGTTTCTCGCCACTGATCATCGT
>CAZJEK010000465.1:0-3227 GCA_964545005.1 uncultured Pirellulaceae bacterium
ATCCAATGCAACCTTACCTTTGATTTCGAAATACATACATTCCGGTAGAGGCAGCAAATCTCCAATCTCAAATCTCCAATCTCCAGCCTACTTCGCCCTACTCCTGTTTTTCACCCTCCGCGGCTGGTTCTCCCCAGATAACTTCGAATCGCCCGTTGGAGTCGGCGGCTGCTCGCGCCATGCCGCCGGTATTGAATCCCATGAAGATGTTGCCATCCTTGTCGACCGCAATCAAACCACCATCACCTGGCCGTAACCGCCGATTGAGATTGTCGTTGACCGCTTCCTCCAACGAAACCTGCTTGTATTTCATCTGAGCTGAAACGTCGTAAGCAACTGACTTGCGAATGTACTCTTCACCGATACCGGTTGCCGAGACGGCGCAGGTTTCGTTGTCGGCGTACGTTCCAGCACCAACGATAGGACTGTCGCCGACGCGACCAAACTTTTTATAGGTCATCCCCCCGGTTGATGTGCCGGCTGCGAGGTTGCCTTGGGAATCCAACGCGACGCAACCGACGGTCCCGATTGACCATTCACGTTCAAAGGAATCGTCTTTCAGCTGTTGTCGAAGTTGCTGCAAAGTTTGCTCGGCCGCTGCCTGGTCTTCACCGGCCTGTTCTGGCTGGTTTTCGTTCATTCGCAGCTTGTACCGTTCGAAGGACGCTTTTGCTTTGGGAGTATCAAAATAATCTGGTTCAACCCAATGGACGTTCTCCTGTTTGGCAAATGCTTCCGCCCCGGCGCCGGACAACAATACGTGGGGGGTCTTGACCATCACCAGTCTTGCCAGTGAGATTGGATTCTTGACGTGGGAGACACCAGACACGGCACCACAAGCCAGATTGGAACCATCCATGATGGAAGCATCCAGTTCATGGCTGCCAGCAGCATTAAAGACAGCCCCCTTACCAGCGTTGAACTGCGGATCGTTTTCCAGGATCAGGATCACATTTTCGACAGCATCCAGTGCCGAGCCACCACTTTCCAGTATCCCGACGCCTTTTTGCAGGGCCTCTGTCAACACCGCCTTGCGTTTGGCGATGGACGCTTCGGAAGCGTTCTTGGCACTACTTCCTGCTCCACCGTGGATAGCGATGGCGAACTTGTGTTTGACCTCAGGCTCCTGAGGTTGTTCTTGAGCCGGAGGCTTTTTCTCAGCAGCCGGAGTCGGCTGGGGCTCCGGGTCCTGCGGTGTTTCCGTTGCTGGTTTCGACTCAGGTGGAGGCGGATCCTGACCTGCCACAATTTCGACGCCGCTAACGCAGCAACCGAACACCAAACCAACCAGCAAGATCCACCGATTGGTCAGTGGACGCAACAATAGATACTCTAGTTCACTCATTTTTTCCAAAACAATAGAGCGCTTCAAAGGTTCGAATGTAAACACAACCGTTGGAAATGGCGGGGGATGCGGTCGTTTCTTCGCCGATTTCATTACGGGCAAGTTCCTTGTATTCCTTGCCGGCAGCCAGCACCACGATCGTGCCATTTCGATCAGCGAGATAGATTTTCCCATCCGCCGCGACCGGTGTCGAGCGATGTTTGTCGGACATCATTCGCTCGCGATAGTGTTGCTGTCCCGTTTTAATATCCAGGCAAGTCAACACTCCACGCTCACCAGCCAAATAAACCAGGTCCTGATAAATCACGGGCGTCGCGACATCGGGAGTGACTCGGTCGGCTTTCCAGCGTAATGCTTCGTCCTGCCCAGTTACGTTTCCTTGCGAATCGGCTTTGATTGCCAACACGGGGCCCTGCTTGGCGGTCGGCGCGACGACCAGCCCATCCCCGCAAACCGGCGAAGCCACCAGCCGCAGGTATGGATTGTAATTGCTCTTGGGATTAAAACCGCCGCATCGCCACAACTCGGATCCATCATCCAGCGAATGAGCGATCACGTAATCGGCGCCGTGAGTCACCAGAAATTCGCGGTTCTGGTCGCGGTAAATGGTGGGGGAAGCATAAGAGTGTTTGTTTTCTGCTGTCCCGTCGGTTTTACGTTCATGCAACCAGACTTGCTCACCCGTGGCAGCATCCAGACAAATGACTTGTCCATTGGACGTGGTCACTTGATCTCGCATGTCACCATGCATCAATTGCAAGTACAGCCGCCCGTTGTCCAGCAACGGCGTTGATGACATCCCGAACTGAATATCAAACTTGCCGTACTTCTCTTGCAAATCGACTCCCCAGACTTTCTCGCCGTCGACGGTGTAACAAGCCAGCTGGCCGTTTCCCATCATTGCCCAAACATGTTGGCCGTCGGTCATTGGCGAAGCGGATGCGGAATTCGCCGAGTCGCGTGAGTTGCGATTGGCGCCAGGAAAGGCCCGCTCCCATTTGAGTTTCCCAACCGTTGAAACGCAGATCAATTTCAACTGGTCTCCGTCAACGCTGGTTACAAACACATTGTCGCCAGCAACGACCGGACTGGATCCGGTTGACCCCGGCAGCGGAATTCGCCACCGCAAATTCTGCTGACGACCAAATTCGACCGGTAAACCCGTCTCTTGCGAAATGCTCGTCAAATCCGATCCACGCCATTGCAACCAGTCGTCTGCTAACGCGGGCATGACCGACGTCGTTACCATCAAGCAGAACAGCAATCCGTAACCGCATTGAATAAGTCTGGAATCCATGAAACTCCCACGCAAATTCTGACTCGTAGTTCGCGGCACATAACGGTTCCGCGTCATCAGCGATCAGTTTAGCAGAATTGGTTTGTCCGTTGGGCAATCGTAGCCCATGGTAACGAAGAATCGAGCGAATGTGGAACATTCAACCTTCTCGCATGGCCGAATTGGCCCCCTAAAGCGAATCCGAGCCGGTCAGGATCAACCTCGCGGCCGAATCAGCGATGTAGCCTTTTTGAGGATCCATCTCGTCCGCTCCATGCCACTGCCACCCGGACAATCGTCTTGACCGTCTCGATCGCTCGAAAATGTGAGGCCGTTGAACGTCCAATGGGAGTGGACGTTTGAGCGACCAGCGTTGGTTTCGTAAACTGGAGACGAATGCCGAGTCAATTCCGTGACCAGGTTGCAATCTCCGCTTCCATCCCCACCGCGTTTGGATACCCGACGCGTACGTTTAGAAATTGCAATCTGTTGGAAACCCGACGCGTAAGGGCCTGTTGATTTAATGGAAACCCGAAACGTAAGTGAGGAGAAGCCGCCATTCGGGCGGCACTTGTGTAGCCCTCGCTCACGCTTCGGGTTTCCCTT
>CAZJEK010000466.1:0-3207 GCA_964545005.1 uncultured Pirellulaceae bacterium
GATTATCGGTGGCTTCGGCGACGGAAAAGAATTCCAGTTCACTGACGGGCGACGGCGACGGTTCGTCGTTAAAATCGATCTGGAATTCAGCTTGTGAGAGCGATTGTTCTGGCAATTCGACGTCCAGAGCGACCGCACCGACCTGCAACTGGTCACCATGAGTCAACCGGGACCGGTTTTTCGATTTACGATTGACAATGATTTGATCTTCGGGATCAACGCATTCGATATAACCGCCCGAGGCCCGACAACTTAATCGACAGTGGACCGGTTTCAGGTTTCGGTCGTTTAAGGTGAAGTCGGCAACGGCACTTGAGCCCACGGTGCACGATTGGCCGGGTCGCAGATGGATGGAGATGCCGTCGATCTCGTTTCGTGTTTGAATCGAAAGTCTGGTCACAATGCTTAACAGGCTGACAGTGGGTCAACAGGAGGTATACGTCGAAGCTGGTACGATGTTGCAGAAAATTCAAATATTCGAGAAACCAGGTTTTCCGGCCGATGCTGGCTTGGTACAGTCAAAACTTCGTGACCGGTGGGTGGGAATATGAAGAATAATTCGATTTCATGGAAAGAGGGGATGTTTCTGCTTCCCCAGCATTTCCAGGGCCAGGAAACGTTCGCTGAATCGCAGCTGTCGTCCAGTTCTCGCGTCGACGCTCCATATAATTGGGGATTCAGCGAACTGGAAATCGAAGATGCTGCTTTTGAGGACTGGAACCTGACCGTCAATCGCGCCATGGGTCGTTCCAGCGCTGGCACATTATTTGACTTTGTGGCCAACGAAATTCCGACGCTTGATTTGCGGACTTGCGATGACGGTGCAGCGCGGGCGATGTTGGAACGAAATGAACCGGTCACGATTTACCTTGCCATTGCGACGATCAAACCGAACACCACCAATGTAACCAGTTCGCCGACCGACCTGTCGCGGTTTCTGGAATACGAAGACGAAGTTTATGATCTGCATAGCGGCAGTGACACTCGCAACATTGTGTTCAAAAAATTGCGCGGGGTGCTGACCAGTTCCAACCAGCGAGGCCTGGATTTCGAATATGTGCCCATCGCCAGGCTGGAACTGGCCGAATCCGCGGGCGGACAGATTCCTCGAGTTTCCGCAACCTATTTTCCACCTGCCACCCGATCGCGGGCCGCTCGACAAGCGCGGCAAATGTACCAGCGGATGGAAGACCAGCTATCGGGCTACCTGCGACGGCTGATCGAATACCTGGACGCCACCGGGTTTGCCGTTGCCGGAATCGCCGATCACGAAAACGCCGACACGCTGTATCGTTTTTTCAGGTTGAGTGAACTTCGGGGTTGGTTGGTTTCGCACAATCAATCTCAGGGACGTCCGCCGTTTGATTGTTTCCAGTTCCTGTGCCAGGTGATCGGGCAGTTGGCGATCGTCGATCCCCGGCAAGAGTACCTGGTCAACTATGTCCGCTACGACCACGACGACATTTTCCAGTCGCTCAACTGGGCCTGGGAGAGAATCCGGCGATGCTTTGTCGATCCGGGCGATACGCGAGTTCGCCGGGTACCGTTGATCGCCGAGGCTATGAAAACCGAAGCCGGCAACGACGTAATCATGAAAGCCGTCATTCCCCCGGAATTATTTGAATCCGAATGGCAGCTATATATCGCCTTTAACTACGGCGACATGAACAAGGAAGACGCCAACCTGTTTTTTAATGACTACCTCCAGGATGCGCGGCAGTTCTACTGGAAACTCGGTAGCCACGAAAAAATCGATCGCTACTTCGTCAATCGTGAACAAGGCGTGATGTTTGATAATCCAGAGCGAACCAAACCCAACCTGCCCCGCAAGACCGGCTGGATCTACTCCGATATCATCCGCGACGAATACTGGGACGGCGTTAAATTGTCAGGGACGTTGTGTTTGCGTATTGATCAGGAAAACCTCAGAACACCGATGTCGGATTTGGGGACCGAAAAAATAACGGTCGGAATCAACCAACGAACCTTCCAATACCGGATGTCATTGTTCGCCGTTAAAACTCATTGACCGACTTGCCCCTGCCCCGTTTCCAACTTTCATGACGCCAGAATACGAACGAGTCATTGACCCGCTGCTGAGCAATTTGCTGGCGATTGTGCAGCGTGCGGATCAACTTTCCATCCGCGACTTGACCGTCGAGTTGCGTGAGGAATTCGATCGTGTCAATGCGGTCATGGAAACCGACCGGGAGTGGAAATACGCGCTCTACGCCATGGTCGCCTGGGTCGATTCGGAAATGATCATCTGCCACAACCGCTGGAAAGACGAAACGCTGGAAGCGTATTATTTTAAATCTGGAAATGCTTATACCGAGTTCTTTTTGAGGGCTGAAAAAGCCTATGAAAAACGGTATTTCAATGCGTTTGAAGTGTTTTACATCTGTTTCATGTTCGGCTACCACGGCGTTTACCAGACCGGTGACAAAACCACGGTGCCCAAAAGCCTGCCGATTTCCGATGTAGAATGGCAAAAGAAAGCGGCGGGGCGAATTGCCCGAATTCGCAAAGCCGAAAAACAGGACAGCTGGCACGCAACCCGGGACGAAGAATGGGAAAATCGTCCGCTGGAAGGAAAGAACAATCTTGTTAACAGCCTGATTTTTCTGGCGATCACATCGGTCGTAGCTTTGCTGCTACTGCTGGTGGTTACTCGCGGCTGATTGCCGCCAATCCGTCAATTGATACCTAACGACCAGGTGAGAGATGAATGCGATCATTCGGTTAATCGAAAACGCCCTCTGGCCGTTTCGCGTTACCTGGTCGTATGCCAGTCGATTCCTGCGGTTTGGCAAATACGTCAAGAAGGGTCCAGCGTTATCGGTTGCGGCCAAGGCGTCGACCGCTTTCTTTTTGTGCCTGGCGATTTTCATCACGATCGTCTGGGTCACTGTCGCCTGGAACATGAATCTGTTTTCCCGGGCCGATATTCCCGGGATCCCATCATGGCTGGAATTCCCGATCTTTTATGTGATCGCATTGTTAATCGCAGTTGCGGTCTACTGGGGAATTCGCCTGGCCACTCGCGAGCGACCATCGCTGTATCCTGAAATTGATCAGTGCTGGGAACCCATCGAAGCCTGGCGCCAAAAGACTGGATTCGACTGGGACGATTTCCATCGCTACCTGGTGCTGGGGCCGGACCTGGAAACCTCCAAGGCGATGCATGCCGAAATGAAAGATCGCAAG
>CAZJEK010000467.1:0-3204 GCA_964545005.1 uncultured Pirellulaceae bacterium
CATCAGGCGCTGCTGGACAGTACCACGACGGTCGCGCTGGCCAATGGCGATCAAGGGCGAGCGCCAGGTAAGCTAAGTCGCATTACGGATGGGCTCTCGAATACGTTACTGGTCAATGAGACGGCTGGATGGCCGCAGCAATGGCACGGCCGAACTCGATTGGAGGACTTCGAGACTCTTGGAACACGCGGCTCCTGGGCCGCATGGCAATCGTTTGTTTATTCGACTTCGACACGCGACGGCCACACGAATGCATTTCAGGGAAACAATGCGAATTTTCCCACGAT
This sequence comes from uncultured Pirellulaceae bacterium, assembly GCA_964545005.1. Classification (GTDB taxonomy): domain Bacteria; phylum Planctomycetota; class Planctomycetia; order Pirellulales; family Pirellulaceae; genus Mariniblastus. Next base: position 288 of record CAZJEK010000467.1, read on the forward strand.
GGGTGATTTGGCCGCCTATGGGATCAATTGCAACAACAAGTTCGGGATCTACAGTTTCCATCCCGGCGGTGCACTGATTGGATACTGCGACGGCTCGGTTCATTTTGTGAGCGAAAATCTGAGCGGGTTGGCGTTCGCACAATTGGTTGCCATCGATGATGGAATGGTGATCAACGATCCGGAGTATTAGCCGGATGTGGAAATAAGTTGAGCAGGTCGAAATCGATCCAGGGGATCAAAGAAGAGGGAAACCGCGATGGAGATGCAAGGCAGTTTGCTGAGGCGGAGTCGCCGACGAAGACCGGGGTGCCTTTTGTTGTCGGTTGTTTGCTTGATCACCGGATGCTTTACCGCTCCCTCCAATCCAGGTCCACCTCCCCATCCGGTGCAGGGGCGGGTGCTGTTTCAAGGCCAGCCAGCGGCAGGTTTTGCGGTTGCTTTTCACCCGATCAACGAATGGGAAGGTGCACAGTTCTCTCCCTCAGCCGTAACGGACGCCAATGGCGAATTTCAATTGCGTTCCTATCGTGAAGGCGACGGTGCACCGGTCGGCCAATACAAGGTAACCTTCGCTTGGCCGCATGAAGTCCCCAATCCTGATCCGGATGACGGCCCGACCGTTGTCGACCGACTGCAGGGTGTTTTCAATGACCCGGAGAACTCTCAGTTTACGGTAACGGTTACCGAAGGAATCAATACCGTGGGACCCTTTGAACTGAAATAAGAACTGAAATAGGGACGATCATTGATGACCGTGAGGGTATTGATACTGCTGGTGGTGCTGTTGTTTGGAGTCGCGTTGGTTGAAACGGGGCAACTTGCCAACTTGGCCAATCGTTTCGTTCGTCCGTCTGTCCGCGACACTCAACGGCAGGTCGAGGTGCTGACCGAAACGTCCGAGTATCGGGTCGTCAAACACCCTTTGGGCGAAACGCGGGTGCCGCGATCCCCTCAGCGGATTGTTAGCCTGACGAATGCAGCAACCGATAGTCTTTGCGCTTTGGGGGTTGAGCCTGTGCTGATTTCAACGTCTTGGCGCCGGGACTCGGTAACGCCCTATCTGCAATCGCAGATCGCGCACATCCCCAAGATTCGTTTTGGGGAAGCCGTGGATCTGGAAACCATTCTGAAAATCGAGCCGGATTTGATCTTCGCCGGCACGTCCCGCGACGGCAGGTTGTACAACCAGCTGTCAAAGATTGCGCCCACCGTGTGCGTTGATTCCAGCATCAGGCCTTACCGAGAAATCCGCTTGCTGGATGTTGCCGCCGTGATCGGACGGGCGGACCAGGCAGACGATCGTTTGCAAGTGTTTTATCGTCGCGTGGCAGACGCCCGTGAAACATTGCAAGCTCAAACGCGCGGTCGCCCAGTCAGTTTTTTGCGGTTTCGTCGCAACACCTGCGTTATCTATACTCGCACAACCATGTTCGGCCCTTTGCTGTTCGACCAGTTGGGGCTCCAGCCCGATCCTGAAATGCCGATGGTCATGACCGGAGCGGGGTGGGATGTGTTGTCGGTCGAACGGCTGTCGAAGCTTCGATCGGAATACATATTCATAGTGGTTGATCGCGACAGCGAAATCTTCTTACGCCGGGTTGAAGATACGCCAATCTGGAAAAACATTCCAGCCGTGGCCCATGGAAACGTGACCCGGGTAGATTCCGGGACCTGGCTTAGTGGCGATGGAATACTGGGCTGCGAAGCAATTATCGATGATGTGATGCAAGCCGTGTCAGCTGAGCAGGAGTCCCGTGTCAACTGACTCATCAAATTCGAAACCATCCGCATTCCTGTCGGGTGGTCGTTCGCAGTGGTTCAGGCTGACGTTGATGCTGGGATGGTTGCTAGTGCCCCTTGGCGTCGGCATTTTCTTATTGGTTGGTGATGTGTCGATCGATGCGATGACCGCATTCAGCGCGTTGTTCGAGTACGATTCAAGCCGTACGTCGCACGTGATCGTCAGAGACTGGCGACTCCCCAGGGCGATCGCCGATTTGTTGGTCGGAGCCTCGTTGGCGATCGCCGGTGCGATCATGCAATCCATGACACGCAATCCGCTGGCCAGCCCCGGAATCATGGGGCTCAACTCGGGAGCCAGCTTTGCGACCATTATTGCGTTGATTTTTGTGCCCTCGCTGGGGCGTCCCGGAATGATGCTGATCGCGGTCACTGGCGCAACGGCCGGGGCAGCTGCGGTCTATGGTCTGGGTTCGCTGTCGCGCGGTGGACTGACTCCCGTTCGGCTGGCGTTGACCGGGGTTGCCGTCTCGGCGCTGCTGGGCTCGATCGGTAGCGGCGTGGTGATTTATTACGAATTGGGACAGGACCTGATGCTGTGGGATTCTCGAGGAACCCTCCATACGCAGTGGGCAGACGTTATCTTGTATTTACCGTTTTTCACATTTGGTTTGCTGGGTGCGATGGCACTCGCACCTGCTTTGACTGTTTTGGCATTGGGAGAACAAGTCGCTCAGGGGTTGGGGCAGCGGACGATGGTCATCAAACTGGCTGGTACGATAATCGTAGTGATGCTGGCAGGGGGCAGCGTGGCACTCGCCGGCGCTGTCGGTTTCGTCGGGCTGATGGTGCCTCATCTGGTGCGAATGATTGTCGGCCAGGACCAACGCCTGGTCATCCCGGCGGCAGCCGTGACTGGCGGGACGTTGTTATTGGCAGCCGACATCGGCGCCAGATTGGCAACGTCTCCCTACCGTGCTGCGGTTCCCGTCGGTGTTGTCACGTCTCTGCTGGGCGTTCCGTTCTTTCTATTTCTGGCCTGCCGGCGGCGATCTGCCGGGGGAGCGGATTCAGCATGACCCGAGCCACTCGCATGCCGCCGCTGGCGTTGCTGTCACTGCTGTTGGTATCCCTGCTGTTGGCAATTGCGGCGGGACTTCAATTGGGATCGACACCG
>CAZJEK010000468.1:0-3196 GCA_964545005.1 uncultured Pirellulaceae bacterium
TCGTCCATGTACCGCTTTTGCAAGTTGACACTACGGACGATGCGATCTTCTTCACGACAAGCCCAAGTTATTCCGGACGATAACGCCTTAGTGACTCAAATAATGAAATTGCCGATTAGTCAACGAGCAGTGGTTGGGCGAGTTCCAGCTACCTTCCGGTATAGTGGATTCTCGTGCTCACCAAAATATCTTCGATCCATTTACAGCAACTTGCCAAACATGATCGCTAAAATCAAGGACTGAAAACATGTTGGGGATTCGAATTCTCAAGATCGAGATGGATTGTTCGAGGTCTTCTATTTAGCCCTCAGTTCGAAGTGCAATCCAGTCGTGATTTCATATCCTTGCCTCTCAATGCTCCCCGATGACAAACGTAGTTCGAGTTGCAAACAAACAAAATCCGTAGCCACCTCGCGAGGCAACTACGGACTATCGAATAAGACGCTTAAACTACGAGGATTGCGTTGTCGCGAACGTGATGCATCAGGTCGCTGACGAACTTGTGAAACTCGAATGTGTCGATGTTCCGCAGGCAAGACAGCCGAGAGTCAACGAAGAAGTAGTCTTTGTCGATCCTCACGATTGGCAACACTTGAGGTTTGGATGGATCCTGCTGGCATTTTTTTGCTGCTGCGATCCAGTTTTTAACATTTTCAGTCATGAGATTTTGGGGAATGAAATAGGAGAAGAGGGGAGTCTGCTAGTACTCCTCAGGCAATAGGGCAGTGATTGCTCCGCCGTCACCGTCTTCGATGAACCAGACAACGATTCCAGATTCGATGATTTCGAACTTTTGGAGGTAGTCGATCCCGGCATGAACTTTAGCCAGAGCACAAAGCCTTGTTAGGCACTCCAAAGCAAGTTCCTCGCCGATCGCATCCTGGGCGCCGGGAGTCATTAGAAAGGGTTTCTTGGCGCCGGGTCGAAACTGGCAACTCGATCTAGCGTCATCGAACTCGATTTCTTGTATTCGGTAGTGAACCAAAGCGGATTTGCCGGTTGGCTGTTTGAACTTAAACGGCTTGAGGACTGCTACGAAAATAGAACTGGTCGGTGATGTTTGACCGATTTTTGGTAGCCAGGCGGCGTAGTGTTTGAATGTAGTCACCATCAACCGTCGTCGACTCCGCTTGCGACAGAAACTGTCGTCTACCTTCAAACGAACTCGCAGGCGGTCAAGTCTTTTCGAATGGGTCAATTCCCAGTCGCTGGCAAAGGTCAACCGTGCCAGGGTAAAGCGATTGAGATGTTGCGGCGGCGAATAGGTCCAATTGGTTTCCTCCCGATTGGCACTTACTGGAATGGCAGTACCAGGCATTCTTCTCGAGATTGACGGCAAAAATCACGCTTTGCGGTTGCGACTGATGGATCGGACAAGGGCCACGTAGTTGTTGGCCGTGCTGTTTGTTGGCCTCCCAGGCAAGCAGCCCGAGCACATCAGCAATCGAAACTTGTCGGCGGATCAAGGCAAAGTCAATTTTCCATTTCTCATGCGAAGTCTGGTGCATTTCTCATCCAGCAAAAAAAAGGAAAGTCCGGAATCAACACGAATGCCAAAACCAGACTTTCCGGAGGAAGAAGCCAAATGGCCCCTAACCAACCAATGAACCCGTTACTTCGGTCTTGCTATTCAACAGAGCGTTGAGAATTTCGCAAGCTGCCTCTCGAATGTAGTCGAGTGAGGCTCGGAGCTTTTCTGCATCGCCCTGATGGAGTTTGATGTAGTTCTCTGCATGACCGTTCGATTCGATACTGACAGCATCGCAAACCGCAAAGGCAACGGCTTCCGCTTCGGTTTCGCGAAGCGATTTGTCCGTTTGCTCCCTGCGGTCTGACCGGTGAAGCATCTCATGAGCAACCTCGTGAACCAGGGTGGCGAAACGAACTGGTGATTCCAAAGACGGGTCGACCATGATCGTGCCGCCCATCGAAACTCCCAGTGCTCCGCCCTCCGGTGCTTCCCATTTCAGGGTGATTCCTTTCGACTCAACGAATGACTCCAGCGATTCGAGGTACTCGCTCGGCTCGCCTTGATAGCTGCCGATATCCGGCAGTTCATCGCCTTCGGTTTGAGAAACGTCGAATACGGATACAACGCGAAATCCGTATATGTACGCTGGGAAAACGAAGTGGTAATGGACCTTTGCATCAACAACTATCGCCTGGATGTATTTTTCAAATGTTGCCGAGGCAAGATCCGTGGTTTGGCGTTTTACTTGGTGGCGACGTTGCATTTTCTCGAAGTTTTGAACAATATCATCCCACTCGGGTTCATCCTCAGATTCTAAAGTAACAATTGGATGTTTCGTTTCCGAACAATAATCAACTACACCTTCGGCGACCAATAAAGATGCGTAAAGTTCTGCGTATTTGTCACGAGATTTAAGTTCTGACTTTTCTCTGCCCATTAGACTGCGACGGTTTCTTTTTTAATAAGGTTGGTAACTCGTTTTTTACCGGTGAGGAGGTCTTGCATTAAGCCGGTTTTGAGTCGTTTCAGTTTTCCGATTGAACTTTTCAGCCCGGCAATATGTAGTTCTGCGTTTTCAAGAATGCGAACAATTTCGTCCTGCTCATTTGGTTGCGGACTTGCCACGTTCAAAGGATGAATGTCATTGCGGTTCAGGGAGGGAGACCCAGACTTTGTTCCATACTTAGCCAGCCCAAGATAGTCGCTCAGGTAGAAAACAAACTTCGGAATGTTCCCGTGAAAGTCGATTACATAAAGGCTGGTGTCGTGAGCCCAAAAGTCAGAGCAAACATAATGCACTTTGCCAATTGTGCCTTTTCGTCCCACCACTACATTCGGGCCTTTCGAGGTCGAGTCGTTGTGATGTCCGACTATACCGCTCGATGAAATGACGGGGAAAGCTCCGGGCAATAATTGGGCTTCAGTGATGTCGTCGCATTGGCAACGAATCGCGAGACGTCGTCGAGAAGCTCTGAGGCTCTCGTGTATGTGCTGGACGAACGCCGACCGCCGCCGCACGCGCGATTGATGATAGATTCGAGGTCAAGGCGATGTGAACTGGGTGCTACTAGTTCAGGAAGGTCAAGTCCGGGGACCAACCTTGCTCTGACTTGGGCCATTTCCGCCTTTTCACGAGCATTGGCATTTTCCATCTTACCTTAACTTGGAATTCGACGTCCAAGTCAACAACTTTACCCAGCAACCCTCGGGCAATTTCCCACCTCC
>CAZJEK010000469.1:0-3196 GCA_964545005.1 uncultured Pirellulaceae bacterium
TGCCCCGCGGCCAAAATAAGAAAATCCCGAATCACCGGATGCAATATCCGGGCTAACGCCCAATCGGCTGGGCATTTAGTGCACGAAAACCACGCCAAGGTCGAACCAGTCGGCCGGCGTTTGCGAAGAGTCAGAATGGAGTGGGTGGGAGTGGCGGCGAAGTAACTCGCACCAGGAGAAGACGTTAGCAGTAGCGCACGTTATTTGCCGATGTCACGGGTTTCGGATGGTCCCAGTCGACTGGCTTTCTGGTTTTCACGCTTGATCGCGTCGTAAACTTCCTGCCGATGGACCGGGATTTCCTGAGGCGCATCGATGCCCAGTCGAACTTTGTCTCCACGAATGTCGACTACCGTGATCATCACGTTGTCGCCAATCATGATGCTTTCATCTCTGTGTCGCGACAAGACCAGCATGGCTGGCTCCTTTACTTTTAATTGACTGCCTCGTCGGTGCGGTCGGCGTTTCTGTGCTCGCCAGCCAACGATCGGGTATTCGGCAATCCCTTGCCGCAAACAAATGTGTCGTAGCGGTATGGACCGATCCGAACGGTCCGCTAGCAACACTCACCATCGGAGGTATCGGAGCATCCTCTGGTGGACAACAGAAAGAATTCTGGGCGTCGTATTGTTCCGCCCGTTCCGGTTGTGCGATGCCGAGTTCGGATCGCATGTTGCTGTCAGCCGTTACAACCGCGCAAGTCTGCCAGGATTCCGGGTCGATGGGGCTCGATGATTCACGATCAGCAGCCCATTATCTAATCTGGTCGTCGTTTTCACCCAATTTGGCATTCAGTTCGATTACCTCGCCATCGCGCGAAACCGTAATCGAGATTTGCTCACCGATGCGGTATTGAGCGATCAAAAGCCTCAGGTGATCGAAGTCGCGAACGTCAGTCTGGCCAACGCGCTGAATAATATCATCCACCTGAATCCCGGCGGCAGCGGCCGCAGAGTTTTCTACGACCCGCGAGATTTTCAATTCACTTCCAATCGCCGATCGACTGACTCCGAGAAAAGCAGCTGGAGTGAAATCCAGTGACATTCGGGGCCGTTGGTCACGCAGCTGTTCATATTGAGCCGCATCAAAACCACAGGCCTGCAGCTCCAGCATTCTCAGTCCTTCCCATTGGCTGAAAGCGGCAAAGGCTTCCGGAGGAACTCGAATCTGATTTAACGTCAACGCCAATACGCCGCGGTCGGCCAGCGTCTCAATCGTCTTGACGTCGATTTCGCAATGGGTCAATTGAACCGCTTGGGGCGCAACGCTGGCAATGGCATCAAGTAAAGGTTGTAGTTCAGGTTGATGGGAGATCGACAATAGCCCCTCAATTTGTGGCAGCTGGAGAGATGATGGCTGATCCTCCAGGACACATCGATTGACTGAGAGTTGAGCCACTTCCTGGCCGGTAAAACGATTGAGCAAATCCTTGGTCAACTTGATCCGGTCGAAGTGAATGCTGTTTAAACGAAAGTAATCCAACTCGTTGAGTACGGCGGTATTGCCCGACCATTTTTGGTCAAATGTCAGGCTGATCGCACCGCGGAAATAGCGATCGAACGGTTCGGGCATGGAATCCGGGGCAAGGTCATCGTGGCTGGCGTCGGGGGACCGGCCGAACACAAATTTGTCCCGTTCTTCTGCCGAAGCAGATAGCAGTGAATCCAGCTGTTTGGTCAGTTCGCGGCGCCCGCGTTCACTGGCCATTGGCGATGGTTGCGGGTTGGCATCGGAGGAAACCGGCAGATTATCCAGGGAAGGTGTCATTCCGGGGGCCGAGTCCAGTTGGACAAAAATTGGCTCGCCATTGGCGTTGCCCCGAATGATCAGCACTTCTTGTGCGAAGTTACCCTGCCCGAAAAACTGACCTCGCCCAGCCAATTCGGATGTATCCAGAACCTGGATGCCTTCCCGTCTCAGTTCCTCGATGGCAAACTTGCGTCGTCGCTGCAACCAGGCAGCGGTTAATTCTCCCGTCCCGTATCCGAACCGCGCCTTTAATACGGATGCTGCCAGCAGCAATCCCTCGCGTGAGGTGTCCAACGCGATCGATTCGAGGATCGCGCGAATCCGCCAATGCAATTCGGGTGACCCTTCCACCAAATGGCGAGTCAGTGGTTTGATGGCCGACTCGCCGGCCGTAGTCAACTGCTGTGTTGCGGATTGACGTTGAGCAAACTGGCTGGCTCCCAATTGTTCGATCAGCCGTTCGATTTCAGCTGGATCGAGCTCAGCCTGCTCCGTCGATTCGGTTTGGCAGGCCGAGGTTTCCAATCCGGAAACGACTACCGATGCCAGACAGCCGAACAAAACCAGCAGCAGCGGTGAGACTGTGCGGCCACGGCGATTTCCAATGGAATTTGATCGGCAATGTTCGGTTTTCATTCAGTCATTCCGGATGAAACTTCAGCTTGATGTTCAATCGTAGGAAAGCCGGGCTTCAGTGTCGAGATTTATCCAATCGACAAAATTGCAATGACTGGCTTTTTTTAATGGAGACTGGCTGCCGTGGTGCCGATGAAAGAAGCAGAAACGGCCTTGAATTTAACCATTTTGGGCCGAATGGCATTACTTGGAGCCTCCGTTTCGCGGAATTGTGTCAAAGGTCACCAGTTATGAAGATCCATACGAGCCGATTTGCTGCGATTGAGATCGAGCCCGATGACATTTTGTTTTTTCGCAACGGCCTGTTGGGCTTCGAAGATTGCCGCCACTGGGTACTGCTAGCAGATACCGACAACGCAGCGGTCGCCTGGTTGCAGAGTATGCAGCACGCCGACATAGCCCTGCCAGTGGTATCGCCTCGTCGATTTGTTCCCGACTACCAGGTTCGATTGGAGCCCGGCGACGTTGATCAATTGCAGCTGACCTCGGTTGAGCAGGCTTATGTCTTGAGTGTTGTCAGTCGCGACGATACTTCCTTGACGATGAACCTGCGGGCACCGTTGGTCATCAATCTTGACCGACGCATCGGTTGCCAGGTCGTCACCGCTGATGCTCAGCCGATGCAGTTTGAACTGGCCGCGTTGCCAATCAACCTCCGCAAGAGTGCGTAGGCAAGTACTCTTACCGGTTTCACTATGTTCGGTCGGGCCCGCGAGAATCTGAGGTTGTTAGCAAGCCTCCCGGGGCCATATTTCGACTAGTGCAGCGTCTAGCTCAAGAATTGGGATCGGCGATTCATCCTGCCCGAAAA
>CAZJEK010000470.1:0-3137 GCA_964545005.1 uncultured Pirellulaceae bacterium
GACTCACGGTCGGATGATCGCCGCCATGGGGGACGACCGCAGTCGCTACCCAACGGTCGAGTCCTTGCAAGCAGCAACGGGTATCGCACCATTGACGACTCAAAGCGGTAAGCAGCGTTTTGTCTCTGCTCGCTGGGCCTGCACCAAGTTCCTGAAGCAGACGTTCCACGAGTTCGCCGGACTGTCGATCAAAAAAAGCAGGTGGGCTGCAGCCTACTACCAAATGCAAAAAGACAAAGGCAAATCGCCTCAAATGGCCAAGCGGGCACTGGCCTATAAATGGCAGCGAATCATCTTTCGATGCTGGCAGGATCGAGTTCCCTACGACGAAGAAAAGTACATCCAGCGTCTCAAGAAAACAGGATCACCCATCTACAAACTGATCGAGAATTGACAGTGGAAAATCCGTTGACAAAACCAGAAACAAAAATGTTCAAAACTACCCCAGACTCTTGACACAATGCCTCAGATGTCTCCGTGTGCATCGTTTTGTGATCCCGCGACCACTGGCAGATGTCGGGCTGCGGGAACCTATTTCCAGCTGGGCCCGTCCAGTTTGGAGGTTCTGGCACATGAATTCCGTGCTTCAATCGCACACCGAGTGCGTACAGCGCGGGCGGATGATTTTGCTTTGCTGATTGAAGAAGCCATTTGTACCCGCCGAGCACATCCGAGGTGGTTGGCCAGCTTATTATTGCATTAATACGACTGCTCTTGTTTTCAACAAACCTTGCGTACTCGAACTGCGCAACGGCAGCACCTGCCGCTGCTTTTCTCTGTAGCAAAAAACCAGGCGCGGATACAGCGAACCAAATAAACGCGACTGAAAGCACGGAAAATACGACTGCAGCCGCGAAAGCTCGTTTGCCTCGAAACCCGTTAACCACAATCAATGCGAAGAGGATGAGCCATGTAACGACAGGTAGAGGACTGACGGGCATTGGAACGTGTCGCTGAATGGGGGAGGTCCGATGACGAAACCGCAGCCGCAGTCGGAGCGTAACAGACGGTAGTCTGCCTTTGCCGAATAACGGCTGCGCTATCCGAGCGGGGACAAGTATCTGGACATCAAATTCGATACGGAATCGCCGCCTCCGATCATCGCCTGTTAACCGGCAGTCGGTCTTGGTTGTGCCACCATACTCGCAAGCGTCACTTCGCCAGTATACGCATTACATTCAAATATCAAATCTACGTTGGATCTTTCATTGTGTAAAATCCGCAAAACGTTCGATAATGAGCTCACTTCCGATTCTTCGAAGTGATCAAGTGATGCTATCGCGTCATTCAACGAAAGCCCGGGCAGGAAGCGTACAAGTTTCCAGTAAAGTCGTTTGTCGGGCCAAGCATCAAAGCAGGACGGCGGCGTCCAGTTCGCGTCATTGGGATCAGAGGGCGTCCGATTCGAGGGGTGGGGAAATGCGATCTGGATGCAAACACTGCAATAAACGCAACGTCGCCAAAAATCAGAAAATCGCGTTTTTCCTTGGGTTTGGAGAGAGCTAACCGAACATAAGAAACATTATCGGACGTTGCAGTGAGGGCTAAATTGGCTGTGTTTGTTACGCTATTAAGGACTTGTTTTGTTCATTCAGGCTGAGCATGCATGCTCAGATGCCTCGGACGGATGAACCCATACGAAACGGTTTGCGATCTCTAATGAAATCAAAAACACAATTCGCTGCGATGCTCGAATCGACGAACGATCCGATTCTGAATCGCTATGAATTCCAGGCCGACGATCCTTGGAAACCAACCCCCATCCCTCACCACCTTTTCATACGCGATCGTACGACGGGATTTTCCAGAGAGGTTCACCTGCAAATCCCAGGCGATTCAATTGGACGCCTGGATGCGATCGTGATCCTGTTGGCAGACGGACAATTGACCCATTTGTTCTCCAGAACCGCAACGGATCGTCTGCGAAAAACCATCGGTCGACCGTTGGCGTTTATTGGTTTGTCGTGCAACGGCAATGGCCCGAAACGAAAAAACCGGGCCGAGGAGTATTTGGGGGAGCCAGGCGTTTCGTTGTTCGATAACCATTACGATGCATTTATTCGTCTCATGCCTCGAATCGCGCAGCACGTTCTGGGGTTTCCCTTACGTCGGCACGCAACCGTGGTCGCCGGGTTTTCAAATGGTGGAGCGTTTGCCTATCGAATGGCTGTTCAGCACCCTGAGCTATTCGGAAAAGCGGTCGTCATGTCGCCCCAGCGTCTCCGAAAACCTGTCGACCTATCAAATCTCGAAACATGCGAATCCAGCTTCTATCTCGCAGCAGGCGAGTCAGGATTGGAGCGACTGTTCCAGAACAACGCCAGGAAGCTCAAACGCGATCTTGATCACGCCAGCGTAAGGAATTCGCTGTGGATCGATTCGAGCGCGGCGCACGATTTTATGTTGTGGAAGGAAGCGCTGATCCGCGGACTCCAGTGGCATTTCTCGACAACTTCAAAGGCATGATGCTGGAAATTCTCTACCGGGATGAGTCTGTCATCGCCATTAACAAGCCAGCCGGCCTGCTGGTTCACCGCAGCCGCATCGATGTGCACGCCAAGGAATTTGCTGTACAAGCGTTGCGTGATCAAATTGGTCAACCAGTGTTCCTCGCCCATCGTCTCGATCGCCCCACCTCGGGTGTGCTGCTGTTTGCTTTGTCCTCGGAAGTCGCCAGGCAATTGGCCCAGCAGTTTGCCGACCGGCAGATCAAAAAAACGTATCACGCAATTGTGCGTGGTCATACTCCAGCGCAAATCCAATGGGACGATCCCTTGGTCGAGCGTCGCGATCGAATCACCGACCAACGCGCATCAAGCGAAAACCCTGCCAAGCCAGCAACGACACTTGTCACGACAATTCGCCATTGGACGGTGCCCTATTCGGCTGGCAAGTATCCGCAAAGCCGATATTCGCTCGTCACGGCAAAGCCTTTGACGGGCAGAAAGCATCAATTGCGACGACACTTCAACCATATGGCCCATCCGATTGTCGGCGATACGAGTCATGGCGACCGTCGGCACAATCGGCTATTCAGAACCCAATTCCACGTCCGTCGGCTGTTACTGGTCGCATCAGCACTACGACGACGGAGTGGCCAATTGTAAAGTGTCATTTGGTCGCGTAGTCGCCTAGTC
>CAZJEK010000471.1:0-2709 GCA_964545005.1 uncultured Pirellulaceae bacterium
CGAAGTCGGGCGTTTTGACAATGGAGAATCTCTCGTCGCGACCGGGTGATTTTAGTCGTTATTTGCCAATGTTCCGTCTCCTCCTGATAACTGTCGTGTTTGCCGCATTTGGTTGCAGCCGCGAGCCAAGTCAAGAGACGCGTTTACAAACAGATCAAACTCCATCCTCACGGACAGATGACATGCCACCTCGACTCGCAGCGAGCACAGTGACAAAGGACACTCTCTCCGTTGGCGTCGAGACCGTTGTGCAATCCGATTCTTCAATCGGGCGATATCAGGCCGTCTTCGAAGATGATGGCGATACAGGTTACTTTTACGCCCTCGATACCGAGAAGGCGGACAATCCAATTGTCGATGCCCTCCACATTTACAACGTTCAATCCGTCACTGACAGAGACAGGCCGTCGGAGTTGCACATCCTTTGGTCGGGCGATGGAATGAAGGCTGCCCTTTTTATCAATTCCTATCCCCATGCTATTTACAATTTCGCTGACGGCGTGGGCTGCTGTCGCACAGGCTTCCCACCACCTGCCGACGCATCAACGACCCATGGTTGGGACGAATCGCAAATGGCACACTTCTTCGCCGAAGAAGGCAAATAACCATGCGGTGAACGGGAGCCGCCGGTGACGCCGGTTTTGAAATCATAGTTGTCTGGCGGCGGCCCCGTTACCGCTTTCGTTCGCCGACTGAAGTAAATGACTGACGACAAAAGCAACGACTGGTCGCCAATTTCTGAATCGGATCTTACGCAGATGCTGATCGATGAATCTCCACGGCACAATCCTGTCGCCGAGAGACTTTGGGGCATGGTTCGCATCAAACCCGTGAAGTGGCAACTTCATCCTTGGGGTGACTTAGGTGGCGGATTCTGGGTCGTTGGAATTCTTGGCAGTACCGTCATTTGGTACAACGATATCGAAGACGGGTTCAACACTTCGCGATGGACGACACCCGGTTTGATCGATGACTACTTTTGCGATCAGAACGATTTGCGGTTCGTCTTGGCGTCACTTGCAGATACCGTGTGTGATGGAGCTGATATGCCCGCGAGACTTGGACCGCCGCACCCTGGCGAATATGGCGATTGACTTCGGTCTCGCGGACCATCGGCGAACCAGCGCGTGCACCGGAGTACGCGAGTCAGGCGGTTTTGCAATTGAGAATCTTTCGCGCGTACCTGGTGACGCGTGACGTTATCTGCAGTAGTTGAGACTTAATCTGACATTCTTTAAATTCATTGTAACAGGCTGGGCGGCGTTTTGTTTAATGAGCGCACGCGAATTAAATAAAACGCCGCCCAGCCAAAGCAATCCCCAAGGAGTGTCAGGATGACCAACGAACAGAAGATTATTAAAAACAAACTTGGACTTCTTAAGCTGGCTGAAAAACTCGGCAATGTCTCCGAAGCCTGCAAAGTTTTTGGCTATTCATGAGACAGTTTCTATCGCTTTAAAGAACTTTACGATAATGGCGGAGAAGCGGCTCTCAAGGAAATCTCTCGCAAGAAACCAGTCGTCAAGAATCGGGTAGATCCGGAGATTGAAAAACGTGTCGTTGAAATCGCGGTTGAGCAGCCCGCATACGGGCAAGTTCGCGCGAGCAACGAGCTTAAGAAAGAGGGCGTGTTGATTTCGCCTGGCGGAGTCAGAAGTGTTTGGCTTCGACATGATTTGGAGACGATGAAGAAGCGTCTCAAAGCGCTCGAGGCCAAGAGCGCTCAAGACGGAATCGTGCTCACCGAAGACCAGGTTGCCGCTCTGGAAAAAGCCAAGCTGGAAAAGGAAGCTCATGGCGAAATCGAGACGGAACACCCCGGTTATTTGGGGGCTCAGGACACTTTTTACGTCGGTACCATCAAAGGGGTCGGGCGAATCTACCAGCAGACCTTCATCGACACGTACACACGTGTCGCTGATGCCAAGCTGTACGATCGCAAGAACGCACTAACGGCCGCCGACATGCTTAATGATCGCGTCGTTCCTTTCTTTGAGGAGCAGGGAATCCCGCTCCTGCGGGTACTCACTGATCGTGGAACCGAGTATTGCGGCAATCGCGAACATCATGAATACCAACTCTATCTCGCGCTCGAAGACATTGATCACTCAAAGACGCGAGCCAGACGACCGCAGTCAAACGGAATCTGCGAGAGATTCCACAAGACGATGCTGCAAGAGTTTTATCAAATCGCGTTTCGCAAAAAGATTTACAACAGCATCGAAGAGCTGCAGGACGATCTTGATCAATGGTTGAAATTCTATAACGAAGAACGACCGCACAGCGGCCGTTACTGTTACGGTAAAACACCAATGCAGACATTCAACGATTCAAAAGAAATGGCCAAGCAAAAAATGCTTGACCAACTCGTACACACGAACGTGTGATTTTCGGACGTCTTTCAGATTAAGTAGTGGCTACTACACGTTATCCGTCTTGAGAGTTGCATTGGAACACGGAAAACCGAACCCCTACGAACCACCTGCCTGCAACGGCGTTAGTCGACGCAGAAACCATACGAATAGTTTGGTTCGTGGGCTTTGTTTTGCAGTGCCACTTGGCATTGTTGGATTTGGTATCCCGCTGACACTTGGTTTGATTCTTCAATTTATCCAGACCACAAACGTATCGTACGCAGGTTCACCAGCGAACGATTTGACTTCGCTTTTTCGTGAATTTCTTGATGCATCAATAGGTTGCGGCGTTCTT
>CAZJEK010000471.1:2719-3127 GCA_964545005.1 uncultured Pirellulaceae bacterium
TTTTGAATTTTTCGCCCAAGATTCGTCTCGGTTACGTTCGCTGCTTACTTATGGTCGGTTTGTCTGCCTTCGCTGGGGCACTTTTATCTGGGGCCGCAACTCTGTTGTTTGGCCTTGAACAACGCACATATACACATGATCCTTTTCGTTGGTTCCGCGTGCTGCTTGCCGTGTCAATTCCCGTTGCCTACACTGCTATACATACATATAGAAGATTTTCAATTCGGAAAGCCCCTTCAGCAGTGGAATCGCCGGATAACAAAGCCGTCAACCGGAGCACTCATTCACGTGGCAACTGAAATCAAAGCCTTCCGTTCGTGCCCGGTTACGGCAGGCGTTATCCGACTAAGGTGACGAGTTCGAAGGGTTAGACTCTTGTCACGCACATTTAGAATCAAACATTTACTT
>CAZJEK010000472.1:0-2082 GCA_964545005.1 uncultured Pirellulaceae bacterium
TCGGTCGTCGTGATATCGGAGTCCACATCCCAGCCGTTGAACGGATTCAAATCGACCTCAAACGAAGTCATGATCGAATCGGAATCGCGAAAATCGACCACGTTAACGGCCCACTGAGCGATCACCTTGCGATACTCGATCAGGTCCAGCACATCGACATCGCCATCGTCATCGAAATCGTACCAGTCACCCAGGTCGATGATTCCATCTCCGTTACGATCAACCCGTTCGGTCATCAACAGCGTCGTCACGTACAACCGTTTGGCAAAGTAGGAACGCGCAAACAGCGTATCGAAATCACCTGCGGTCGACGAATCATTGTCATGGTCAAACGGCTGAGTCGAACCGTCGGGGTGAGTCAACGTATCCGTTTCGCCGATCTCGTCGATCACGCCATTGCTGTTGTTATCGATCCCGTCCCCAAAAGGACGGTTGATGTCCAACGGCAACCCACGGAAAAACTCGGGCGGCAGCAGCTCGACCAATTGATCGCGAATGAACCTTTCCCGATTGGGCTGACTGGTGTCAACGCCAACCAGCGTATCCGGGTCCGGCCCCTGTTCCAGAATCCGGGACAATTGGCCGACCGGATTACGAGCCAGTGTGGGCACCTCAAAACTGTTTGTCGTAATCAGATTTCTGACCAGCGCCGATCCCCCCACGTTGTTCAGCAGACGTTTGGGGAGCAGCCTCGAATCGACATCGAAGGGTCGCAAAACGCCTTCCAATTCACGGGGCGTGTAAGGCGTGTCAACGGTCGCATCGATTGGCCCGAAAAACGCATCTTGTGAGAAATTCATCTCGTAGGGAGAGTCAACCGTTTCGGTGGGCGTCAGCCGGGAAATGCCGACGCTGGCCATCGGCATCGATATCGGTGTCTCACGGTCACTGACATCGCGAATATCGAAATAACCAAACGCGAACCTCCCGAACAGATCCAGGGTTGAACCGTAATGGTGTCCCACCGTTCCCGGGACCAGGTCGGTAAATGCCTGGTCGGGCAGCCCGAATAACTTGTAGCCGGACCAGCGATCACGGACTCCGGCTTCGCCCGGTTGACCGTCGGGACCATAGCGGCCTTGCATGACAGCACCACTACCAGCACCCAAAACATAGTGCATCTGAATCTCGGCAGGGCCCAGCCCCTGTCCCCGGCTGAGCGCCGCCGGTGCGGTACCATGCAGCAACTTGGAAACGTCTTCCATGTTCGGATCCACTTGCAGCAGGTTGCCGTGGGCGTTGACATTGATCCGGGAATCGAGGTCCAGCACCGTGTAGGAGATCAACGGTTTGAAACAACGACCGTCGGGACTGGTTCGCACTGGAAACCCGGTATCGATCCAGATCCCTTCGGGCTGACCGTCCAGATTGTTGTCCACCATCACGCCGTCGTTGTTGGGTCCGCCCCGCCTGAAAGCGCGGAAATCAGCGCGACCAGCAACGGGTGTATTGTCGGTCAGTTCCTGGCGATGGAAACTGGGTTTGATTGGTTCCCCATTAATGCGAAGCCCCGCCAGAAACATGTTCTGGTAGTCGAACGCATCGTAGGGTTCATTCGGGGCCTGGGAGTTGGGCACGATCGAGCCGCCAATTTGCGCAGAGAAATAGCCATCCCCGGAAACGCCCAGCAGATCGTCGCGCGAGCGACCACGCTGATCTGGCGCCAGTGCCTGGCTGGACAGCCGAGGTTGATCCAACGTATTGGTCGGGTTGTAGTGTCCGGCCCCAGTTCCGGCAAACGGCCGGCCGTTGACCACGACTCGTTGTCCGACCAGTAGCCCTGCATTGTTAATGGCGAACTGATTGTTCAGCCAGTGAGGCATCACGACGAAGGTGTGTGTGACGGAACCTCCGGATCCGGAAACCTGGTGGTCGACAATTCGCGTCGACAGTCCCTTGGCGTCGCCGGAAACCAGCGTCAATACCAACCCAGTTAACCCACCGGGGACGGGCGCTGGAGTATAGGGTTGCCCGTCGATGATTCGTCGGGCGTCGCTGCTGAGCTGCAGGGTAATGAAGTGGCCACTGGAATGTGATGATGCCGATGCGCAAGTTGGGTAAGTTGACCATGCCGGAAATGGA
>CAZJEK010000472.1:2092-3101 GCA_964545005.1 uncultured Pirellulaceae bacterium
CGATGCTGATGCGATCGACGCCGAAAATCCGTACCCGTACATGTCTTCCAGCAGCGAATGACCTCGCAACGGAGAACCGACATTATTCAAGTCCGGTCCGCGTAGCAGATCATAGAATGCCGCTTCGATGTAGGGTTGGCTGTCGACTTTGAACAGGTCGCGATTGAGCCGTTGTTTGGATGAACCATAAAAGTTGTTGGACACAATTACGAATGCGGTTCCCATCAGCAGGAACAGCACGATCATCGAAACCACAAACAGCAGCGTCACCCCCCGGCGATCGCGACGAATGTAGTGTCGCCTTTCAAGCCCGGAGGGCTGGCACAACCTCTGCCGGGCCCGTGAGGGCCCGGTTTGCGTAACGCAATCACCTTCAGGCCCGGAGGTGCCGACAGAACTGGGGCTGTCCAACCCGCACCCTAGCGGCAGACACTCTCCCTGGGGGAGAGTCGGCCTGTCAGGGCCAGAGAAGGGAATTGCAAACCCTCCCCTCGCTTTGGCTCGACCCTCCCGCAAGCGGGAGGGTGTCGATGCATCGCTTTCGCGCAGCGAAAGCCGATATGCAGGCAACCGGTTGAAATGTAATCCTTGGTTGGGAGCCATGGCAGTTTTGAAGAGCCGGCAAATCGAACGTCAATTGGCTGTGTTCTTCTGCAAGCAAACCTGCTTGAGATCGATAGCGTTGGGTGTATCGCAAATCCTTCAGGACTTGGATGCAAGCCCCAACCGTTGGTTCCGGGAAAACCCAAGTTATCCGCTCAGCCGTCATTCAGCGGACAGTCTGAAAAGACTATCGGACGGTGGAATTGGGATCGTTGACGGATCGAGTTGAAATGGCTGGAAAGAAAGTGTTTGTTGACCGCGATCGGCAACGCATGCAACGGCAAGTGTTGCCTGACCGGATTAATCGTCAAGGTCTTCCAGACCCAAGTTGAGTGTCGTCTTTCGCTTTGGGAAAGTTGTGTCGACACCCTCCCGCTTGCGGGAGGGTCGAGCCAAGGCGAGGGGA
>CAZJEK010000473.1:0-3087 GCA_964545005.1 uncultured Pirellulaceae bacterium
ATTCGGGGAAAACCCATTCCCGTTTTTCGAACAGCATCCGATCCTCTCAGAAGATTCTGGTTCGGGTGAAGTCAACGTCATCCTGCGACTGGTACCGGAAACTGTGCCAACACGACATCGAGCGTTGAGAACGGATGACGACTATCCCGTTCTCTGGTCCCGAAGATTTGGTAAGGGCCGAGTTTTGTGCATCGGCTGGGGGCACTTTGAAAGCACCTGGGACAACCCGCAATTTCAAGAGCTGGTTTTAGGGGGAATAGAATGGGCGATGGGCAACGATTGACAGCCTCCTCGGATCTCTCAAGTCTTGTCAAGTAGCAGCTCCGAAACGAAAAATGGCTTGCCGAAAATCCGGCAAGCCATTTCTGGAAATTCAATTTTGCTTCGGTCTACTGATCCGAAAAATCACGTCGACGCAAACCGTAAGGATCCTTTTCGGGGAAGTCGGTTTCGGTGTCAGATCCTCCCGATCCAGTTGACCCGACCGATTCTCTCAACGAAATCTTGCGATTGAAAAAACGGAATGACAATTCCGGGGCATTGGGTCCGAAATTCAAAATCGGACCAGGCCCTTCAATGTACTTGGGCCACGGATCCAAGCGGCCAGGACCTCGAGGCACGGCAAACTGACCGTTAAATCCGTTGACAGCAAAACCGAGGTCAGCCATTGCCCCCAAGGTTGCATTGGAAATAAATTTTTCCGGACAAATCAAGCGGTTGGAACCGTTGGGATCGGCATCGCACAGAAATCCAGTCAAGATTTCTTTCTTGGGCGGTAGGCCTGTGACTTGATTGAAGAATGGCGGCATGTCGTTCCAGTGACCAAAGGCCGTTCCGCCACCACCACGTTGCTCAATTGGAACAAACGTGACGGTCGGGTTTCCGGTATCTTGAGCGTAGCCTTGAATTCCGTATTGCCCCAGATACTCGGTCTGACCAACACCAGCGACAGGACCAATCAGCTGGTTGGAGAAAGGGAAGATGTCGGTCGGAACACCAGTCGCATCAACCGATCCCCACATGGATCCGAACCCCAGAGCGTGCCCCATTTCGTGAATGATCACGTCCTGCAAAACGCCGTCAGCTTCCAGCGATGGGAAGTCATCCAAATCAAAGGTCATCGACGCCGTCACGGCAACGACATAGGGTCGTTCACCGATCTTCCAGTACATCAACGTTGCATCGGGACCGGCAAAGCCCAGAATGCCGCCTTCGCCGTCAATTGGCCCAACGTTAGCGGTCAATTGCAAGGCACTGATTTGCTTGCGAAGTACCTGCGGTAATTCCGAGCTGTAGCCCTGGATGCGGTCTTCCCAGAATTTCTCCGCTGCCACGAACAGGTGGCGAGCCGACGGGTCAACCAGCGTCAGGTCGACGTCCAAAATATCCCCAGCCTTGGCAGAGCTGAACGGTACCAGCACGATCGTGGCCAACGCCAGGATGGCCCAGTTTTTGAAACGACTAAACATCAAGAAACTCCGGTTTTTTAAAGCAATGGATGAGATTCCAAGGACAGCGGTGAGGCACACGGCAGCCCTCTCGGGTCCCCATCCCCTGTTCGAGTCTTCGTCCAATAAAGTCCTGCTAGTATACACCAAGCGATAAAATGGCGAGAGTTTTAAAGATGGGAATTTTGGCGAGGATACGGGCATTGCGGTCACCGTTTGGACGTCTCAGCCCGGTCAAAAGTGCCTCGGAAAATGCGGCAAACGGCAAAAAACTGATATGTTCGATAAATTCCGGCTTTCTTATTCAACCCCTACAAACCAACATCCGATAGTTCCTGTGAACGGAATCGTACGGATTCCTCGTAGACTTGCACTCTGCAGCAGCAGGAAGAAAAGCGATGGCTTTAAGAAAAACATTTTTGATGGGGGCCCTGTTGTTCTCGTTGGTCACGGCGGGAATTTCATGGGGTCAGGATGTTCCGAGCACTCGATTTGATCGTATGCCACCAGGAGCGGCTAATCGGCCGCTGGCTTCGCCGGGACTATTTGATTACGACGCTCAGGTGTTCGCTCCGCTGGAGTTCACCAACGGCAAGGAAATGAAACCTAATACTGGGTTCTATTTCACACTCGACAAAACGTACACGGCGGTACCCAAAGCGGTACGCTTCAACGTGCTGACTCAGGACACCGAAAGCACCGGGTCCGAGTTTATCTGGGGTACCCGCTACGAGCTGGGTTGGTTCTCTGAAGATGAAGCCGGCTGGAACATCAGCTACCAGGACTCCAGTGGATCCTTCTTCACCAACGGTCAAGACGTGCTGGTATCCAACCCCATGCTGGTTGAAACCAAGCTGGCCAACGTCGAGGTCAATCGAATTTTCCGCCAAGCTCTGTCGGGCGGCGGGTACTTCGAGCCCTACCTCGGTTTCCGGCACAACAGCATTTCTGACAGATCGCTGGAGGACACAATCAGCCAGATTCTGGAAGACACCAACGGCGACCTGGTACTGGACACCGTTCAACTGAACAACCGCTTCATCCAGAAAGCAACCAACAGTGCCTTTGGTCTGCAAGCGGGCGGTCGCTATAACGTCCGCCGAGGACGCTGGCGTTTGACTGGCGATGGTGCGATTGCAACCAGCTATAGCCAGCAACGTTACTTCGCTTCGGATATCACTCGACGCGTCGATCCCAACAATCCGAACACGACCGGGATCACGGAGACTTACTTCTCGGATCAAAGTTTTGTGCCAGTGCTCGATGGTCAGTTTGAGATGGCCTATAACATCAGCCGCGACCTGTCCTTGAAAGTCGGTGCTCAGGCGATGTACATGTGGAACGGAATTGCCCGAGTCAACACCGCGACGACTGCCAACAACGGCAACTCGGTGTTGGGCACAGGTCCTGCCATCCAAGCCTTCGACGAAGACTTTGTCGCTGCTGGATTCATCTTCGGTGTGGAATGGCGACGCTAGTCCGCTGAACTCCTGACGCTGTCAGGAAGGTCTACGAATATCAACCGCGCCCTGGTTTTTTACTGGGGTGCGGTTTTTTTATTGACATCGAATCACGGCAGGGCGAACCATTGGCTTACAACCAACACCGACACCTCGACTAGTGGTCCGTCAAACCTCAA
>CAZJEK010000474.1:0-3079 GCA_964545005.1 uncultured Pirellulaceae bacterium
ACTGCCCCTGTGCCCGCAGGCGGTGCCACCCTTCGATCGACCAGTTGAGGATGGCCGGCAGCTCGCGCAGCAGCTGTGGGAGCAGATCGCGGTCCTCCATCCCGAGGAAGCTTCGCTCGAGCGACAGCGACAGCATGCGCTGAGGGAATGCCGCGGCAGCGTCGGCGAGCTGCGGCACGACGTTGGTCAGCAGCATGAACCGCGACTTGAGCTGGAGGTCGACGGGCGCGAGGTTCTTGCGGTTGACGCTGATCAGGTCGCCACCGGTGATCGCGAGGAACTTCTCGACGATCGCTGCGCTGTCGCTGCGGCCCGAGACACGAGCGTCGGGGATGATCGCGAGCGTCTTGCCGATGAGGCGCCACAGCCCGAACTCGGAGACGAAGTCGCCCATCATCATCGAGGTCACCGACGCTGGGGACAGCAGCGCTTGCAGGACGTGCGCAGCTGTGCCCTTGCCGGCGCGCGGCGGCCCGACCATGATCATCGCCTTGTGGTGGCTGATGTCGGGCGTCAGGCAGTAGCCGAACCACTCTTGCAGCAGACGTGTGCTCTGCCGATCGTCGGGCCAGAGGTCGGCGAGGAAGCGCAGCCACCGGGTCGGCGGCGGCGCCTGCGGCGTATAGGCGACGCCGAGGGAGTTGAGCACGAACAGGCGCGGGTCCGGCGGGATGAAGCGCCCCGTCGGCAGGTGGACGACACCGTTGCGGCACACGAGCAGCTCGGCGGGGTCGGGGTCGTCGGCGCGCGGATCAAGCCAGCTGGGCGCGCTGAGGTCGTCGGGCAAGTAGCAGACAGAGCGCAGCGCCTTCTCCATGTCGGTGAGCCGAGTGCGACGCGTACCGTACGGCTTGATCCGGCGGTTGCCGTTCTTCCACTCCTCCCGCCGCGCGCGGTTGAGGAACGGGTAGAGCAGCGCCTCGGCACCCTCGTCGGTGAGCTCGCGGTAGCAGTGCGCGTCCCATCGCCAATAGACGCGATGGTGGCGATGCAGCGTGCGCTGGCCGTCCTCGGTCTGGTGAAGGCGGACGAAGCGGTGCGCGCCGAGGAGGGGCTCCTCAGGATCGAGGAGGACCATCTCGCCGCCCCCGGGTCCGTCGCCGTCGTCGGGCCACGGGGGCTCGGAAGGGGGGCCGCTGCCAGCCTCCTCGGGCCATGGTGGCTCGTCCGGGGGCGCCCCTGATCGCTGGCCCGACGAGGCCTCGACCCCTGCAGGCCACGGCGGCTCGTCCGGTGGAGGGCTCGACTGCCGGATCCTCCGAACATTCGCCGGCGGCGCGTCCGGGTCGAAAGGGATCTCCTCGTCGACGCGCGGCCCTTCCCTGCGCACAACCTCCGGTTCGGGCACCCACAGCGCGCTCTCCCAGGACTCCGAGCTCAGCCGCCCTCGCCGCTCCGCCATCGGCCCCGCGCTCTCGAACTGCGAGCGCAGCGCTCGATGGCGCCACGGGGGATCGCACCGATCGTTGTAGCGCTCGATGACAGGCCACGCGTCATCCCAGCCGAGGCCGAAGTTCCAGGCCATCTTGATCACGCGGACGAGCTGGTCGTGACCGCCGCTGCCCTCGACCGCCGACGGCTGCTTGGCGACCCACTCCTCGTACTGGTCGATCCGATCGGAGGTAGAGAGCTTCGCCGGGTCGTAGCGCGATGGACGACTGCGGCGCACGGGTGCCGGCCGGCGCAGGACGTCGAGGGTGAGTCCCAGCTGCGCGATGATCTGCGGGAGCGCGCGGCGGTGGGTCTCGCACTGCTGCAGCTCGATGCGCAACGGCGACGTCTTGTGGTGGAAGAAGCCGGGGAGCCGCATCGCCTTCGTTCGGTCGACGATGCGTTCCGCCCCGAACGCGTCGGCGGCGGCCTCCTGGGCGAGCTCCCACGTCTTCCAGTCCGGCTCGGCCCGGTCGCGGTGGACGATCCAGTAGTAGAGGTGCCATCCCCGAGCGGTGCGCACGGCCGCCGAGGCGTGCTCCCACGCCAGCGGCGGCGGGTCGCCAGCGTCGAAGTCCAGGAATAGCGCCCGCGGCCGCAGCACGTTGTCGTAGGTCCGCCCCTGCAGGTCCGTCGCCGCGACGCAGACGGAGACCCCGAGCCGGTCGTTGTTCAGCTCGGTGAGCCTCGAGGCCACCTCGGCGAGGGTCCCCGACAGCGGAGCTCGTGGCTCCGCCGACCGTCGTTGTTCGGGGTAGACCTGAAACGTGTGCGCAGCGCCAGGCCCCTCGTCGCTGAGCGCGTCGAGGAACGCGGCGGCAGCGTCGAGGTTGGGCTCGAGCATCGCATGCCGATCGCGTGAGGAAGTGGGACCATCGACACTGCATCAGCGGGTCGTGATCGATCAAGGAACCGGCGATCCGTTCAGCACCACAACATGTCGGGCGATCGCAGTCCCGACTCGCAACATGTAGACGGCGCCGATCGCAGCTGCGCGATCGATCGTCCGCCGACCTCGAGATCTGGTGCCCCCCGCAGGAATCGAACCCGCGCACCGCTCGCGCGGAGGCAGTCACGAAACCGCGCGGTCGGGTCACCGACGAGAGGGCATAACTACGGCCTAGTTAGGCCGTAAGTAGTCCGCAGCGAATCACGTCATGGCGCCCTCCCGGTCAGCTTCCACACGGTCTCGAGGGGAAGCGCTCGAGCGGCGATGTCCGCCTTTGCGGCCTTCGTGAGGCCCGTTTCCCACCGTAGCTTCCGACAGCGCTGCTCCTCGCGGCGAGGCCGAGTCGAGCGGGACCACCCGCGGCGGTCGATCTTCGTCACGTGGGTCGCGGTCCAGCCGGCGCCGAGGATACTCATCGCGCCCTCGCCCTCCCGCGTGTAAGTGATCGCGCGCTCGAAGCCCTTCCGCTTGGCCTTGCGCGCTGAGGCGCCGTAGAGCATCGAGCAGGCGTTGCGTGCCAGGTAGTAGGGCACGTGGGGCGTGACGCAGACGCGCGTCACCTCGACGATCGAGCTCGCGTCGAGCATACGGGCGACGGGGCGCCCGACCGTGGCGACGGCGACGACCTCGGATCCGTTGGCGACGGCGTGGCCCCAGCGCCAGCCGGCGGGGGCGACGTTGTGGCGGTGGTGCGCCGTG
>CAZJEK010000475.1:0-3071 GCA_964545005.1 uncultured Pirellulaceae bacterium
CAAGACGCTGGCTCAATCTCGATTGACCTCCGAAGGCGTGCTGGTGCTGGGGATCCATCGTGGTGAAGACGAGTATGTGGGCAGTCCGAGTGGCAACAACCGGTTGAACGTTGGTGACGTGCTGACGGTTTACGGGCCCCGAGAACGACTGGAAGAGTTAGACCTGCGAAAGCGTGGGTTTGACGGCGACCGAGCCCACCGCGAAGCCGTGGAAGAACAAAAGAAGAGCAAGCAAGCCAAATCCGATTCCGCCACGAAGTAGTACGGCCGAGATCTGTCGGCAGAATTCTGGCGGTCGAGGGTATTTCGGGGAGAGGCCGATATTTTTGTCCAGCCGATTCGGCGCTAGCCGCGGACGAAGCAAGTTGACGCGTGATTTCTGAAGGTCGGTGGCTAGCGCCAAATCGCTGGATGATGTCGACTCGGGCCAGACGATCCGCAGCTCCAAGTCCCAACCGTCCGCCATTTACTGTTACAACGATGTTACCCAAACCCGTGTCTTGGCTCGTTAAGATATTGCTTGCCCGCTTGGATTTGCAACTTTCTTTCTGTTCACAAAGGTCCGTTGAATGAAGACTCATTGTTTTGCAATCGTTGGATTACTTGCTGCATCGCTGGTAACTCATTCAGTAACCGTAGCGCAAAACGCTGGTGGTGAGGATGGCGCAAAAAACTCGCTCACGATGAAAACCGAACGAGCCATCATTTTTAAGGATGGCTTTTGCTTGATCGTCAAACAGGCCACGGGCCGAACCGACGAGAACGGTGACCTGGTGACCGACGAGGTTCCCGACGAGGCCATACTGGGGTCGTTTTGGGCCGTTCCCGAAAACGCCAACTTGAATTCGATGGTGGCCAGCTGGATTGAAACGGAGAAGACGGAAAAAGAACAACAGGATTGTTCGACCATGGCGGAGCTGATCAAGGCCAACCAGGGGCGCGAATGCTCATTTCAACTACCCGATGACCAAAATTTGCAAGGCACGATCCTGAAGTTCCTGTCGCGCCCAGAACCAGCCGCATCGCGTGAACGTTCAGCCCGGATGCTCGCCAGTTCCAGTTCCGGGGCCTGGCTGAATCGGCAAATCACGACCGCCGGAGGTGACATTTTCATTCTCCGCACCGACAGCGGCGACATGGCGATCAAAATCGATGAAGTTCGAAATCTGAGAATTGAGCAGATGGAGGTGACAATCAACCGAATCGAGGAAACCCAGCAGCGGCACAAGCGGCTGACCTTTCGAACCGACCGACCCAATGCGGATGTCAAACTGAAAATCATGTACTTTCGACCAGGGATTCGCTGGATTCCGACCTATCGAATTCAGCTGACCAACCAGCGTTTCGGCAATGGCGACGATCGAATGAAGACGGCTGAGTTGACGATGCAGGGCGAAGTGGTCAACGAGGCCGAAGACC
Source organism: uncultured Pirellulaceae bacterium (assembly GCA_964545005.1). Classification (GTDB taxonomy): domain Bacteria; phylum Planctomycetota; class Planctomycetia; order Pirellulales; family Pirellulaceae; genus Mariniblastus. The sequence goes on from CAZJEK010000475.1 coordinate 1,420, forward strand.
TGGTCGATGTCCCAATTCATCTGGTCGTCGGGGTTCCCAATTTTCGATTCAAGGGTGTCGCCAGCCCGATGGTCCTGGAGTCGAAGCTTCGAAATGTGTTGCAGCAAGCTGCGCCGCAGCTAATGAGTCAGCAGGTCCAATTCTCTAACGCAATCATGCCGCCGAGTTCAAACGACCCGGGAGCAGCCGGTGGCGGTGGCGAGGTGACGTTGCCAGCCACGTTGGACGGAAGCCAGGCCGGCAACGACCTGTTTGTTTACAAACTGAAATCCACCACGATCCGCAAGGGAGAACGAGCCGGTGTTTCCATCCTGTCAAGTACCGTTGGCTATCGGGATGTCCACACTTGGGAAGTTACGGTCCCACACACCGAAAGTCATTCGCCAGCAGGCAACCAAAACTCGCCATTGCAACTGAGCGAAAACAAAGTGTGGCGACAAATCGAGTTGGTTAACAGTACCAAGTATCCATGGACAACTGGCGCAGCGATGTTCGTTGACGGGGACATGCCGTTGGCTCAGGAACTATTGACGTATACGTCACCCGGCGGTCAAACACGGGTCCCAGTTACGATCGCGGTGGATGTCCGAGGGCGATTGAGCGATGCTGAAACGGGCCGGGAAATGAACGCGGTTCAGTGGCGGGGATACGAATATGCCAAAGTCAGTGGTGCCACTAGTTTGATGGTGTTCAATCGCAAATCAGAACCGATCGAATTGGAATTGACGATGCGAACCGGCGGTAAAGCAACCTCGGCCAGCGATAACGGCGCGATCAGGTTGACGCCGTTCCGAGCCGAAGATTGGCAGCAGGGAGGCGACCCCATCAACAATAGTAGTCGCATCCAATGGAAAACGACGATCGAACCCGGTGAATCATTTTCACCGAAAACAGACTACGAGTACCTGTTGCGATACTAGGGCTCGTCAACAGGATCCAGTTCCATTCCGCCGCTGGCGCGAATCTTTACCTGGTAAGTCCGGCCCAACTCGGGTTTCAGATAGCTGGTCTGGCCTTGGACGGTCCGAATGCCCAGTTCTTCCTGCAACGAGTTGTCGTTGCAGACTGCCCAGAAGTCGCTCCAGATTTTCTGCTCGAAATCACGTTGCTTGGCGTCTTTGTAAATTCCGGGAGCATCTGATTGAGATTCGGCGTCCAGGCGTTGCGCGTTCTTGGGCATTTCAGCGTCGCCATAAATGCTCTTGAAGGCAAAGATGGATGCCGATCGCAGTTCGTCCGCTTGTTCAACGTATTTGTCATCGAAGGACGCGACCCATCCGTCGATATAAACTTTCTCACCTTTGATGACGTAGTTTTTGGTATAGCCGACTTGTTCGCCATGTTCATCAACTTCTGTAAAGCTGACTTCCATATACGGTTCGCCTGCGTCGTCGGTACCTTTTTCCAGGTCGGTGTTGTTGGCGATTCGGCGGTCGACTTTCAACAACTTCATCGACGTTTCGAGACGCTCGTTTAGCTCCTGGCTGATCTTCAGTTCTTCGGCCGTCTGTTCCAGTTGCAGCTGGTTTTGCTTCAGCTGTTCGGCTTGCTTGGCAAAGTCTTCTTTGAGAACTTCCAAGTCCTGCATCGCCTGTTTGGCTTCCTGGCTGGGCTTGACGTAGTTTTCATATCCAACTTAACCGCCGTACCCG
>CAZJEK010000476.1:0-3039 GCA_964545005.1 uncultured Pirellulaceae bacterium
CAAAGAGATAGGCCATCAGGTCGATCCGGATGCCCGACAGGAACGACACGGCCACCAGCCCGAAAGCAAGAGCCGAATGTGCCAGCACACCAAGGAGCGTGTCCATGGCATAGCCCCGTCCACTCAGCGCGGAAACTGTGAAAGCCATCACGAGAGCAACGGCAATAGCGCCGGGGAATATGGACATGTCCAATGCCAGCGAAAGTGCGACACCCAGGATGGCCGCATGAGCCGTGGCATCGCCGAAATAGGCCATACGACGCCAGACCACGAAACTGCCTAATGGGGCCGCCGCGAACGCCACTCCGATGCCGGCAAGGGTTGCGCGTGTCATGAAATCGTCGAGCATCACTCGGCAGCCTTTGTCTCATGATGGTGGTTCGTCCCGCGCTGTTTCCTCGCCTCAGAAGCAGGCTGACGTTGATCTGATTCGTCGCCTCCAGCGTGATATCAATCGAGTGGAGACGGGGCAACGTGCTGACGCGGACGAAACGATTTCCAGCGGTTGTCAGGCAATTGATCGGTTGCTACCCGGTCAAGGGTATCCACGCGGCTGCCTGGTGCAATGGTTGTCCGGCGGTGGATTGGGAGCCGACTATCTGGCCTTGCTGGCTGCTCGGGAAGCCTGCCGTGATGGTGGAGCCCTGGTGGTGGTGGATCCCTGGAACCAGTTTTACCCACCCGCTGCCGCTGCTGCCGGAATCGAACTGGGAAACCTGATCGTGCTGAGAAACCATGCGCCCGGCCGATCGTCCGGTGACGCGTCACGGTCGGAGGATCGTGATCTGCTGTGGTCTGTCGATCAAGCCCTTCGCTGTTCGGCGGTGGGGGCGGTCTGGGGACCGTTGCCAGCGATCGATGAACGCTGGTTTCGCCGGTTCCAGTTGTCAGCCGAATCCAGTGGTTGCCTGGGACTGTTTCTGCAGTCACTCGATCAGGCACGGCAACCCAGTTGGGCGGAAGTCCAATGGCTGACCGGTGTCTCGCGACAGCCCCGCCCGGCCAGCAGTTCCCGCGCGGTCCATCACTTGCGGTTGCAGCTGACCCGTTGCCGAGGAACTCAAACGGGTAAAGCCGTGGAGTTGGCAATTGATATGGTCAGTGGCCAGGTGCGGAAGTGTTGAATCTGAAATCTGAAATTTGAAATCTCCCCATGCCACGCATCCTCTGTAACTGGTTTCCCAACTGGCCGATTCAACGGTTGGCGATTGAGCGACCCGAGTTGCGGTTTCAGAAAGTCGTCCTGTTTCGACGCGATGCCCGGCGGGGCCAACTGGTATCGGCGGTTAGTCCCGCGGCGATCCGTGACGGGGTGGCGGTCGACATGCCGCTGTCGGAAGCCAAGTCGTTATTGCGACGATCGAAGACGGAAATTTCAAATTCCAAATCTCAGATCTCAAATTCCAAATCTCAGATTTCGGATTCCGGGTCTCAGATTTCAAATCTCAAATCTCAAATCTCAGATTTTAAATCCGAAGCTCCTCCGCCCTGGTACATCCTGCAGCATGACATGACAGCCGACCAGCAAGGGTTGGAGGACTTGTGCGATCAACTGGAACAGTTCAGCCCACTGGTGGGGGTGGCTAATTTTCCTGATTGCCGTCCGGCGCGGCCCCCGGCCCTGCTCCTGGACATCACCGGGCTGGCTCATCTGTTTGGCAGTGAAGCACAATTGGTCAATCGGCAACTGGATTACATTCAGCGGCAAGGCTACCTGGCTCGCGTGGCCGTGGCCAATACCGTAGCCGCTGCCTGGGGGCTGGCCCGCTTCTTCGCTGGGGATCACTTTCGCCATTTCGAAGAACCGTTGCTGGCCGCTGAAGACGATGTCAACCTGCTGCCGCAGTTACCGATCGCTGCCCTGCGATTGGACGAAACGACGCTCGATAACCTGTACCAGTTGGGGTTGCGGACGGTGGGGCAGCTGCAACGGTTACCACGCCGCGATCTGGCGGTTCGTTTTGGACCAATCCTGTCTCAACGCCTGGACCAGTTAACCGGACGGCTGGAAGAACCCGTTCAGGCTCGTCGGCGACCGAGTGAATTTGCGACCGAACAACTGCTCGAACACCCGGTCCATCATCGGGAAACGATTGAAGTTGTGATCCAGCGGCTGGTGGCTGAACTGTGCCAGCAACTGCGCAGCCAACAACAGGGGGCGCTGGAGTGGACGATTCGGTTGATCTGCCAGGATGATGATCCGGTGACGTTGCAAGTCAAATTGTTTCAACCGACCGCGACCGTCGAACAAGTCATGCCGCTGGTCGAAATGCAATTGGAACAGGCGCTCGCTGGAGTGACTCGCCAATCCCGGAAACGAAAAATTCGTTATACCACGATCCAGGTCATCGAGCTGCAGGTTGCGGTAACGTCCCATGTGCTGCTGGCCGAACAACAGCGATTACTGTTTGACGACAATCCGCGTCTGGATCGCCAGGCGTTGTCTCAGTTGATCAATCGCCTGGCCAGTCGACTGGGCGCAGAAAATGTGGTCTACCCGACGCTGCAATCAGGTGCCCAGCCCGAGTATTCGTTTCGGCTCAAACCGTTGGTTGATTCCCGCCGCAAGCGTCGTCGACAAATTGCTCAGTCCAAACGGCAATCGCATGTATTGGCTCGGCCGTTGCGATTGTTTCAACCTCCGATCCCGCTCGAACCCCTGGTCGCTGCGGAGAACGTGGCCGCATCAGCCGATGGCTCGCGGCAATGGTCCGTGCCTCGCTTGGCAACGCTGCAACGACGTCAACCCCAACCAACCGGGAGGAACGAGCGAGGAGGGGCTGAGCAGGCCCTCCCCGCTCGTACCTCGCGACCCTCCCAGTGGGAGGGTGTCTTGGGTTTCCCTGCCCCTTGGTCCCAGCCCATTGTCGCCAGCTGGGGGCCGGAACGAATTGAAACCGGTTGGTGGCGCGGGCGAACGGTCTGCCGTGACTACTGGCGAGTCGAAACGGAATCCGGCCAACAGTTCTGGGTATTTCGCAGTTTACGGACCGGCCAGTGGTGGCTGCAGGGAGAGTTTTAGGATCAGTGATCTCAAAT
>CAZJEK010000477.1:0-3037 GCA_964545005.1 uncultured Pirellulaceae bacterium
AGAAAGTCCTCGTACTTGCGCATCTTGTTCAACGTTTTGACGTCACCACCGAGTCCATGGCCGCCAGTTGGGTCGAGAAACAATTCAACATGCGCTTCCTTGCCGGCTTTCAAGAGCTCTCGATAAATCGCCACCGTATCCTGGAACAGGACGTTGGTATCTTCAATCCCGTGCACCAGCAGCAGTTTGCCTTTCAGGTTTTTCGCCAGCGGACGGAGCGAGTACTTTTTCTGGTCAGGTGAGCCTTTCTTGGATGGCCCGACGGTGCCGGTGGTGTACCACGCGTTGTAGTTTTCCCATTCCGTCGGGCCTGCGCCGGCCATCCCGACCTGAAACACATCGGGTTCGGTGTACAGACACATCTGAGTCTGAAAGCCACCGAAACTCCAACCGTGAATCCCGACCCGATTCTCATCCACGTTGTAATTCTCAATCAAGTGCTTGACACCATCGACCAGGTCGTCCACTTGAGGCTTTCCAACCTGGTCATAGTTGGACTTCTCAAACAGTCCGCCGTATCCCGATTGACCTCGCGGATCGATTACGACCGATAAGTAGCCGTGCTTTTTGGCCATGTAGCCACCAAAGAAATAGCTGTCGGATCGATAACTCGCATCCACAACGCTTTTCGATGTCCCCAAGGGGCCACCGTAAACGTAAATCAGCAGCGGGTATTTCTGCTTGGAGTTTGCTTTCCAGCCATCCGGCTTGATCATCGATCCATGAATCGTGTGGCCTTCTCGATTCTCGTATTCGAAGAATTCCGGGATCCATTTGGTCAGTTCCACGGCTTCTTCGGGATGCGAGTCGGTGACGACCTTGGCTTTGCTTTTGTCCTGCGCGATGAGTTCATTCAGTTTGCCGTAAGTTGCATAGTTGGCCAGCAATCGTTTACCGTCATCGCTGACGGCAACAGAGCGATAGACGCCGTCCTGACCCGAAATCCGATTCATCTCGCCCGACTCGACGTCGACGGAATAGACCATCGTTTGGGCGGGTGAGTCCTTGGTGGCGGTCACAAAAATGGTTTGATGATCTTCGGAAAAATCAAAGGGGTAAACTTCGTAGTGTCCCGACGTCAGTTGGCGCACGCTTTGGTAGACCGTATCAAGTACATGGAGATGCCGAAAACCCGAGAGTTCGCTGACAAACACAATATGCTGGCTATCGGCAGCCCAATCCGGCGCGACCATTCGCGGCGTATTGGGGCCACCATCATGCTTGAATTCGTAGATCGTTTTCGCTTCGTACTCGACCGTCAATGGTGTGCGACTGGCCCGCTGCGGACTGGGTCGCCGATTTTCTTCCTCATCCTTTTTCCTGGCTTCCGCGGCTTTCTTTTTTCGCTCCTGCTCGGCCTTCTTCTCCGCCTCGCTCAACAGCTTTTGATAGACCTCAGGTTCAGGAAACTCGCCAACCCGAATCTCGACGACATCGTCTGCCTGGTTGAAAAAGCAAAAGGTAATTTTTTCACTATCCAACGACCACTGCGGTTGGCTGATCACGTCTCGCGGATCATCAATCTGCTTGTGGAACACCTGCAACAACTCGGACTCTTCCCAACCAATCGTTTCCAGGTCAAACAGATACACGAAAACGTCCTGCGGCTTGACTTCGTCATCAGAAACCGTCCTTGAAATCGAATCGGCCTTCGCGAACCGATCTCGATAGCGAATAATGTCAACCTTCCGCCCACCCGATGAAAAGAATCCACCCTCGGTGCGGGCAACCAGAACCAGTTTCTTGCCATCGGGGCTGATCGAATAGTTGGAAAGTTCTCGGCCAGATTCCAGTCGGGGGTTTAGTTGCTCAACCAGGTGGCTGTCAAATCGCATTCGATAGACGGCGTTGTCCACGTTGTAGGTGTATCCAGAGCCATCTGGAAGAAAGTCAACTTGAGATTCCCGGCTGGTTGTTTTGGTCAGCCGTTTCAATTCCGGTTTTTCGATGTCAGCGATGTGGTAAACGTCACCTTCCGAAAACACCAGCATCGAATTCTCGGACGGGTGCCACTTGAATCCCGAAATGCCTTCGTATCGCGGGGCGTATTTATCGTCCGCGTCATCTTCGCTGACTGAATTGACGATTTCATTCTCGGCAGCAATTTCTTCGGCGGTCATTTTCTGATCAACGCCACCTTTGTTTTTCGATTCCTTTTTATCACCCGTGGTTTTGTCGTCTTGACTCGTTCTTCCAGCGTCCTTTTGCTCGCCTTTGTCCTTGCCTGAATCAGACTTTTTGTGCTTGGCCAACCGGTCCTGCTTCACCACCCTGGCACTGCGTTGGAATTTGGCCATCATGGCCAGATTGGTTACCCGCGTATTCTTCCCGGTCTTGAAGTCATAGATCCACAGGTCGTTTCCGTGACGCCGCTCGTTGTAGGGTCGATAAAGGTAGGCGGCGTAACGACCGTCTGCCGAGAACTCAGGGCTACTGGCCGAAGGACCGAAGATGCTTTCCTCGGGGAACAAACGTTCCAGGGTCAATTCATCAAGCTTGTTTTTCGATTTGGATTGTGCCACCGCGGGTACGGTCGGCAAGCAAACAAAACACAAACACACAACTAACAGCAAACGAATCATGGCGCATCCCATTGGAGTAAAGTCTGCCGCATTATAATTCGAACTGCACGGATGGGTGGCGGTGCCTCCTGGGACGGTGGGATCCAATACTTTCCCGTCTACACAACGGGCAATTTTCCCGGCTGTAGGATTTTTGGGGGCAGTATTGGCACGAGTGGGCCCGGTCTGCGTTTTTTCCGCCGTGCGACTTTGTCGGGTCGCGGAATACTCGGTTTGGCAATCCTAATCGAACCCGAGAAAATGTGGTGCGCGCCAGATGCCTGGAAACCCAACGCGTGAGTTTTGAAGTTGCGCTAAAAACAAGCCAATGTTCGGTTTTTCGTTGGCGAACTCAATGAGTTGAAAGCTTCCAGATCGTCGTCAATCGCTCCGCGAAAGTTTAATCGACATCCTCCCGCTCGCGGGAGGGTCGAGCCATAGCGAGGGGAGGGTTTACCCAACCCCTCTCCGGCCCT
>CAZJEK010000478.1:0-3032 GCA_964545005.1 uncultured Pirellulaceae bacterium
CGTCACACTGAACAAGTCATAGTGCTCCGACCGCTTGTAGGCACATGGTTTCAGATTCTATTTCACTCCCCTAACCGGAGTCCTTTTCATCTTTCACTCGCGCTACTGAGTTCGCTATCGGTCATTAGAGAGTATTTAGCCTTACGGGATGGTCCCCGTGGATTCAGTCCAGGTTTCACGTGACTGGACCTACTCAGGTGCCTTCAGGTCAATTTCTAGCTTTCGAATACGGGACTGTCACCCTCTGTGGCTGGCCTTTCATCATGCCATTCTTCTAGCTGAAACGTTCCATATAAAGGTCCTACAACCCCACCAGGGAAACCCCGGTGGTTTGGGCTGTTCCGCGTTCGCTCGCCGCTACTGACGGAATCGATTTTTCTTTCTCTTCCACGTGCTACTTAGATGTTTCAGTTCGCACGGTTAGCTGCCATGTGCCTATGGATTCAGCACACGCTTGTTCGGGAATCCCGGGATCAATACTGGTTTGTCAGTTCCCCCGGGCTTATCGCAGACTTGCACGCCCTTCATCGCCTTCTAATGCCAAGACATCCCCCATGTACCCTTAGTAGCTTGACCACAAATATCCAACCCTCCCAGGAAACAGCCAAAGCTACTTCCGAAGGTGAATCGATACCTGCAACTCAAAACCACTGATCCAGATTAACGATATTCGCTTCATTTCTTGAATCTTTCAACTTGTCAAATAACTCCCTTCCAGCCAGCCGAAGCCAACCTTTCAGTTGCCATTTGACGTGACGCTACTTAAGAGTGGTTGAATGCTCGTTTTACATGCTGCTTTCAGAATTGCCCCCGCGAAGAAGCAAAGCCTGCCACAGCATCGAACATTCAGATGCCATCTATATCTAACCAAATTGTCAAAGATCATTCCGCCGGATCTAGACCGGCGAGCTCCAAGTTCAGAGCGACTCAGACTGCAAAAGTTCACCCCCTTTAGTTGCCTTGCGGCGGGAGGTCGAACAGCCAGAGTCGCTGTTAACTCGGTGAGCGGATCGGAGATTTTACAGTTAGTTCGGAAGCTGTCAACCGAAGCTGTAACCGATTTTTAAGAAAGGCCAAAATTTGTGGGCAGCAGTGGTTGCTCCTTCACTGACACCCTTTGGCGGCTTTCCGAGCGGCCGCACCATTGTGCGACGGGCAGAAGTATATCCTGATCGGATCAGGGCTCAAGGGGCATTCAATCTTTTTTTGAAGATTTTTTCATTGCCCGTCCGATGGCCTTCTTTCGGCATTTCGTTGTGACTCGAAAACCGGCCTTTCTCTTACGGAATGCTGTCTCCTTTTCCGGCTTGTTGATTGTGTCGATGGTGAGTCGCGCCGGGTTGTTCCTGGGCTTGCACGCTGTTGAAAACCTGACGCGTGAGCGAGTACATACCCGTATCGGTGTTGCCCTCGCTCACGCGTCGGGTTTCCATTTCCAGGCAAAATCGGTGTTGCCCTCGCTCACGCGTCGGGTTTCCATTTCCAAACAAAATCGGCGTTGCCCTCGCTCACGCGTCGGGTTTCCATTTCCCCACATAGTCTCCCCAACACGGTATCCACATTATCCCTAAGATCGCTACCGCTGGTCCGTACAATAATAATCATTCGTGACGACACCGATTCACGGCTCCTTGTTTCATTCCCAATACTGGCCCCGACCATGACGCTTGGAAATTACCGCCACAAGATTAGCTTCGTTTCAGTCCTCGTGCTGGCTGTGCAACTGCTTTCCGGCTGCGGAGCTCAGCGCGACAGCGCAAGCTTGTCTGTCGACAGTGAAAAAGCCAGCGTGGCACCCAGCAGTCTCGACTCACTGTATAGCGAAGCCGATGTAGAAGGACGTGGCGAATCGCCTGGGGAAATCGTCTCGGGTAAGGCGGCCCAAGACACTTCCCAGCCCACAGCTGAACGAAAGATCATCTATCAAGCTGACCTCGAACTGGTGGTGGAGGATTTCGATCCGATCCCCGACGCGCTGAGGAAATTGGTCAGTGACGCCAATGGTTTTCTTGCCGACTCCAACCTCGATCAACTTCAAGGTCAGCGTCGCTATGGTTCCTGGACCGCGCGGGTGCCAGTCGACCAGTATGATTCCTTTCTCCGGGCCGTATCCAAACTCGGTTCGCTGGTCTCGCAACAGGAGTCAGCCCAGGACGTGACGGCTCAATACGTGGACCTCGAAGCTCGCATCGATTCCAAGCAGCAATTGGAAAAACGGGTCCTGCAGCTTCTCGAGCGCCCTGACGATAAGATCCAGCACGTGATCGAAGTCGAGAAAGAACTGGCCCGGATCCGCAGTGAAATTGAGCGCATGGAAGGCCAGCTTCGAGTGCTGTCAAATCAGACGTCGCTAACCACCGTTCGCATCAACGTTCGCGAAGTCAAAAGCTATCAACCTGAACAGGCTGTCGAGTTTTCTGGCCGAGTCAGCAGCGCCTGGAATGATGCCCTCACCAACGCAAAATCTGCGGGCGAAAATTTTGTCATCGGCCTGGTCCGCAATGCGTTTGCTGTCATCGCCTGGGCAGTCGGATTGCTGGTTGCCTGTTGGTTCGTCCGCCGGTTATGGAAGCGCCGGGCCAATCCAGCAGTTGCCGAAACATAATTTCGGCAACGGCCTGTTTCAAAGTTTTTGGCGGAACTTGCTTGCGGATTCTGCTTCCAATGTGGTGGCTCGAAAATCGTTCACTCGAGCTTCCGGGGCGATAGCGTGTTGGTCAACATTTCTCGATTGACAGGCAACCTCTATTGCCCAATAAATGGTTGACTGAATACCGAATTGCTTTTCTTCAATAACGCAGGATGTTCGACATGGGTTGGATGGATTTTTGGCCACTCGTCAATCGTCGCCGATCTCGCCGCAACGAAGGCTGTCGCGACAAGTATTCGCGGCTGGAACCGCGCCGGATGTTGGCCAGCATTTATCTTGATAACGCCAGTGGCGACTTGTATATTTCCGGTGGCAATGCCAACGATACCGGCAGTCTGATGATGGTCGGGTCGTCTCAAGTGCGAGCCTCAATCACGGGGGC
>CAZJEK010000479.1:0-3000 GCA_964545005.1 uncultured Pirellulaceae bacterium
TCGAGCAAGATTGACTCGCCAACCCCAATTTTTAAGTTAGACGCTGCACTAGCGTGTCTCCCAGCAACTACACCAATTGACTCAATCGCTCATCCATCGCCAAGGCGCGGTTGTGCCAGCTTAAATCGTTACGAAATGTTTGCAGGTGATCGTCCGAAACCAACCAGCCGGTTGGATCCCGAAGACGCAGTTCGTGAACCTGAACCAAGTGGTTCGCCAAAGCCTGCGCATCGTCGGCTACCGACGCGTCAGGGCCCGAATAGAGATAGGCTGCCGCGCCGCTTGCACTCTCAACCGGGCGATTGAGCAATTCCGGATAGGCCAATCTCGCCGGCAACGCGGGGCGGAGCCCAGCAGCAATCGCCTCGGCAACGGCAATTCCAAAAAACTCGTGGATCGCAGTTGCGACGAAAACGTCGCTATCGAGCAACGCCTGATAATAGTCCTCACGAGATTCGAGAAAGCCCCAGACGTCGATGTACTCAGAAAATTCGGTTTCAAGAATGTGCAACGAGTTCGGGATCTGTCGGTAACGCTGCCCCAGCACGCTAATACGAAACGGTACCTGCTGCTTTTGAATTAGGCGTAACGCCTGCAATAAAGCCTCTGGCCGTTTGTCATGCTCCCAACGCGCGGCCCATATCAATCGCAGCGGCAGTCTTCGTTTTGCCCGTTCGAATCTGGCCAAACGTGCTGTCACGGTGAGGTCCTCGGCTAGCGTCTCAATACCGGGCGGAAAAACCAGCCCGGACTGCTCGATGACTGCGATCTCGTCGGTCGGCACATGATCGGGCCACTGGTTTGCCTGCTGCTTCAAACCGTCAATCAGTGAGCGGTGGTTGAAAGCCGAGTTGTACCAGACTTCGGTCGCCGCCAGCGCCGAAACAAAATTCGTAAACGCAAAATGCTGGTCACGCTGATACTCATTGGAATCGTCGGCAAAACGGCTCGGATAGGCGAACTGGTTTTCGTGAAAGTAGAGCACCGCCGGCGTTGTCGAATGTGGTGAACTCCCCCGTAACAGTAATCCTTGCAGCTCAGCCAAATTGACCATGTCGGTCGTCAACATGATATCCCAGGACTTTTCCTGCGAGTCCAATTGCGAAATCTGATTGGCAAACCAGATTGCCGAATGCCGCATTCGCCATTTCCAGAACCGGTCCGGCAACGCTAAGGTCGTCCAGTCGTGCCGACTGTGTTGGATCCAGCCATCGATAAACTGGCGATGGCTGCCTCCGTAAAACGGTTGCAAGGAAAGCACTCGCAGGGGCACAAAACCACTCACGAAGCCGTATCCCGGTTTTCAATTGATGCCAATAGCGAGGACGCAATCGGGTCATCGGTCCAGTGAACCGGGAGTGGACAGGTCTGCTGGACTGGATCTTTGTCGATCGGATGTTCAAACGCCAGATGCCGCGCATGCAGCCCGATCCAACGCTTCCGGAGATCGATTTCCTGGGGCCCGAATGAGTAACTGGATTCGTAAAGCGAATCGCCGAGAATCGAAAAACCACGGCTGGCCGCCTGCAGTCGGATTTGATGCGTTCGCCCGGTATGTAAATCGATTTCAAGTAACGAAAACACACCGGCGTCATTGCACGTGGTCGCCAGAATTTTATAAATGAGCTTGGCGTCGCGGGCGTCGGAATGTTCAGCAGCCACGATTTCCGATTTGGCCTGGTCGGGGATCTTTCTCATCCAGTCCTGCCACGTACCAGAATCTCCGACATCGCCAACTGCTCCTTGAACAACGGCCCAATACTTCTTGACCACAGTGCGATTCTGAATCTGTGCTGAGATTCGCTTGGCGGCCCTGACATTTTTAACGACAACCATCACGCCGGATACCGGTCGATCCAGACGATGCGGAACTCCGAGATAGGCTTTTCCCGGCTTGTTTTCGCGCTGAATCAAAAACTGCTTGACCCGCAATTCCAGACTATCAATTCCGGGGGGCCCCTGAGTCAGCAGCCCACCGGGTTTATTCACCAAGATTACCGCGCCGCGTTCGAGAAGTATTTCTGGGGGCGGAAGATTGTTGACGGTCATCGATGTCGAAGTTGGTTGGGGGCGTTTTTCTAAACCCTGGACTTGCTTAGGCTCAATCCATTGAACAGGTTTTCGGATCAGATGAAAACTCTTACTTGCTTGGAGACTCGGTAATATCTTTAGAAGTTGCACTAATGCAGTTTTTTGCTTGGGAATGGAAACCCGACGCGTGAGCGAGGGCTACACCACGCGTGTTTTTCCCTCGCTTACGCGTCGGGTTTCCAAAAAAGTGCAACTTCTCCAGTAATAACCGGGGTCAGACTGTCACGGAAAGCTGGCTATATCCGAACGCCCAATTAAAAGTCCAGAGGCTAGTAGGGCAAGGTTAGCGCGTCACACAGGAAACGCATATACGCCATCGACTTTTTGATGCGTTCGCACAATCCTTTGATTAGGTCCCGATCGAGAATTTCATCCTCGGTCATCGTTGCCATCGCGATATGGTCTTTCAATTTCAAGTCCTCGAGCAATGGGTGATCTGCTGAGAATCCCCGTGGTGGCCGCTTCAAACTCTCGCCGCGACGATCGAAGGCATCTTGGAACTTCTTCGCATGGATGATTCGTTTCCAGCGAGTCGACTCGGCGTCGATCATATTCCGGATCTGGCCCAATACCGAGGTGGCCGGTCGCCAGATTCCGGCAGCGAAAAAGATCTCGTCAGGAGCAATATGAAAGTAGAACCCCGGGGCATGTACGTCCTTGCCGACCTGATGCCGAAAGTGAATTCCCAGGTTGGTCTTGAAAGGCGTTTTGTTCTTTGAAAATCGAGTGTCACGATAGATCCGCATGATTGATCCACCGGACCGTTTGGGGATCGCGGTGAAGCAATCACTGATCTTCTTCAATGGCCGTTCCATGTCGGTGACCAGTTCCATCGCCGGGAACAACACCTGTTGCTCGTACCGTGATTTGCGTTCATTGAACCAATCACGGTTATTGTTGCGAGCCAGT
>CAZJEK010000480.1:0-2975 GCA_964545005.1 uncultured Pirellulaceae bacterium
GACTCTCCCAAGGGAGAGTGTCTGCCTCCAGCACGCTTCAAAAAGATGTCAGCCTCTCGGCGAAAGTTTGCGAATCGGTGTATTCGCGAAATCCCTCAGCGGCCCTTTACCGCCGAATTAGCCCTGATTCTGCCGGAAAAATTGAGCTAACCCCAATCAGCGGTCAGCGGTATAATGAGGCTGATAAAAGGATGGATCCCCGTTGCGAATCGCTGTTTGATCAATCCCGCGTAGTCGATGCAAGAAATTATCAAGTTGTGGCGTTCTGTTTCGGAAATCGAAGGCGCCAATGTTGTCGTCGGGATTGTCGGAGTGCTGATTCTTGGGTGGATTGGATACTACATCGTAATGCTGTTGCGAAACATGGCCATTGGAGAATCCAGCGAGCCGATTGATCTGCTGACTGAGTTTCGGGAATTGAAACAGTCTGGCAAACTCAGTGAAGAAGAATTCAAACGCGTCCAGGCATCGACGCCGTTGCCTGGCCAGGTTCAGGATTTGATGGATCGCCCGGAACCCAATTTGAATCCTGCTGCCAGCGAAGAACCGGAAATACTTCCGCCCCCTCGCAAGTTGACTCCTGAAGAGTCGGCTGCAATTCGTCAAAAGCTGGCAGAACGGACCGGCCAGGAGCCGACATCGGAAAACGGTGAAAAGCAATAAAAAGTGGTGAACGAAACGGACTCGTGCCACGTAAAACATACCCGCGTCGCGGTTGAGGACCAGTCGTGACGCCTACGCGGATTACACGACGGGGTGATTACCTGATCAAGAAATCACACCCCGTTGGCTGATCAAACAAGAGTTCGAAGTTCGCGGGCAAGGAAGCACCGTTGGCAGGCGAGACGTCATCACCAGCCAATGTTCGAACGTCAACTGGAACCTCGGTTGAACGAGAAAGCTTTGAAGGAGTACTAATGCCCGCAGGCAACGATTCTGGAACTCGCCGCACCAGTGGTGGATCCAAAAAGAACGCGCATTGTTCGTTTTGTCGAAAAAACTATCGTGATGTTGGTCCCTTGGTCGAAGGTCCAGGCGATGTCTACATTTGTGGAGATTGCATTGAACTGTGCCAGTCGATCCTGGAACAGGAGCAACGTCGCCGTGGTCCGTCAAAACAGCTATTCAACAAGATTCTGACACCGCGCGAAATCGTGGCCAAGATGGACGAGTACGTCATTGGCCAACAAGCTGCCAAGAAAGTGCTGGCCGTTGCAGTGCATAACCACTACAAACGCCTGTCGCTGGGGTGGGAAGGTTCCGATGTCGAGATCGAGAAATCCAACATCATGCTGGTCGGACCAACTGGTTCGGGCAAAACGCTGTTGGCTCGAACACTCGCTCGGACTCTGAACGTTCCGTTTGCGATTGGCGATGCGACCACACTGACCGAAGCTGGCTACGTTGGTGAAGACGTCGAAAACCTGCTCTTGAAACTGCTCCATGCAGCGGACTTTGATGTCGAAGCGGCTCAACGAGGCGTGATCTACATCGATGAGATCGACAAAATCGGCAAGACGAGCAACAACGTGTCGATCACTCGTGATGTGTCCGGAGAAGGTGTCCAACAGGCACTCCTGAAGATGTTGGAAGGAACGGTGGCCAACGTTCCGCCCCAGGGAGGTCGCAAGCATCCTGAACAGCAGTACATCCAGATCGACACCAGCGAGATTCTGTTCATTTGCGGCGGTACCTTCGTAGGGATTGACGACATCATTCGCAAGCGTCTAGGCGAACGAACGATTGGATTTGGCTCCGGTAGCGGACACCAGGTGGAAGCCACCAAAGCCGAAATCCTGCCACAGGTTACCAGCGACGATATCCTCGAGTTCGGATTGATCCCCGAACTGGTCGGTCGCCTGCCGGTCACCACAGCCCTGGCTCCATTGGACGAAGAAGGACTGATCCAGGTTCTCACCGAACCGAAAAACGCACTCGTGCGGCAGTTCCAATCTCTGTTCCAGATGGAAAACAGTGAGCTGACGTTCACCGATGGTGCGTTGCGAAAAATTGCCGGCCGAGCATTGGCGAAAGATACCGGAGCTCGCGGTCTGCGTTCGATCGTCGAACAAGTCATGCTGGACATCATGTATGACCTGCCCGACCAACCGAAAGGTTCGAAAATCGTGATCGACGAAGATGCGGTAGAGCGAGGGATCAATCCCCAACCGTTCAAGATGCCGGAAACCAAAAGCGCATGATCTCATCTGCCGAGCCGTTGACCAGAGACGGATTTTGAATCCCGATTTGGCGTCAGCAACTGCAACCCCGTCAGTCTACATCCTGGACAATCACTTTGAATCCTGACGGAATCGCTGCTGCTGGCAGGGGTAAACAACGCTCGAAAATATTGTCATGTGTCCGTTTCAATTCGATCTGCCCGTGAACTTCGCGGCAGGGCAGAATGACTTGAAACGGAAACGATAGAAAATCCCCGTCAGTTCCGCTGGCGGGGATTTTTTTGTCGAACGTTCAAGTTTGGAAGAGCGCGTGGCAGGTTTTCGCTTTGAGAAAGTTACGACGATAGGTGGCGGCTTCCAGCGGTTGTGGCGTTAGCCGCCGAACATCCGAAGTTTTACGCGTCTACTAGCTTTCGTCCGGGGTTTGTTAGCGCCCAATCGGCTGGACAAAAAATGTCAGCCTCTCCGCGAAAGTTTTGTCATTCGCGCGAGTCGTAGTCTCAGGGATCCAACTCCAGGAAGCATCTCGTCAATCTTGTTGATCCTGAAGATCCTGTCAAACTTCCAAGTGAAACTTGCGTAAGCAGTCCATCTTGAGCGCGGCCAAAAGAGCACAGGATGGACAAGATTAACATGATCAACAAGATGCCTTTTGCAGAGAACGAGTCAATCGACAATCCAATCTAAGCGCCAACCAGAACAGCGGAACAAAAAATGTCAGCCTCTCCGAGAAAGTTTTTGTAGCATCGACACCCTCCCGCTCGCGGGAGGGTCGAGCCACAGCGAGGGGAGGGT
>CAZJEK010000481.1:0-2968 GCA_964545005.1 uncultured Pirellulaceae bacterium
CCAGCCGTTTGATGTTCGCAAGTTGGTTTGCCATAGAAATTACTGTTCCGCTCTCCCTAACTGTCGTCCTTAGACTAGCATTCTATAAGATTGAATGTCACGCAAATAGTCTCCTCGATGCGTCCGACGCATCAAGGGAACTGTCGGCTTAAAATCGACCTATCCAGCGTTTGGAAATCAAGAGGTGAAATCGAAGTACTCTAAATTGAGTTCGTTGTCATCAATCGTGCCAACCACTGACGCCTTCAAATTTAAACCCATTTTGAATGCGCCAATCGGTTGAAAATCGGATGTCATCAAGACTTCGTTTCCGTCTTGTCTTTTGGCGATTCGTACAGCCGGGCCTAGCTTCTCAACATTGAAGCTATCCTCAAACGAAAAACTTGCCTGCTTGAATTCAAGTTCTTCCGATCTTTCACGATTCAATCGATCGCAAAAAGCCTGCCAGACTCCAGCTTCTTCATCTGACAACTTAAGTTCGATTTTCCCCTGAATGCTATTGAACCACAAAACAACATCTTTTCGTTCATCGAACGATAGACCGAGTTCATCGACAAGTCGTTTCGCAAAGACTCTTGATTCCATTCCACATTCGAGGATCCGAGCTGAAGACACATTCGGAACACCGTACGTCAAGCAAACAGCAACCATTTCGATGATTGTGTCCATGCCGATCTGATCTTCTTCAAACATGTCGACGTTATTCAACACAACGCGAACAGCTTCTACCGCCCAAACCAAACGAAAGACAATTGCCTCCTGAACAAAGGAAATGCCTTTGGAATCTGTAATAATTGCCAGCGGCTCTCCAGACAACCAAATTTTCAGGAACGGTCGCCAATCGTCTTCACTCCAACCTTTAACCATTGAATCCGGTTGGAATGGGTAAATCTCAAACAGAGCTTTACCGATGTCACCGCAATGTTTAGCCAGTTGCTCGGCGTCATTTTCTAGAACAGCACGCGCCGCCTCAATGAGCATCAATCGCAAGGTATCTGAATTTTCGATGATGAACGTGCCGGCAGACAAACCAACTCCCGCCGCATAGAACCCTCTTCTTTGAAGGCTGGTTGTTGACTGCCATACCCATTGGGCTCGGGACTTGATAAACGACTCCTGCAGTTCTTGTACATCACCACCGAATACCGCTAACCGACTTCGCCAATATGAATTTTTTAGTGCATTATCCAGTACGTCCGCGATTTCTTCCGTATTGCAATCATGATTTTCGACCAGGGTAAGGATTCCAGCATCAAGATCTGCCAAGTTCTCTTTCAATGCCAAGGCCTCCTCTGAATCTCTAGAACAAAATGCTTCAATCGCAGGCTGTTGATTGACAATGTACTCAATAAGTGCCTCGTTAGTCACATTCAGGTATTCCTTTAGCATCCAAATACAAACTCGGATCAACAGATATAGCCCGCTTTCAAGTTCTCGGTTCTTTGCGTCGTTGACCAGTAGTTTGTATTCACGGGTTTTTCTCGCAACCAGCCTCGGGTTGTCTTCGTGAATCAAGAACGCATAAATGCCGTCGATATCAACGAATGCCCTACCAACCCTTCCGACAACGTTAGCAAATTCTTTGGGAGAAATGCTGTTTCTGCCTCGCTTTAATGATTTCAAAAGCAAAACACTGAATGAGAGATCAACTCCTTGAGCAAGCGTTGGTGATGCAATTGCAACTTGCAAGACTTCCCGTCGAAGCAGGTTTTCAATTTCAGATAAGAACGGCCTTGGCAACTGGCCATGGTGAACAGCGACTCCAAAATCCAGAGCCTTAACGGCAACGTGGTCAGCCCCTAACCATTCGCGGCCAATTCGTTTTGCTTTTTCAATTTCAGGTAAATCGGTGCCTGCGAGTATTGATTCAAAATGTCCTTGGCGGGCCGAGTTGAGAATCGCTTTAGCCGACGCTTCAACTGAGACACGCAGGGGGCAATAGACCAAAATAGAATGCCCGTCACGGTGGAATCGCTTGATAGCCGCAACTAACAATTCATTGGCATCTCTGGGGAACGCGGTGCGCCGAGGACGTATCGGTTCCTCCTGTTCAATAAAACGTGGAACGAAAGCGGTGGAGTCGAGCAGGAACTCAAGACGACCAAACGATGTTAGCCAGGAAACTACGGCAGGACGTTGCCGCGTTGGCCGCCACTTCGAGCTAATTGCATTCGGATCATCGGAGTTTTGAATCCAGCGAGTAAAGTCATCAAAAGCATCCCCTTCTTTAAAAATCGCTGAAAGACAAACTAAGCGTCGCGAGCCAGAGTCTGACCGGCGAAGAAGTCGCTGAACAAGAACTTCATAACGAATTTCACGTTCACCGAACCCGATCATGTGGCCTTCGTCCAGAACGATTAGGCCAACATCATCCAAAACGGAGGGGTCTTGTCTAATGGCGAAATCCAGTTTTTCTGGTGTCGCAACAACGATGTTTGCAGACCGCATCGTTGAAATATCGTCAGCCCCGACGCCACTTGCCCCATAGACGCTTGTGACTGAAAACCCGAGCGGACGAAAGGTCCGGCCAAGCGTTCCTTCAACTTGAGCCGACAATGCTCTCAACGGAGTTACGTAAATGACTCGCCGATCGCCGGACAAGCATTTAAGAATGCAAAGTTCAGCAACTCTGGTCTTACCACTACTAGTTGGCAACGCGACAACCAAGCTGTCCGATTCATCGGTCGATCTTTTTGCTGCTTCCAACTGCGATGGCCAAAGATCAACTTCAGCGATCTGGCGTGCTGTCACCAGTTTAATGAAACGTTTCCTTAACTCTGGCCAATTGTCGAAGTCTGGTGATTCTGGCGGGAGCCGATTGTGCAAGCTTCGATCCCACAAATCGTCAACCAAATGACGGGCGAGAATACTTGCCCACCACAAAGGAATATGACGCAATTGTTCACTTGCTTCTACACATAGATCGAGCTTCTCAATCGAACGTTCAATATATGTGAAAAATCCTGAT
>CAZJEK010000482.1:0-2961 GCA_964545005.1 uncultured Pirellulaceae bacterium
CCTGACCGCCCCCTATGCTGTCGCCTCTGGCGAGGGCCTGCTCGTCGGCTCCATCTTTGGCGTGGCCGCAGGCACCGCCGCCAGCGGCGAGCCCGTCGAGACCGCGCTCGTCGGCGTCTTCGACCTGACGAAGGTCGGCAGCCAGGCCTGGGCCGTCGGCGCAAAGGTCTATTGGGACGATACCAACAAGCGCACCACGACCGTCTCGACCGACAACACGGCTATAGGTGTGGCCGTCGAGGCCGTGGCCGGCGGTGCGTCCGATACCATCGGCCGGGTGCGGCTCAACGGCAGCTTCTGATGAGCGCCTTCGCCGCCGCCGTCAGCGCGCTCTTCGCCGATCCGAACATCGGGCGGGACGCTGTCTACGTCGCCGATGGCGGTGCGCCCGTTCCGGTGCGCGTCGTCGCCCGACGGGCCGATGCGATCACCGACTTCGGCGAGGCGCGGCTCTGGTCGGAAACAACGCGGATCGACCTGCGCATGACCGAGGTTCCGAACCCGCGTCCCGGTGATCGCATCGAGATCGGCGGCGACGCCTTCCTCATCCAGGGCGAGCCCGTCCGCGATCGCGAGCGGCTGGTCTGGACCGTGGATCTGAGGCCCGCATGAAACTCGGCGTCAGCATCGTCGGCGATATCGCCCGGATCATGGCAGCCGAGACCCGCGCGGGCGAGAAGGCTGTCACCACGGCGATGCGCGATGCCGGGACCGGCCTCAAGAGCGCCTGGCGCGCGCAGATCACCGGCGCGGGTCTCGGGGCACGGCTTGCCCGCACCATACGGTCCGAACAGTTCCCGAAAGGCAGGACCAGCCTCAATGCGGCGGCACTGGTCTGGTCGAAGGCGCCGGTGATCGTCGGCGCGCATGATACCGGCCCGCTGATCCGCTCGAAGAACGGGTTGTCTTAAGAAATCTCCCGGCTCCTGTGCGATACGGGAGCCGCTCTCCGGCACCTCACACATGCCGGAGAGCGGCGGGGGACGGATCGGAAGAACGGTGGTCTCTCGGACCGGTCAGAAGTTGGATCGCCCCTGCCTTTCGCATGACCTGAACGGATACATGGGGAAGGCTCGCCCTTGCCCCGCAGGACAAGCATAGGGGACGAAAGGCGATGCAGGATACCATCGGGATCGACATTTCCAAAGACACGTTCGACATCCACCGGCTTTCGGATCGCAGGCCCGAGCGGTTCGGCAACGACAAGGCGGGACTGGCCGCCCTGCGTCGCTGGATCGGCAAGGCGCCGGTCCGGATCGTCTACGAGGCGACCGGGCGCTATCATCGCGATCTGGAGGCTGCTCTGGGCGCGGCCGGTCATGATCTGGTCAAGGTCAATCCCACGCGGGCCCGCCGCTTCGCGCAGGCCGTCAGCCAGGGCGCCAAGACCGATCGCGTCGATGCCGCCATGCTGGCGCGGATGGGGGCGGTACTCGAACTGGAGGCCAAGCCCGTGCGCAGCGAAACCATGCATGAAATCCGCGAGTTGCACATCGCACGCCGCGCCCTGAACAAGGATCGCACTGCCTGCCGGAACCGTCTGGAGGCGGCACGGAACAAGGTCGTCCTGGCTCAGCTCCGCGCCCGCCTGCGGCAGGTAGACAACCAGCTCGAGCAGATCGACACCGAGCTCGCGCGCCTCATCGCCGAGGAGCCCGCGCTTGCTCGGCGCCAGGAGATCCTGGGTTCCATCCCAGGCATCGGTGCGGTCACCGCGATCGCCATGATCGTCGAGATGCCGGAACTCGGCACGATGGAGCCAAAGGAGGCGGCCAGTCTTTCGGGGCTCGCCCCGATCACCCGGGAATCCGGCAAATGGAAGGGACGCTCGAAGATCGGCGGCGGCAGGCGCGGTGTGCGCAACGCGCTCTACATGCCGGCGCTCGTCGCGATCCGCCACAACCTGCATCTCGCGGAAACATACCGCAAGCTCGTCGATGCCGGAAAACCCGCCAAACTCGCCATCGCGGCCATCATGCGCAAGCTCGTGATCCTCGCCAACGCTCTCATCAGGGATGACCGAACATGGACCGAAACCGCCCCTTGACCAAGACGGATAACTTCTGGCTTGCGATCCCGACGCCAGCCGCCGGACGCGGCCTGCGCGGCGGCAGGATCACCCCCGGCGAATGGGAGCGCCGCCGGGGGCTGCGGCTCCGCTTCGTCTACGTGGGCTCGGTGTCGCGTCACGCTCGAAGACTGGCCGCGGGCGCACGACGGTGCCGATCTTCCTGCTGGTGCCGCAGGTCAAGCTGCTGAAGCGGCTCAACCTAGACCGGGATGCCGAGCGGGCGCTGGACAGCGTGCCGGGTCTGATCGTGGCGAATTGGGTTGAGGGGCGGCTTGGATGAGTGCGCAACCATTGGAAGAAACCGCTGGACGCTCGACGGAGCGCATTATTCAGCGCCCACCCATTTCAACACAGCAAGTGCCTCTGGCGAACTACGAACGCGAAGCTTGATTTCCCCGCGTGACGTTTCTTCCGAAGCGGGAAAGCGCTCTTTGGTCTTGCCCGGATCAATAAGCCCTGCATTCAAGGCAGGCTTCCGAAAGTACCACAGGACCCACTTCTGATTCAGGACCGCTGAATACAGCCAGTCGCCCTTGGCTTCGAAACGAAGTTCTCGTTCTATGTAACCATGTCCGGCCGGGCGCACCGTGGTCCCGCCACGAAAATGAGCATGGGCAAAGGTCAAATAGGCGTCGCGGACGGCAGCATCGATGGCTGTTGTCGCTCGTAGCTGTTCTTCGAGTCTATGCGGATCAAGCAGCATCTTTCCTCCCACCGCTTGGTTCCGCGCGGCCTTCATTAATCCAAACACCCTCGAAACAAACGTCAAGCGCGGAGTCGCGTGACAGAAATGCCCACCCCTCGCGAAACCATCCTCGCCGCGCTGCACGCGCGGCTCTTGGCGCTGCCCGCCACCGCACTGCGCGGCGAGGTGTTGCCCGAGCGCGTTC
>CAZJEK010000483.1:0-2933 GCA_964545005.1 uncultured Pirellulaceae bacterium
TTGCACGAGCGCGGTGTGCGGCGGCAAATATCAACTGGTACGATGCCTGGTCGGCTACTTTATTTTTTTTAGGGCGGCTCGCTAGCTCTGACGAATGGGAAATGGCTTGTCGCGGCCGCCCAGGAAAAGTCAAAGATCCCTACCAATGGTGTTTCGGCAATGAAGAGTCCGATTTATTGAAATATGCGGTGTTTGAACTGAAGGATCACTGGGCCAGTGTGGAGGTTGGGCAACGTCTCCCTTGGTCGGGGTTGTACGACATGCATGGCAACGTTTACGAATGGTGTTCCAATTGGTTTTCCAAAAACCGCGATGATGAAAATCTCGCGGAATTGGTTGGATCGGCTCGTTGTTTGCGTGGTGGCACCTTCCGCAATACCGCCTCGGGCTTACGTTGTGTGCTTCGCGGCAGGGGCCAACCTGTCGACGCCAGCCACTACTATGGGTTTCGTGTCGCCAGGGCTGACCGTAACCAATCTTTGTGGCGCCGACAATTACGCCGCTGATCGTTGGGACGCTACCGTTACTAATGGTCCCACGTGGCGTGAGCGTTTCCGGTAAACAACGTTCTGGAAACGATTTCCCGACCATCGAGATGCATTGCGAATTTTGGTGGCCGAATTCAGCCACGACCAACCGGGGCAGGCTATTGTCGACGCAAGTGATCAGCAGGGCACTTCGTTCGGATGAAAACTGAATCCCAGCAGTCGCATGTACCGGCCGTTCGATCCAATTAGGCTGCAACTCGGGTCGATATCGTTCCAGGCCTGCATTTTTTGATTTGATGACAGCTCGAGGATCTCAGCCTCGAGTTGTCTTGAAAAAACGAGCCGTATGGTCGTTGCACCGGATTGCAACGAAACAATGGGCTACAAAACCACAAGATCTTAAAAAATGCGATAGTGACCTACTACCGATGTTGAGCAACTCGTTTCGCTTTTTCGTGTAAAAGTCGAAGGTGATCCAAGTCTGCCGAATTTGATCCTTCCAGTTTCTGCAAGCCAGCGTCGAGACCTGATGCCAACCAAGTTGCGGTTTGCACATTTGATTCGTCTCTGGTGTACAGTTCCTCCAGTTTTGCGATCGAAGATTCTACCTTGCCGGGGTAATCATCGATCAGGTAATTCAAAGCCTTACCATATCGATCCCGCACCAGTTCTGTCGCTCCGTGATCCTGATACATATTCTCAATCATGTGGAGAACGGCATCGGCACGGTCTTCAGATCCGGAAAAATCCAACGCCTTGGCGAGTACTGCGATAGCCAAGCCAGCCCCTTCACCGTCCGATGGATCATGAGAGTAGATAGAAAGAGCATCTGCGATTAGCCTATCCGCTGACGCACTCTCCTCAAACTCGCCTAGCATCTCGTAATTTAGTCTCTCAAGGACCTCATGGCGGCCTTCTTTCGATTCCGGGACCTTCGACTTTGATTGTGGAAATTGATAGGACATGAATCATCTCCTTTGGTTTGCAGTTGTCAATTTTTGATAGAAAAAATACGGTCAGATTTGGTATTTCGCAAAGGCTTCATACGCCAAAGCTGAATTTTGCTTAACTGAATAGCGATTCAAGGATTTCCGAGATGCTTGCCCATTGTTGTTCCCGCTGAAACTCAAGGCTTTTCCAAAAATCACGAATAATCTGCAGCTCATCGGACGGGTCCGCCAGCGGAGGAATCCAACCGTCTTCGCAAGACCAACTCCAATAGGCTGGCCAGCCCTCGACGGACGAAACGGAAACATCCTCGAGCCGCTTGGAATCAATTCGCCCCTTCAACCAATCCCAAGCTTCAACAAACGCTGAGAATCGGCAAGCGTCTGAGTTTGGATTTGAATCAGGATGGTGCTGTTTCATAAAAGCCCGCTTGCTCTGTTTCATGAACTTCTTTGCGAGAGCCAATTTCAGATTCGGATGATTTGGATTGCCAAGAATCGAGACTAGTTGACGAAACTCTAAGGAATCGGAAATATACGGACCACAGCCGCCAAAAATACTGGAAACCGGAAACAAGGTCTCAACTGTGTGGTCCGAACCGATTGAGTGTTCGCGCGAAACGGGAAACCACTCATTGGAATTCATGGTGTACGCGAGAGTTTTCGGCAGTCGCCATTGGACAAAAGAGCTGCGGAAATGATCCACGTAGTCGAAAGCTGCTCCGCCTGGTCCTTCAGAATAGACGAACGGACGACCAAGTTGATAGGTCATGACAGCTCTGGTGATACCAGAAGCAATGAGTTTGGGCTCGAGCGTGACTGCCATGTACTCCGTCTGCACAAGACAGCGAGCGCAATGCCGATTGAATCGAGTTCGGCTGCCAGATTTCACCCCGCAAACACAGCATTGGCCAATCGGCCTCCCTGCCAAATCGAGATTCGAGAGTGTGTTCGTGGTCAACTTTGGTTGTTCGTTTTTGTGGTTCATATTCTCTAGGATTGGCCCGATTGATTGACAATCACTGGTGTGCTCAATGGAGTAAAGGCATGTCAAAGTGAAGAAAATGCAGGAATCCCGAAAAACTCGATTTCGATAAAGCGTTGCAGCAGCGTAAAGCGTTGCAAGCGGCAACGGTGAAACGATCGGCTAGGTTCGGATAAGATGGTCGGAAGGAATTGACATCGCTTGATTACGACTAATCCAACTGCTGCTTACCAACTTGTGAAATGCTTGAATTTTCTCACGGCAAAACTCAAACTCCCTTGATCGAGGATCAACGCATCTGGTACTTGGAAGGCCCTGAAAATATGGCCAAGAAATGCCTGGAGCCGGAATTTTTCGCGCTGGCCCGCGAAGTCCGCAAAAAGGATCACGTTGCATTTGCCCGGCATCAAATGCCGACCGGATGCGAGTGGAAAGAAGTTCCCGATCGCGGTCGGTTTCTGATCAATCCCGAATCACGCCTGCTGTGCCTGACCATCGATGCCGGCATAGGTA
>CAZJEK010000484.1:0-2921 GCA_964545005.1 uncultured Pirellulaceae bacterium
CATTTTTTTAACTCGCAACACTGATCTCAAAAAATGTCAGCCTCTCCGCGAAAGTCTTCCGATCACCGATTCGTATTGCCAGGGATCCACTACCAGGGAGCATCTCGTCAATCTGGTTGATCCTGAACATCCTTTCAAACTTCCAGGTGAATCTTGCGTACGCTGTCCTTGCTGAGCAAGGGTCGGAAAAAATGGACAGGATGGACAAGATAAACATGATCAACAAGATGCGTTTTGCAGAAGACGAGTCAATTGACAATTCAACACGAGCGCCAATCAACTCAAAACGATGGCTTATCGCGGGCACGTCGACTGGCGCTATCGATAACAGCCGCCGTGCCGAGCAGCAATTTTACTTTTTCTGATCGCGGTACACCCGCGCCGATTTGACGTGATACATTCGCTTACAGCTGGAGCAGTGCAAGTTGCTTTGGCGACGGTCAATTGCTTGCTCTTGCCAAAGGAGGTTTGGTTCCGGGACGTTGAATCAATGCTGATCGGAGCGCACCCGGCGATAGCGCTGCCAGAGGATGGGCAACGTCAGCAGGTAGACCGCAACAATCGCAAAAGGGATCGCGATGAACCGGGCCTCGGGAAATAGATACCACAGCGTCAACACCGCGGCGGTTCGCACACTGGTGTGAAAAATTCCGACCCAATGGCCAGCGAACCCTGAGAACGGGATCCACATCAACCCCGTCAAAATGCCAACGGTCATCGGCAGAGACGTACGATCAACCAAAAAGAACGGTATCGCAATCGCATACACCGCAACGGCCTGGAATACGGTCAGCAGAAAGAACTGGTCAAACAGGTTCTTTTCCCTACGGCGGCCCAACAAGTCTTCATTGGTAAAGCGAGCAACCAGCAATGCCAGGTAAAAGATCATTCCGGTACCAACGAAAACGCTCATCGATTTCGCAAAGAGTGTTTCAAACACCAGTCCGCCGATCCCGATACCCAGCCAGGCGATGGCCCCGGCGATCGGCGTGGCAAGGAATTTTTGGCGGCGAAATTCGGCTAACTGGTGGTCGAGGGAGGTCATTGGGTAATGATCGCAACGGTGGGAACAGGTAGAAATATTCTTGTTCTGTGTGGGCGACAGATTATTGGGATTCAATTAGCGGACCGGAACTCGCGAGTTTCAACATCGCGTTGAAGCTGATTTGTGGGGCGATTCATTCTGTGGCCTGTCTAACAAAATGGCTGCTGGCGTGCCAAAATTGTGTATGTCATCGCTCAGTTCAAAATTTCGCAAAACTGGTTCTCGCAGCTTGCCCAGTCGTTACAAACTACTTGGTGGCAGGGGTTTGCGGCCTCAAATGAGGATTGAAATGGCGGCTGGTTGTTTGGAGTTTAACGAGTCATTGGTTAATATCGGCTGTGTGGTCAACCCGATACGGATGGCTTGAATTCAGGCCCTACTCTTCCGCTGGTGGATCACATTTGGGCCCCCGCCACTTCGGCCCCGCCAGGACTCTGGCACAGGCGACTGACATGAGGTCGGTCAGAAACACGTGTTCCAGTCAGGCACAGGACGCTTGCTGACGGGAAGTTGCGTGCGTTCGGTTTTCCGACGCCGCTTTTAACTGCTGGTTAGCCAGCTGGAGACGAAATTTTGATCACGGCAGCCTCGCTCAAGTCGCAAAAATCCAAGGAACTCGCTCAACTGGCTAAAAAGAAGGGGGTGCCCGGTTGGCACTCGATGAGGAAAGAGCAATTGGTAAAAGCTCTCCTTAAATTGGCCAAGGATAAGGAGAAGAAGAAAACTTCGGCCACCTCTCCCCGGCGAAAGGCCACCACCAGCAAGTCCAAGTCATCGAAAACGTCCAGCCAGTCGGCGATTGCCGCCAAGTTGCGACGAGACCGGCAGCGGAAAGAAAATCAGAAAAACCTGGCCTTGGCCGGCCAGATGGGCAAGCGGACCGAGGCTCCAGAAAAGGATCGGGTGATTCTGGTCGTCCGCGATGCGTTCTGGCTGCAAGCCTATTGGGAAGTCACTCGGTCGACCGTCCAGCGAGTCAAAGTTGCACTCAACGGCAGCTGGCATGAAGCCAAACCGGTGCTGCGAGTGATGAAAGTCAGCAGCGATGGGAATACCAATTCTGTGGAAGAGGTGATCGAGGAGATCGAGATCCACAGTGGTGTCAACAATTGGTACATCCAGAACCAGGCTCAAGGTAAGGATTTACGACTGGCGATTGGTTATGCCACGCCTGACGGCAAGTTCCACTTGATTGCCAAGAGTAACCAGGTCACGACGCCGACCAAGCAGGGCGCTGAAATCGACGAGCACTGGACCGACATTACCAACGACGTGGAAAAGTATTACGCATTAAGCGGTGGGTATGACGAGCAGACGGTTTCGGCTGAACTGCAGTCGGTGTTGGAAGAAAAATCCCAGCAACCGGTTTACGCTCCAGCCTTTGAGCGGCTGGGATCGGCGATCAACATTTCCGGCGACGACTTTGATTTTCAGGTCGATGCCCACATGATCGTTTACGGCACGACGGATCCGAAAGCTTCGGTGACCGTCGGTGGCAAGCCAGTTCGGTTGCAACATGACGGGTCGTTCGCGATCCGCGTTGATTTGCCTGAGCGTCGCCAGGTGTTGCCAGTCGTTGCCGCGAATCGCAACGGGACTCAGCAACGAACCACGGTGTTGGCGATTGAGCGTAACACCAAAGTGATGGAACCAGTCGCCACTGATATGGATCATTAGTGGGCGGGGTTCGTTTCGAGGCACTCAAATCGCCCGGCTCGTCCGGGTGCCTCCAGTACAAGCCCGAAGCGCAAGTTTAGGGGTTGCGCATTATCGCTTTTCGCCCCGCAACCTGGGTTGCCAGCGAGGAGGATCGCACTCAAATCGCCCCGGAGGGGCCGTCTTTCATAGCTTGGGGCGGAAGCCCTTGTCGTTACCC
>CAZJEK010000485.1:0-2919 GCA_964545005.1 uncultured Pirellulaceae bacterium
AATGACATTGCCAAAGCCATCGATGTCGACATCCCAAAAATTACGCGTTCGCTCAGGTTCAGCCACCAGCGTCGCCAGCACCTCTCCAGACCTGCTGATTTTGGAAAGCCGTGCGTCGAAATCGACCACAAAAATATTTGAGTCTCGATCAACCGCAATTCCGGACAGGGAACTCGGGCCCAAAATGGGTGACAAGTCAATCTGTCTCACGAAACTAAGATTTGCCGGATTGTAGGTATCTACATAGCGATCACTGGAAAGAATGTGCAGGAAACCGTCATGGCCAATCGTGACATCCTCGGGGCGCCTCCGCAGCGGAAGTCTGACAACAGACTTTGTTTCCTTGTCAAAACAGATAATGGAATGTCCGTTTTGCATCTGGGTCAGGTAAACCTTGTTTCCCAAGACCGCCACTCGCCCACTAGTCCCAGAATTGGGGATTCCCCAATCGCCAAAGGACTCATGAGACCAGGTTTCAGCCTGCGGATCCCAAGTCGACAGGCTGGGAGAGAATGTCCCGTTGAACAACTGGAGTTGACCATCATCGGAGATGGCGACTCCCCGGCCCGTTCCAGAGTCATCGACCACGGGTGCTGTAGCTTGCTGGATTATCTCGCCACCAAACGTGATTTCGGTGATCTTGGCGATTTCAGGAAAGCCTGGCCTGGTTGAAATGACAATATTGCCGTCTTCAAATGGTTCCAGTCCAATTCCTTGCCCGAAAATCTCTGATTGTGAAATCAAGCTGAATGCAAGTGCAACTGCGGCACATCGATTCCAGAAACAAATACGCTTGGCCATGTGTTTTGCCGTCGCAAAAAAGGGGGGCTACTTACTTGGACAGTTTAGCTTGGAAAGCTCTCAGGTCAGTAGTTTTCAAAGCTGTCCTGTCGTGACTCACGAGTATATTTGGGAAATGGTACTCAACTTCACTGTCACGAGCCGTTTGACTGTCAGGTGTCGTTCGATGCCAATTGCCAATCTGTCCAAACGTTTGGGCTTGGCCCCGGAATAGCATTGTGCCCGAACTGACCCAAACAAATTACTGTTCTGTCAGGTGTTCTGGACTGACGCTGATTAACTGGCAACGATGGCTCCCAATCTCGCCCCTCGACCAGTCGAAAAAACTGGAACGAAACGGGTTGCCCAGAGGCAAAAGAAATCCGATGGTCTACCACGCTCAGGCACAATTAATACATTGCGTTGCGAAAGGTAGTGCTTCGAGTCGAGCGGCGCCAATCTTTCCTTGACAGGAACTGCAGATACCGTAATCCCCGGTTTCAATTCGACTGAGCGCAAGTTTAACATGTCGAATTTCGTCTTCCGTGATGTTGCCCAGCTGGTCCAACACCTCATCATCCTCATGTTGTTTGGCATTCTCTTCCCAGTCCGCGTCGGGCTCTGCCGAAAGATTGGCTTCAATGCCTTGCGAGCGCGCTTCCAGCTCGTGGAGCTTCTTTTCCAATTCCGCCTTGATTTTTGCTAGATCCACTTTGATTGATCCTGTCTGAATATGAGCTTGCACGGATGCAAACGATTTGTCTTTGGTCGGTTGATCGCCGTCGCCGCGATCGTCGGTTAATTCTATACAAAAAAACAAAACCGCGCGTGCATAGAAATTTTTTTGCCGGCGGGCAGACACTCTCCCTTGGGAGGTCGGCCTGTCAGGGCCGGTGACTGGCTTCGTTTACCCTCCCCTCGCTATGGCTCGCCCCTCCCGCAAGCGGGAGGGTGTTAGAACTCGTTCGCAAAACCTATGGCGAAGAAGGTTGCCGCCTAAAGTTCCAGCGGCTTCAAAGTTGGCTGCTCCTGGGAAGCAGCGATTCTCTTGATCGTCTCCCTCACGATGCTCGCTTTTTCCAGGCTCAACTTCTTCGGAAAGTCCCGCTCTTCATTTTCAAAATAGCTGGCCGTCGCCTCGAGTTCTGGAATCACTCGCTGCGCATGGGCGCCGTAACTTTCGAGCAATTGCATGACTTTGACAATCCGTTTCTGACTACCATGCTGTTTTTGGGTCCGGGCATAATCGGCAAGCAGTTCAATTCCAGGCTCGATGCGATGCTTGGCGAACAATTCCAGTCCCGCCGTCTGAATGCCGTCGGCAAACATGATTCCACTGGGCGCGGGTTCGACGATGGCCTGATAAATCGCAGGCAACAATGGCTCCAGTTCATCAAATCTCAGATTCGTGTAAACGGATTCGTAACTGCTACGGGCTCGACCATCCTCATTTTGCAAACCTGCCCGAACAGCGCGAAGTAGCTGTTGACGATCCACTCCCTCCAACGATCGGCCCACCAGGCCACCTCGTTGGTTGAACAACGCGAACGACAGATAACGTTGTTCCATCTGGCGAGGATCATTATCAGTTCCGCCGCTGGCCAGTCGTTCCAGCAGGATTGGAACGGCAACCTTTGCCGGTTCACCGATTCCAGCCAATGCTTCGGCAGCGAGAATCCGCAGCCACAAATCATCAGCGTTCAAGGTTTCGATCAATGCCGGAACGGCTGGAGCGCCGCGGCCGCGCTGAAAAGCCAACGCCTGGCAACTTCCGTAACGACTGTACAGATCCGGTTTATCCAGCAATTGGACCAGCTGTTGGGTTACATTCTCTTTCCGTCGTCCCAGTGCCTCGGCGGCACGCTGGCGATTGGTCGGCGACCAATTCGACAATCGCTCCAGTAACTGAGCCGTTGAAAGCGAATCGTAGAAACTGTTCCGATCGTTGTTACTCCAACCACGCCCATCTTCGATCAGACGTCTGGCGGTCGCGGCATCCATGCTGGGAACGGTCGGCTTTCCCATCAACCGAAGATTGCCATGAGGAATCTGATAGGCCAGCAACCAGATTCCGGTGCAGTCCCAATCTCGATAGCTATCAGGCTTTGGTTGCGGCGGCCCCTGATGGACGAAGGTACC
>CAZJEK010000486.1:0-2917 GCA_964545005.1 uncultured Pirellulaceae bacterium
GAATCGTCATTGGTCGTCTTCTTCAGTTCGTTCCCGCCTGGATCTTGATCTTCAAGTTGCATTCATGATAGCGTTAAACTGTGCCGGTTATAGGCGTTCGATAGATTGAGTGGCTCAAACTGTGAACCAACGGTATATTGCGGCGATGAAGATTGCACCGGTTTTTTCGTTTGTCGGAAGCAATCCTGATGCGCTACTTTGGCATTTTCGTGGCACTGATCTCGCTGGCGGGCTGTCGATCCCCGCAAGCTGCTTTCCACGCGCAATTAGCGAGCTCACCCCCGCCTGAACTGGCCATTCCAGCCGCTGTGGAAACTTCTTCCGGCGCGCCAGCCGATTATCGGATCGAAGAACTTGTCCAGTTGGGTTTGGATACCAACCCCCGAATCCGACAGGCTCAGCATCGGGTCCAATCGCTATCGTTTAGAATTCCTCAGCAACTCGCGCTTCCTGACCCCACCCTCAATACAACGACGCATCTGGCTCCAATCGAAACCGCTGCCGGCCGCCAGGCATTCTCATTCGGCGTCAATCAAAAACTTGTCGACGTCGATCGCCGTGCGACTCGCGCGGCGATCGCCAACGACGAGGTTCAAGCCGCCGAAGCTGAGCTTGAACGCGCCCGCCAGGAAGTCGCCGAAAAAATTCGAGTCGCCAGCTTTCAAGTGCTGGCCCTGCAAGAGGTCATCAAAATCACTCGACAGGATCTCGAATCGCTTGCTCGAATCGAAGAGGTCATTTTACGCCAATACGAAGTACAACAGGACGTAACCCAGCAAGACGTGCTGAACGTTCAGATTGAGCAGTCGCGAGTCGAAAACAAGCTTTTTGAACTCCAACAGCAGGAGAAGTCCGCCGCCGCGCAGCTCGCGCGACAGGTCCGCCTGCCACCCGACACAGAATTTCAATTGCTGGATCAACTTGAGTCCGGGGATCTAGTGGCCGACGTCGACGGATTGATTTCCCAGGCCACTCTGGCTCGCCCGGAATTAACCGCTCAGTTGGCCAGAATCCGCGCCGATCGGCGGAAGGTTTGCCTGGCCAAGTTACAGGCCCGACCGGACTTCACGGTGGGGCTGAACTGGATTGCCACATCGTCGGCTGGAATCAGCCCGGTGGCCAACGGGGATGATGCCGTGCTGCTGGGAATCGGCTTCAATCTCCCGGTAAACAAACAGCGAATTCGAGCGGCAGTTTGCGAGGCCAATGAAGCCAAGTTGGCCTCAACGGTTGAATTAGAATCGATCCAGGATCAGATCGCCGCAGAAGTGTTTGACTCTGTTGCCAAGTTGGACAGCATTTCTTCTACTCTAAATCTCCTGGAGGAAGACATCGTTCCCAAGGCCGAACGAACGCTGGAATTGTCCATTGAAGAATACTCCAACGGCAAGTCGGACTTCACACGCCTGATTGAGAATTGGCGTTCGCTGCTTCGCTACCGCGTCTCAATTGCCAACCTTCAGGCCCAGCGACACCAGCTTCTGGCCACACTCAGCCGCCAGATCGGGACACTCGAACCGATCTCGCCAGCACAGCCAGTGGCCGATTCCACCCGATAAAACGTGGTTTTGGCACTATTTTCAGGGCACTGCTTCGCTGATAGCGCGTGCTATACTGGAGTTGACCCTGGGCCATGTAATTAGAACAATAGCAGGATGAAACGTCTGCAACCAAAACAACATCATCTCTCGATCGGCATCACGTTGTGTGCCCTTTTGGCGATGTCGTTTGCAATGGTTGGAGATCGCGATTTCCAGGATTGCGGATGTTTTTCTGCACCAGTTGCCGATGCCATCAGTCAAAGTTGCAATCCGGAACAACCGGCAACACACAGCTGCTGTGCGGCCAAGCCAACACCTGCCAAATCCTGTTGCTGCAGTCGCTCTGCAGTTGACTGCGAGTGCTTTGATTGCCATTGCGGCGAGTCTGACGAACCGACGATGCCACCGATGTCGATGCCGATTCAGGAATCTTGGGACGTCGTCCTGATTGGGATCGTTGGTGATCAGCCGCAGGTAGGACTGCGGTTGGCAACAGATCGCCGCCAACAAGTGGCCCCCCTCGTCCTCTTTGATGTTGCACTATCAGCCCAGCAAAAGTGCATTCTGCTGTCGCGATTTAACTGTTGAACTCTTTTCAACCGTAGCGGTACGCGCTCACCGAAACAGCTAGCGTTTAGCTCTGGAAATCTGCGCGCAGTCTCTCTCGATTCAGTCGACTCCTTTCGCAGGCTCCCCCTGCGCAGTCGTTGGTTTTCTCCAATCGCGAAATCACATGGACTCCCAACATTCCAACTCGCCACAGTCCAGCTGGAAATGGCTAAGAAATGGCATTCGAGTTACCAGTTATTGGTTCAATCTGGTTGTCCAGCCCGTTGTTGCTGTGGCTTTGGTGATCGGTTTGGCATGGCTATTCGGATACCTGCAACGGAACCACGGTTGGTTTGACGAAGCCAGCCAATCGGTTGCCCAGTCCGACGATGATCCAGACGCGTTATACGCGTGTTCGATGCTGTGCGTGTTCGTCAAGTCACCTGGACGTTGCCCGGTTTGCGGTATGGAACTGCAAAAAATTGAGCCGCAAGGCGATCCGAAGGACCTGTACGGCGTCACGATTGATCCCGTTGCCCGACGGCTGGCAAATATCCAGACCGTTGCTGCCTTGAACATGCCAATGCCCAAATTTCAACAGGCCTTGGGGCAAGTCACCTACAACGAAACCACTGAAGCAACGGTAGCCGCCTGGGTGGGTGGCCGCATTGAAGACCTCCAAGTTGATTTCACTGGCGCGCGAATCAGTAAAGGCGACGAACTGGCGGTGATTTACTCGCCTGATCTGTACGCCGATCAAGTTGGATTGCTGCAGGCCAAACAGGCATTGCAAACCAACTCTGACAACCAGCGAGTCAATCAAGCCA
>CAZJEK010000487.1:0-2885 GCA_964545005.1 uncultured Pirellulaceae bacterium
TTTTTACCAGGCTCAAAGGCAACTGGAATCGAGCGATCGAAGATAAAGAATCCTCGATGCCGCCGCGCTTCACCCGTATCAGCCCCGATTTCAATACCCTCACCGGTTGGCCCAGGTTCCAAAGCTCCGGTTGCGGGGTTAACCTCAAAGAAACCAACCGTCACCCAGATCGCAAACACACTGGACTTGGTCGTGACCATGTTGCCCAATCGCTGCCGCATTGCATTCCGGAAGTAGGCACTGCGGCTGGTGTTTCGATTCGCAGTTGCAATGTCTTCGTGGTCAAACAAGCAAACCGAAGTACCACCATTCCGCCGCATCAAGCCAAGGTCAACATTATCTTCAACCATTGATGCCAACGGAACAAAATTTCCCTCGGCCGTATTTCGATAGGGACGGAAAAACTCAGCGCCGCCAACGGTCCGAAATCGAGAGTCATTAAAAACGTTATATGGAAGGCTGGCACCTGAGTAAGTCCCAAAGACCTGATTGAACACGTTGCCCTGAATCGTGTTCAAGTTGACTTTTCCTGGATAGCGGTAGTTGCTGAAATAATTGAACGGAGAATTTACGAAATCCGTTGGGTTCGCCCAATCCTCCGTTCCAGTAAACATCGAAGGAACTTCTACAAAATCAAACAAACGGTATAAGTTTGCATGTTCTGGCATTGCGGTATTGCTAAATCCATAAAAGTTGGGAAGGTGAGCAAAATCTGAACTGACAGCTTCCATCTCGACCGCAGGATTTCGATCGTAAAGATCCGAGATCGACGTATCATCGACATCAAATGCAAGTGTCAGATTTTCCTGCGAAACGTATGGAACATTAGTCAGCTCATATTGATTCATGTAGGGTCGGTTGTACCACGTTAACCACGCGTAATAGGGGGCGGTATCGGCAACATACTCGTCGTTGGTTTGACCAAATGACTCGTCGAAGATATAGCTGAAATGATGGCTGTCATCACCCGGCGTGAATCCCGGGACGACATCATCGGCCCCTGCGCTATTTCCATAGTCCCTTTGGAACAACAATTTATCGGTGCCAACCTGTGATTCGCCTCGTTCAGTCGAACCAAAAACCGTTGATCCATTATTGATATTTGAAACCGCAGGTGCAGTCGCAGGATCAGTCCATTCCGGGTTTGTTGCCGAGTTGTCGGGATCATTCGTCAACCCGTTGAAAGCCAACAGATCAACATTGGCGACATCGATCGTGATGTACGGATTGATGACCGGGTCCCAATCGACAAGAGGATTGGCCAGCCGCTGCAGGTAGACGTATCGAAACCCATCAAACGTGCCATTGTTAAAAATAGCTGCCAAATCGGCTGGGTCTCCGAATTGTTGATCAAGCGGTTGATCCACGGGTGTGGTATATGCAAAACCATCGCCAACATCTGCGCCTGGATTTGCAGGATATCCATAAGTTGGATCAACTCCAGGATCACTCAATGAAAGGGATCGGGGGGAATCGATCACGACAGCAACACCACGTGTTTCGATGTCGTCCATCGCTGAATTGGCAATATCCCATTCACGTCGAACGATTTGAATATCATTTGAATTAAGCGATGGCAACAAGGTAATACTACGAGTGTCGTCCAAATTCAAGCTTCCAGCAGTACCTTCAACTCCACCAATAACTCTTCCAAACGTAGTTCGGTAGCCACCACCACTCGCTTGGCTGTTTCCGGATGAGCCAACGACAGCATGAACACCGGGCGTGATTACTGGCAAATTAAGCGTCGTAAAAAATTCTTCACCGCCATCGGTTACACCTGATGGATCAGTGGCCAAATCGGTGAAATAGATCGATCGAATGAAAGCCGGCGTGTCAGTTAAAGTTCGCTCGACGCCAATTCGCCAAACGGGATTATTGCCAGGCGTTCGTTTTTGCAAGTCAACGCCAACTGGAGACGCTTCGTTTCTTGCCAATTCGGGCGGTAGTATTTGTTGGTTAATTGACTGCGACCATGGATGATAAAGCTCGATAAAGGCCGATGACCTGGGCAACAAACGGCTATCCCAATCATCTGGAGTCGCGTCAGAAGATGTCCCTCCAACGGCAAGATCTTCCAGCGCCCGATCGTGGTGGGCAAATGTTTCCGTAATCAGCAGTTCTGGTCGTTCAGCACCCCAAACCAATCGGCGGTCGCCTGTAAGCCCTGTATTGGCAGGCCCTTCTCCACCATTCAGAACCCCATCCGCCCCACCATCCCAGCCATTGAATGGGTTGATATCGAATTCGAATGGTGTATTGATGGAATCAGGATCACGAAAATCAACCACGTTAATTGCCCACTGCGCAAGCATGGTGCGATATGGTTCATCATCCGTTACACCTGGAATGCCGTTAAGATTATCCTCGCCCGCGAGCAGCAACAGAACATACAAATACTTGGCGTATTGGAATCTTGCTAGCTGATCATTTGTTCCAGGTTGGAAATCATTATTTAGGTCCATGGAGCTCCCGTGAACCGCGTCATCAAAATTCACTTCGTTGATTTCACTGGGATCATCAACCACAAAATTACTTGCTCCCCCACCAGCCAATCCATTTCCAAATGGACGATTGAGGTTCATTCTCATGCCGCGAAGGATTTCCGGTGGTAACAGGTCGCGAACGATGCTGTCCAGTTCATAAGCGTCTCGGCCGAAATAAGGATTCGACGATGCATCGCCTTCATTCCGAATTCGGGCTCGCAAGATGTCAACGATCCCAAATGCTTCACGTGTTGGGCCATAAATTGTCCTCAGGCCGGAAATGGGAATTTCATAGCTATCGGATGTGACTTGATTCCGACGAACTGGATCGGATGTCACATTAGGCAGCAACATCGCGAGGCGCCGGGGCAATGTGCTGGTATCGATATCAAACGGACG
>CAZJEK010000488.1:0-2871 GCA_964545005.1 uncultured Pirellulaceae bacterium
TCCGCCAGGAATTTGGAGACGCGGTGATAGTCGGGCAGCGAATCACTTCGCCAGGCCAGGATATCAAGATCTTCCGGGTTGCCGGCCGTGGGGCGGT
The DNA here is from genome assembly GCA_964545005.1 of uncultured Pirellulaceae bacterium. Taxonomy (GTDB): domain Bacteria; phylum Planctomycetota; class Planctomycetia; order Pirellulales; family Pirellulaceae; genus Mariniblastus. The sequence continues at coordinate 98 of CAZJEK010000488.1, forward strand.
TTTTGGGACGCATCAGCAAGCCACCGGCGTCCGCGTTCGTGATTTCAAACAGGCAATCCAGCGCCATGCGGGCGATGGCCCGGGGCGTCGTTTCGTTGGCCAGATCGAAAGCCAAGCGGCACAGTCGAGTGGCATTTTTGGAGGACCGGGATTCATCTTGTGCTTCACCATCGTCGTCACTTAGCGGAACGTCGTTGTGGAGCAAACGAGTCCTCTGCCTTCGGTGCGTGATATGCGTCGGTTCTTCCATGGGAATTTCCGACATCGTGGCCTGGTCGTCCGACTCGTCGATCTCCAGGCCAGTGATTGTTTCGCTACCGATTTCGACGCGGGAAAATACTTTGCGGTCGTAAGCGGATGACAAATCGGTGACGAACGCCATTTGCGTGCCAGCAATCCAGATAACGTCGCCTGGTTTCAAGCGGTGGTCCCCAGTGACACGTTGATTTCCAATGGCGGTTCCATTGCGGCTGTTCAAGTCGCGAACCGTCCAACGGCCTTCATCGAGAAAGATCTCCGCATGCTGACGGCTGGCCTGATCTTCCTTGATTACGATCTGGTTGGTTGGCGAACGTCCGATTGTGACGGATCTACCGGGCATCAGGCGAAAAACATCGGACCATTTTTTGCCATCTCGGATGACAAGATATGCAATTTTGGGAGGTGTTTGATTGCCCATGCCGGGAGGTGTCCGCCTGGTTTGCCGTTTTTCAACGGAAAAAGTTACTTTCAGAATCCGATGCCCGAAATATAGTGTCCTATGCTTGGATGATTCAGGCTAACCCCGTTGGGCCAAATGATAGGCTTTTAGTGACATAAACGCAGTTTTTCTTGCTAATTGGCAGGGCTGTGGTTAGTCTGAAGATTACATCGTTGATTCATAGTTTACCGGTTTCCGGCCCTCGATTTCCAGCGTTTGACGCTTCAACGCTTAATCTTGGTCAGAAACTTGGTGGTCTGGGCGATACAATAGAAACCAAGGGGCAAGGCCTTTTTTCAGGAGTTCAATTATGCCGGCAAATTTTGCCAAAATGGTAGCCGCCGCACTCACAATCGCATTGATGCTGCCTGCCGCACTGTTTGCTCAACTACCGGGCGGCGGTGGCGGCGGCGGTGGTAATAATGGTGGTGGAGGCTTCGGCGGAGGTTTCAACAACTTTAACGGTAACGCCGTTGGTGGTGTCGATGTCGACGCCCAAGGTGTGCTTTCCAATGCCACTGACAGAATCGACGCTGAATCACTGGCGAAGATTCGATCGGCGCTCAAGCACGGTAATACTGACTATACCGATGCCGCTGAAATGCGGTTTGTATCGTTGAAAGGGTTGGAAGCAGCCTACAACCAGGCACTTGAGAGTGGCAAACCAGTTCCGTCCGAGATCCTGTTTCTCGCTGGATTGCAAAAAGTCGAGTACGTCATTGCGTCTCCAGAGACCAAAGACGTCATTCTGGGCGGACCTGCCGAAGGTCTGACAGTGGATTCAAAAGGCCAGGTTGTCGGTGTCAAATCAGGCCGACCGCCGCTGCGAATTGACGATTTGATGGTCGCCATGAAGTCGGCCGAAAATGCTCGCACTGGCGAGGGGATTTCGGTTTCGATCGATCCCACCGAACAGGGCAATCGCAACCTTCGCCAAATCTATCGCCAAATGAAGCAGTTTAATCCTGCGATGCAAAAGGCGATTGAACAGGCGATGGGGCCACAGATTGTTTCGTTGACAGGTGTTCCCCAGGACAGCCGATATGCTCACGTTTTGGCGGCCGCAGACTATAAAATGAAGCGGCTTTCGATGGGGCTCGATCCAGCACCGATCAAGAACTTCCCCAGCCTGCTGGAAATCGCTCAGAAAGCGAATGCCAGCCGGATGAGTTCGGCTCCACGGTTCTGGATGGAATGTGATTACGAACCATTGGCTAAAACCGAAGACAATCTGGTTTGGCAAATCAAGAAAAGCGGTGTCAAAACGTTGACTGAGAATAATCGCTATGGTGCCGACGGCAAAGTAACGCAAACGGGCAAACAAAATCGGTTGGCCAAACAATGGGCCGACATGATGACCGAGCGTTACGATGAATTGGCCGATGCCGAACCCGTATTCCGCGATTTGCAAAACCTGATGGACTTGTCCGTCGTCGCAGCAATCATCAAGAAATACGATATGACGTCGCAGCTGGGTCTGACCCTGAACACGCTCTCCGGCGAAAACGAAAACGTTTCGCTAAGCGTTGGGCCGGCTCCGCAAAAAGTGGCCACGGTTTGTACCTTCATTCGAATCTCCAACAATTGGTTGATTTCGACCTCCGGTGGAGTCCAAATCGATTCCTGGGGAGCTGTCGAGAATGCACAGATCGACAGTTCGCTGTCCAAGCTTGGTGGCTCGGCTGCTCCTTCCACGGAAAACTGGTGGTGGAATGCAGTCAATTAGGCCTGATGGCTGATTGATGCTGAAAATCAAAAAAGACGTCCGGGCAACCGGGCGTTTTTTTATGCGCATCGAGACAACGGGGCTGACAATTTTTTGGAAGCGACAGTTGGATACTCTCCCTCGGGAAAGTCGGCCTATCAGGGCCGGAGAAGGGACTCCGAAACCCTCCCCTCGCCATGGCTCGACCCTCCCGCGAGCGGGAGGGTGTCGAGAAACTCGCGGAGCGACGGACGACCATTGGCAACTTAAAAACTGCCTGGCGGGGTTGTATTACACGCGCTCCGGCCATCCCGAGGCGAGCAGGAAACGGCTATTTCCCTGGGTGGGTTTTGAAACTGGTCGCGTACG
>CAZJEK010000489.1:0-2859 GCA_964545005.1 uncultured Pirellulaceae bacterium
AGTGCCCTCGGCGTCCGCGATGAGTCTGGAAAGATTCATGCCACCAGCGTGATTGTGGCTCCCATCAAACTGAACAATCGAATCGTCGGGCTGTTGCACCTGTATTCGACCGACGCCAAAGAAGGACTCAAACCGCTGGATCTGGAATTCGCCCTGGCGGTCGCCGAGACCGTCGGCATGGCACTGCGGACCAGGTTCCGCGAACAAAAACTGGTCGATGACCTGTCCAAAACCAAAAACCAGATCCATCAATTGCAAAGCCAACTGGGAGTCCAAAGCGAAATCGTTGGTGCCAGCCCAGCCATGTTCCGGGTCCACGAACAGATTGGCCGAGCCGCCCCCAGCAAAGCGACCGTGTTAATTCGCGGAGAAAGTGGCGTCGGAAAAGAACTCGTCGCCCGTGCTGTTCATTTTTCCAGCGACCGCAAAAGTGGACCTTTCATCTGCTTGAACTGTGCCGCGTTGTCCGAATCGTTGCTCGAAAGCGAGTTATTTGGACACGAAAAAGGAGCCTTTACCGGTGCAACCGATCGCAAGGCCGGCAAGTTTGAAGCCGCCGATAAGGGCACCTTAATGCTCGACGAAATCGGCGAAATGAGCCCTTCGATTCAAGCCAAGTTCCTCCGCGTTCTCGAAGGGCATCCATTTGAACGGGTCGGAGGCAGCAAGCCGATCAAGGTTAACGTGCGAGTCATCGCTGCCACCAACCGGAACCTGGAAGATGCTGTCCGGGGGGGAACGTTTCGGAAGGACCTGTTCTTCCGATTACACGTTGTTCAAATTGACGTACCACCGTTGAGAAAGCGGCCGGAAGATATCCTGGAACTGGCCGACTATTTCCTGCAGAAGTTCAATGACGAAACGGCGCGGAAAATCCAGGGCTTTTCTCCTCAAGCCCAACAGCAACTGAAACGGTATCGCTGGCCGGGCAACGTTCGGGAACTGAAAAACGTTGTCGAGCGTGCTGTTGTTCTCGCCCGTGGACCGGTCATTCAACTGGATGAATTACTGCTGACCAATCTGACGACCGCCAGCGAATCGCAGTTTGATGTTGGTACGATCGTCCAGGAATACCGACCACTTTCACTCGAAGACATCGAACGCGATCATGTCGATGCCACGTTGAAAGCGATGAACTGGAATAAAAGTAAAGCCGCTTCAATTTTGGGTATCGAACGATCAACGCTGGACCGCAAAATCAAGAAATACGGTTTGCGGAAATCAGACTGACCGAAAGCTCTATGATCTTGATTTCCGACGACTCCGCCGCTTGGCACCTGAAGTCGGTGTCGAACTTTGCCGAATCGAACGATACCAGTAGCGAGCGTTGAGAATATCGAACCGTCCCAACCGACGATTGCCACAGCATTGGCAGCGATAGGGGCCGATCAGGTAAACCAGTCCAAACGTAAAACCGACGAGAAACGAAAACGAGATGCGGCCGTATCCGGTCACGTTATGGTTTTCCTCACGATTGCATTCAAAACAGAACATGCGTTTGCGAAATTTTCGACCAGTGGGAGAAGTCTCGTAGTTGGCCCCGGACTGGGGTGCGACTCCGCCTTCAACTGGAAATGTCAAATCGTCCATTTCATCCACGAAATCATCGACCACTTGGGGACGATACGTTCGTCCGGCCGGTCCAGTATGTCCAGTGGAAGTTTGCGACATGGTGTAAACGAGTTGCATTCCAGGAATTGGGATTCCTACAAGAGACAAGATTCAGCGGATCTCGGAAGTCTTTCAGCCAAGCTCACACCGGAACATGGACAAACGACTCACAAAATGAAATGGGAGAAAAGGCGAGCCCCCAGATCGGCCCCACTGGATGTAGGATTCTTCATTTTATCCAGAAGACCCCAATATTTCTACCAAGTTAAATCGGCAACCACGGAATTGAAAATTCGCTGAAACCCTACCAAACCGCAAATCTTGCCTGATACGACCCCGTCAAGTTAGCCAGACCACCCAGCACTTCAATAACCGCGTCGAAATGCCGCGACCTTAGACGTCAGTCTAAAGTCGTTTGGGCCAAGAGCCGTCAGTGCCCCGAGGCCGCGAGGCCGCGAGGCTCGGCTGAGCTTCAGTATTCCACTGCGATCAGGCCGAATCGCCCATGCTACTTATGCGGAGAAGCCGAGGTTTTGTAAGTGGCGGGCTGGAGGTAGACCCTACCAACCGTTTTCCGCTGCGTTCTTGATGACCATCAGGCGGGGTTCGGTCATGTCTTCGATCGCCGACCGAATTCCTTCCCGTCCCAGTCCGCTGTCCTTGACGCCGCCGTAGGGCATGTTGTCGACTCGCCAGGATGGCACGTCACCAATCACGACGCCACCCACGACCAGCTTGTCCCAGGCACGATGGGCCTGGTACAAATCCCGGGTAAAGACACCCGCTTGCAACCCGTACTTGCTATCGTTGACTTCATCCAAGGCCGCATCAAAATCGTCAAACCGGGTCAACAACGCGACCGGCCCGAATACTTCGTCGCGATACAGTTTCTGGTCACGAGGGACGTTTTCCAGCAACGTCGCTTCGACCATCGTCCCGTTGCGTTGTCCTCCGCACAGAACATTGGCCCCTGCCGCAACAGCTTCCCCAACCCAGCGCTCGATACGCTCTCCGTCACGTTCGGAAATCACAGGACCGATGAAGGTGTCATCCAATTTGGGATCGCCCGCTTTCAGCGACCTGGTTTTTTCTACCAGCTTCGATTTGACTTGATCATAAATTGAATCGTGAATCAGAATTCGCTGCACGCTGATGCAGCTTTGCCCCGACTGATAAAAAGCGCCCACGATAATCCGATCAACCGCGTGCTCCAGGTCAGTATCGGGACAAACGACACAAGCAGCGTTG
>CAZJEK010000490.1:0-2834 GCA_964545005.1 uncultured Pirellulaceae bacterium
AAGTAGCTTGGGCCATTGGCCCGAGTCCGCAGGGAATTCGCCCGCTGTTCAATATTTGGCCTCCATCACGGCCGAATCGGCCATGCCACGAAAACCATCGAAACGATGACACTCGCGTTGACGGATTACTTCTTACAGCACGCTGCCGGGTTGGTAATCGGCAGCCGCCGGATAACGAGCAGCAATCTGATCAACGGTGTTGGCGAACAAGTCGACTTGTTGTTCAGCGGCGCCGGTTAACTGGTCGGCTTGGTCGAGGATCTGTTGTAATTGATCTGAGCTGAGGCCCAGGCGTTGGTCGCCAGCCAGTCGCTCAATCAAATCGTTTCGCAGGACAGAACCGTTTCTCAAATCGGCTACCGTGGCGACGGCGTGTTCCTTAATCGCATGGTGCGCCGTTTCGCGGCCCACGCCCGCCTTGACGGCTTCCATCATGATCGTGGTGGTCAGCAGGAACGGCAGGTAGTGCTGGTTCTCTTTAGCGATGACTGCCGGGTAGCAATCCATTTGATTCAAGATCGTCAGAAACGTCTCGAACATTCCATTGGTGGCAAAAAACGAATCGGGCAACATCACTCGGCGGACCACACTGCAACTGACATCGCCCTCATTCCATTGGTCTCCAGCCAGGCCGGCCGCCATCGCCTGGTAACCTTTGAGGATGGTGTGGAATCCATTGACTCTTTCGCAGGAACGAGAATTCATCTTGTGCGGCATGGCGCTGGAACCAGTTTGGCCTTTGGCGAATCCTTCGCTGGCAGTCTCGTGCCCAGCCATCAGTCGCAAGGTCTTGCACAACGAGGAAGGTCCGCTGGCGATTTCAACCAGTACGCTGACAGTCCGCAAGTCGAGACTACGGGGGTAGACTTGACCTACGTTTTGGAACTGTTGAGGTAGTCCCAGGTGTTTCATCACCAGCGATTCGAGTTGTTGTAATTTTTCGCGATCCCCACCCAGTAGACTCAATTGGTCCATCTGGGTTCCCACGGCCCCTTTCAGCCCGCGGACTGGGTAGCTGGCGATCAGGCTTTCCAGCGAGTCCAACGCGATCAACAATTCCTGGCCGAACATGGCAATCCGTTTGCCGAGCGTGGTTGGCTGGGCGGCGACGTTATGAGTTCGACCGGTGATGAACAGATTTTTCCAGCCTTCAGCGTGCCGTTTCAACTGGACCAGGGCAGCTACTGTCTGGGTGCGGATGAGTTCCAGTGACCGGAAAACCTGAAGTTGTTCGACGTTTTCGGTCAGGTCACGCGACGTCATGCCTTTGTGGATCTGTTGATGACCGGCCAGATCGCAAAACTCTTCAATCCGGGCTTTCACGTCGTGGCGGGTGATCCGTTCACGCTGCATGATCGAATCCAGGTCGACATCGTCTTTAACCCGTTGATAATCCGCGATGGCCTCGTCAGGGATATCGATCCCCAATTGTTGCTGGGCTTTCATTACCGCGATCCAGAATTCACGCTCGAGAATCACGCGACCTTCGGCGGACCAGACTGCTTTCATTTGGTGGTTTGCGTAACGCTCAGCCAGAATATTGGGAATCATGAAGGTACTCTTAACGGGTTGGGCTTGGTTGATCTGCATTTTACTGACCATCAGGAATTCCCCAATGCGGTGTCTCGAACTGCGAATTGCCGTGAAATAACCAGTTTCCGACCACGATTTTGGCTTTACCGACCGGAACCATATTCGATAGGATGACGGCAGCGGGCCGGATGTTAAAGTTTGACGATTAGCAAATTTGGTGTTTTTGCCGGTTCCCAAACAGTCGATACATTTTCAGATGCCGTGTCGGGGGGATCGATCCTCGCGCTGGAGACACTGCTTTGATTCGTGCCTTAGGAGAATTCCGTGGTCAGACGTTCCATTGTCGCCCTGCTGCTGTTTTCATGTGTCTGGCTGGTCCAAGGTCAAGTGCTGAAAGCTCAAAGCACCATTGAAAACCCGAATGTCAAAGAAGCGCCAAAGCCCGCTACCGAAGTTTTGGACGATGTTGCCGAGCAGGAGCAAGAGCCAGCCGCGGATGCTGATGCTTCGGCTGCATCGACCGTGCCGCCGTCGGAAACGCTGCTGCCTTCTTCGACCAAGGCCTGGATTTCCATTCCTGACGCCAACGAGTTGGAACGCCGGTTTGAATCGACCCAATTCGGACGACTGCTGGAAAAAGAATCGCTCAAACCATTCGCCGACAACATCGAAGCTCAGGTTAAACAGTGGGTCAATGACCAGAACGTGCGACTGAGCCTGGACGTTGACGATCTGCACGGTGTCCACTCTGGAGAGATCTGTTTTGCGGGCGTGCTGCCGGAAGATAACGCTGGTGAGCCGATTCCCGGAAGCCATGGGTTGGTTTTCCTGATGGATGTTTCCAAAACAGTCGATCGCGCCAAGGAGTTGCAGGTCAAGATCAGCGCCGAATTGGTCAACCAGGGGGCTACTCAGGAACAGGGTACCATCAATGGCGTGGCCTACATTAAATCGACGATTGACAAGCCACAGGTGTTTCGCAAAAAGCGATTCAATTTTCAAGCGATCGTTAATGATCGCTGGATGCTGGTGACCAACAATGAAGTTGTGTTTCGCACCATGATTGCGAACCTGATTGCTCCCGAGAAGCTGGCGCCGGCTCAGACGTTGGCCGGACGGGAAGCGTTCAAGGCCGTCATGGAAAACAGCGCCTTCGAGCAATACCCGGCGCATATTCGCTGGTTTGTCGATCCGTTCGGATACGTCACGTTGGCCCAACAGATTCGCGATGATGAAGCGCTTAGCAAAGTGCCTCGCGATAATTGGCCCAAGGATTTGGAAGCCAACGGATTCGACGCGTT
>CAZJEK010000491.1:0-2808 GCA_964545005.1 uncultured Pirellulaceae bacterium
AGCCATCATTGCCAAAGCTTAATGTTTGCGGCGATATCGGCCTGAAAATCGCCCGCGACGGAACTTGGTTCTACGAAGGCTCGCCCATCGGACGCAAACCGCTCGTCAAGCTGTTCGCATCCGTGTTGCGGCGCGAAACAGACGGCTTTTACCTCGTCACGCCGGTGGAAAAGGTCCCGATCGAGGTCGAGGGCGAGCCCTTTATCGCCGTCAGCATGACCTGCGAGGGAAAGGGGCGGAGGCAGGTCCTGACTTTCCACACCAATGTGGACAAGATTGTCTCGGCCGGACCGGGACACGGTATCGGCTTTCGTGACGATGACGGACGGGCGCCGTATGTGGAGGTGCGGGACGGCTTGCGGGCGCGGCTCGCAAGATCCGTCTACTACGAACTGGCCGATCTTGCGGTCGATGCCGGCGAAGGACCGGGCGTGTGGAGCGGTGGCGTCTTCTTTCCGTTTCCAACGGATGCCTAACAGGGTAGATGTGCGCTCCCTGACGCCATGCTCTCCGGCTCGGCGTAAGCCACACGAAACGACGACCTCTTGGGGAATGCCGATGCTTCGCATCGTCCTGATCAATATTCTTTTGTTTTTGCTGCCCTTTCTGATCTATGGGGCCTACATGGTCTGGGTGAAGGGCGTTGCACCTGGAAAACTCGTCAATACCGCACCGATCCTGTGGTTGTTGATTTTCGGCTTCGCGCTTCTGTTCGTGTTTGTGGGCACCCTGATCCAGTTCCAAAGCGGCGATCGCGACGGAACCTACCACCCCTCCGTCCTCGAGGACGGCGTCATCAAACCCGGCCGCATCGATTGACGCCGAAAGGCGCGTGCCGCATGAACGGCCATGATCGAGACCGACCCGCACCGTGCCGAAGCGCCGCCGTCGCTGAAGGACGCGTCTTGGCTGGGCCGGGCCGAAACCGCCAGGATCTTCGCCGCCCTGTCCGCGGACGGCGAGCAGACCCGGGCGGTGGGCGGTGCCGTGCGCGATGCGCTGCTGGGTCTTCCTGTCTCCGACATCGATTTCGCCACCACGCTGCGGCCGGAACAGGTCATGGGCTGCGCGCGGAAAGCGGGCCTCAAGGCCGTGCCGACCGGCATCGCTCACGGCACAGTGACGGTCGTTGCCGACGGCGCTTCGTTTGAAGTCACCACGCTGCGCCGCGACGTGGAAACCTATGGCCGGCACGCCAGAGTGATATTCACGCGAGAATGGGCGGAGGATGCGCGGCGTCGGGACTTTACTCTGAACGCGCTCTACGCGGGCGCAGACGGCACCGTTTACGATCCGCTCGGCGGTTATGCGGATCTGATTGCCGGGCGCGTGCGTTTTATCGGCGAGGCCGAGGCCCGGATCGAAGAAGACTATTTGCGCATTCTGCGCTTCTTCCGCTTCAACGCCGCCTACGGCAAGGGACCGTTTGACGAAACGGGCCTCAGCGCCTGCATTCGTGGGCGACAGGGACTTCGCCGCCTTTCCGCCGAACGCGTCGCCGGCGAGTTGAAGCGCCTGCTTGTGGCCTCGCGCGCGCTCGAGGCGGTCACGGTCATGTACGATGCCGGGATTCTCTGCGGTGTGCTCGGCAGCGCGCCGCGGCTTGCCCGTCTAACCAAGCTCATCGATATCGAGACGGCGCAGCAATTCGTACCCGACGCGATGCTGCGCCTCGCCGCTCTATCGGTCTTCGTCACGGACGATGGGCCGCGGCTCGCATCGCGGTTCCGGCTGTCCAACGCGGACCAGGCTGTCCTGTCGTTGGGCGGGGAAGCGCCGCACGCGGGCGAACTGCCGAACGAAGACGCAGCCAAGCGTTTGCTCTACGCGCTGGGTCCCGAGCGCTATCTGGTTCGGGTTCTGATCGCCTGGGCGGACGGGGCCGCTTCCGCAACCGATCCGGATTGGAGCCGAGCGGCAAATCTGCCCGCCCGATGGCAAGCCCCGGTGTTTCCGTTGCGCGGGCCCGATATCGAGACCCTCGGCGACTTTTCCGGCCCCGCACTGGGTGCGATGCTGCGCAAAGTCGAGCAACACTGGATTGCGGGCGGATTTGTCGAAGACCGCGACGGGCTGCTCGCGCTTGCCAAGACACTGGCGCGGGGCTAAGCGAGCCGCTCGATCAAGCTCATCGCCGCGGCGGGCGCGCGCAGCTTTCCTTCGTGAATGAAATAGACGAACACGTCGCGCGGCCGCGTGTCCGGCTTAAAGGCAGGATCGATTGTGGGGAGGCCGTCGGGTGCGCCGCCTTGGGCCCACAGGGCGGCACGTGCCGCCCATCTGTCGAGGTCCTCGCTGGCATAGCCCGTCTCGATGGCGTCGCTCCCCCGCTGAAGGCGCACGTAGACGATGTCGCCGGTGATGTCCGCGATCGACGGGTAGTCTTCAGAGTCCACGTAAACGGGCACGACGCCGTGCTCGCGCAGGAGATGGACGAACGCCGCGTCTTCAAAGCTTCGATGGCGAACTTCGACCGCGTGGTTGAGCGTTTTCCCGTCCAGGCTCGTCGGTAGAAGGTCGAGGAACTTCGCGAAGTCCGTCTCGTCATAGCGCTTGAACGGCGCGAATTGCCACAGGACGGGGCCGAGCTTGTCGCCCAGCTCGTCGAGGCCGGAGGCGAAGAAACGCTCGATGAAGCGGCCGGTGTCGGCGAGCACCTTTTGCTGGGTGACGAGGCGCGGGCCCTTGACCGCGTAGATGAAGCCTTTTGGTGCGGTGTCGGCCCAGCGGCGAAAGCTCTTGGGGCTCTGCAGCCGGTAATGGGTGGCGTTGATCTCGATGGAGGTGAGGTGGCTGGTGGCGTAAGCG
>CAZJEK010000492.1:0-2800 GCA_964545005.1 uncultured Pirellulaceae bacterium
GGAACCGGAAAAGTAGAGAAACCCAAGGTTTTTTGGCCTCAAGACGATTCCAGGCCATCCAGCTGGACGCTATTCAAAATCGAAAATCCCCATTACAATAACGCGTTTTACTCTCAAACCGCGTTCTTGTAAGACTGACCAAACATGGCCAAGAAGAAGGCTGCTGCCAAGAAGGCAACCAAAAAAGCGACGGCGAAAAAGGCCACCAAAACCAAAAAATCGGCTGCCGAGTCAGACGAAGCTCCCAAAAAGAAAAAGAAGAAGAAAAAACGCAAGTCTCGCAAGAAGGCTGAGGAAGTCGTTCGCCTGAAAATCTTCTGGGGAGTTTATACGCACGCCATGAAACTGGTCGCGAAGTACGAATTCAACCAGAAACGTGCGGCCGCCAAGAAAGCGGAAGAGCTATCCCCCGAAGGCAAGCCGCCTCACTTCATCCAGAAGATCAAGGAAGAAATCGTCGAAGTGGTCGAACCGGCCGAAACCGAATCGGCTGAGTAATCTTCTTTACCCTGCGGTGAGGTCGCGGTGTCAGTATCATCGGAGCCAACGGAGTCGCTTTCCATCAACCAATGGCAAGCGGCTGCCGATCGGCATCTGCGCATGATGCAACCCTGGACCGATGCCTTTCGCCAACGACGGCGGTCAGGTCAATCGCACCCGATTCACGATTTCCTGTTCATCTACTACCAGTATTCACCGTCCAAGCTGGAACAGTGGCACCCCGGAGTCGATGTTCGCCTGACCGTGGATTCCAGCCGGCCCGACTACTGGCCCAGCCGGTACTATCGGACCTGCCCTGGCTCGGAGAATGAATTAATTTGCGATCGGCGGTTGATCGACTCGCGAACGCGTCAGCGAATGCACTGGATCGTCAGCTTATTGAACGCGACCTCGGACCAGAAACCCAACTTTTCCTGCCTGGGATTGCATGAATGGGCCATGGTTTATCAAGGTCAGGAAATTCGCCACGAAAAAACATTGGCCTTGCGGCTACCCCAGGCCGAGATTGATCGGCTGGTAGAAACGCGCCCAGTGACTTGCACGCACTTCGACGCGTTTCGTTTTTTTGCCATCAATGCCCAGCCACTGAATCGACACCAACCGACGCTCGAGTCCCGTCCGGAGCTGGAACAACCGGCCTGCATCCATGCCAACATGGATCTGTACAAATGGGCCTACAAGTGCATGCCCTGGATTGGCAGCGACTTGCTACGGGACTGTTTTTTGTTGGCGCTCGAAGCCCGGGGAATCGACATGCGAGCCAGCCCTTACGACCTGAGTGACTATCCCGAGTATCCGGTCATCAGGATTGAAACCGCCGCCGGTCGCGCCGAGTACGAACAGGCCCAACGAGAAATCTTTCAACGTGCCCAACCGCTAAGACGGAAGCTGGCCGACGCAATCGCATCAGTGCTGCGGGAATCCCATGTTTGATGTGACCGTCACGTTTCGACCACGGGAAATCGAACGCTGGTACGAACTCAATCAGACGTTTCGTATTACCGGTTGGATGTTGTCGTTAACCGTGGCCGTCTGCCTGATGCCCAGCTTACTGATGACACTGTGGCTGGACTGGGCTAACCTGAGATTTGTGTTGGCGATCCTGTTTGTGATTTCGATGGGATCTACGGTCTATCGTTTTGTGCGACCCAAATTTCGTCGGATCGACATCGAACCTCGGCATCGTTTCTATTCGCCTGATACTCGGCGGGAGGTCATTTCGCACAGCCAGTTCGAAACTCGCTGGTCATTTTTTCAACGGTGGCAGGAAACCGACCGAGCTTTTGAAATTGAGCGTTCCGGATTTGTCGCGCTCGAGCCCAAACGATTGCTCACCGATCAGCAACAGCAGGAACTTCGACGCTACCTGGCCCAGATTGAAACTGAGCCCGATCCCGCTGCCCCCCCCATAGAACTGTTCGCCGCCAAGTCAGCGGCCGCCAGTGCTGACCTGGTCGCGGAATTGACTTACACCGCGACTGATTTTGAAATCGCCATGGCGACACCGTTTCGACCGATTGATGAAAACACACTCGGTACGAACCCATCAAGTAGCGCACCGGAACCCAAGTCATCCAACTGGATGTCGTTGGCATTCGTGGTCGCAATCGCCGCGTTGATCGTCGTGCTTCCGGCACTCAGCGATGTCTATAACTCACCTGTCCGTCAACCACCGTTGTCAGCATTGCTGGCAGTCATCACCGCCCTGTTTCCGTTTTTATTGATCTGGTTTCTGTTTCGCCGCTATTACCGGGCGGCCAAAAAACCTCCGCCGAACATCCCCGATCAAACGTTCCAGTTCATGGTGTTGCCTGACGGCTGGTTTGTAGGCAATCATCACACGGGTTCTTTCTACGACTGGCGCGATGTCGATGTATTTCTGGAAAATCAATCGGCATGGGTGATCGGCTGCCTGGAACAGCAGATTCTGATCCCCAAGCGAATCTTCACTTATCCTGGGCGGACTCCATATCGCAACGTCCTGCAAACGGCATTCGAGTTTCGCCGCCGTGCGTTAGGGGAAGACTGGGAACAGCAGCGCCGCGAATCTGGAACCGCCGTCACCGGACAAGAAACGGGCAATCCCTTTCAGCCTCCACAAGGTTAAAGTTTTATGGGGAGGAATCTTCCTCGCCCCCAGCAGCCTTCGACAAAGCATCGACCAACCCCAATTAATAGTCGCTGGCAAAACACGGTCATTTTTCGGATTCGCAAACCGTCCTGACGGTTTCGCCTTTACAGACGGCTCTGGTAAAGACACGATTGGAAGAGGTACTTAAAGACGACAAATATCCTTAAC
>CAZJEK010000493.1:0-2782 GCA_964545005.1 uncultured Pirellulaceae bacterium
CGTTTTTTCAGCTTCGTTGGTGCTGGCTTACTTGCTGCGGTTCGATTTCGCCATCCCCGAATCACATTTCCAGGGGCTGCTGCGTTCGCTACCGGTATTAGTCGGCCTGCAATTGGTCGCCTTCCTGGTGTTCCGGACTTTCAACGGCTGGTGGCGATACGTCACGTTCCGGGACTTGATGAGCTTCGTCAAACCGCTGGCGGCCAGCTTTATCGTGGCCTGGGTGATTAACTCCTACTTGCTGGAGCCCTCCGTGCCCCGTTCGGTGCTGATCATGCACTGGGTGATCAGCGGCACGTTGCTCAGTTTCGTGCGGTCCAGCTGGCGGCTGGGCCAGGAAGGTCGCTGGTTGATCAACCGCTTCCGCCGCCCCGAATCCGTTACTCGGGCCTTGATGATCTCCAATCACCACGAAACCCTCGTGCTGGCTAATCAGATCAACAGCCAGCCGCATTCAACGACCGAAATCGTCGGCATCCTCAGCTTTGACGCGTTCAGAAAGGGGTCCGAACGAGCCGGGATTCCGATCGTCGGACATCCGCACGATGCCCCCGAGGTCGCTGGTCGTTATCAGGCGACCGAAGTCTGGCTGGTCGCCGGTTCGATTCCCGGTCCCCAGTTGGCCGACCTGAAGCGTCGTTACGACGGCGTCGGTCTGCGGACCCGCGTGATCCCCTCAGCCACCGATCGCAATCCGGGCAGCAGCTTCATCCCGGTCCGCGAAATCGAAATTAACGACTTGCTGCAACGAGCCCCCGTTCAGCTGGACACCGATCGGATCGTCGACGAACTGACCGGCAAAACGATCCTGGTTACCGGTGGGGGTGGCAGTATTGGCTCGGAAATTTGCCGGCAGTTGCTCAAGTTTGCCCCAGCCCGCTTGATTCTGTTGGACCATCGCGAAAACAGCGTCTTTTTGATCCATAACGAACTGCAGCGATCCGAGCATCGATCGACTCAGCTGATCCCGGCCGTCGGCGACATCCTTGACCGCGACCGTTTGGAAGGCATTTTCCAGCAATACCATCCCGATTTTGTTTATCACGCCGCCGCGCACAAACACGTGGGCTTGATGGAAGTTTCTCCTGGCGAAGCGATCAAAAACAATATCCTCGGTACGCGTCAAGTCGCCGACTTGGCCGATCAGTACGACGTCACCAAATTCGTGTTGATCTCGACGGATAAAGCCGTCAATCCGACCAGCGTGATGGGCTGCACCAAGCAAATGGCCGAACGTTATGTGTTGGCTTTGGGTTCGGAATCATCGACGCGGTTTATTGCGGTCCGGTTTGGCAATGTGTTGGGTTCCAACGGTAGCGTGGTCCCAATTTTCAAGGAACAGATTGCTCGGGGCGGTCCGTTGACGGTGACTGATCCCGAGATGACTCGTTACTTCATGACCATTCCCGAAGCATCACAGCTGGTGATTCAGTCGGGTGTGATGGGTAGTGGCGGTGAGATCTTTGTGTTGGACATGGGGCAGCCGGTCAAGATTGTCGACCTGGCGCGGAAGATGATCGAGTTGGCGGGCTTGCCGCAGAACGCAATCGACATCAAATTCGTCGGAGCTCGGCCTGGCGAGAAGATGTACGAAGAGTTGTATTTCGACGAAGAAGAGATGATCGCTACGCCGCACAAAAAAGTCTTCGCCGCCAAGCACCGCAAGTTGGTGTTGGATGATGTGCAGCACTGCATCGAACGACTTCGGGCTGCAGGCGAGGATGCTCCCGAAAGCATTCGCGGGTTATTGAAGGAGTTTATTCCCGAGTACCAGTGGCAGCAGGAGCAGTTAGTCAGCCAGTGAGCGCTACCTCCAATACAAGCCCGATCCGCAAGCGAGTGGAAAGCCCAACACCAACACCCACCTCTTTGAAGGTCGAGCCCCAGCGGGGAGGGTCGAGCCCCAGGCGAGGGGAGGGCCTGAAACCCCAAGCCTCAACCACTGCCATGAAGGCCGCCATCCCTAAAACCCGATTAACCCTTCATCACCCGGGCCAGGAAAACCCGACCACCCCATCCATCCACCCATTTTCCAAAAAATTATCCACCTCAACACCCAATTCCGGCCTCGACTTGAGCCAAAATCATCGAAAACCTCCGCAAAAATTGAGAGTCTGGGGTTTTGGGGGAATTGGGAGGTTTGTTTGGAATCTGGCTTGTATTTAGATTGTGAATGGCTACAATCGCAAGTCGAGCTACTCCACTTCCACTGGAATGCCGAACCCAAGGTGTGCGCCTTGGCTCATCCGGCAACCAAGAACTCGTTTTAGAAAAGAAAAAAGAGAAGCAACATGATTCGCAATTTTTTGGCGTCAATCGCCCTGCTTTGTGTGCTGGGCGTGGGTTCAGCTCAAGCTGAGCTGGTGTCTGTTCCTGTTGATAATTTTGGCGGAGTCACGGTGCTTGGTCCCACGATCTCCGGCGTCGGTCCGGTTACGTTTGATGTGGGGGGGTTTGAGGTCACTCGAACAGTCGATTACTCGAACACGCTCGGTATTTTGGGTGGCGGGGCTGTGTTTGGCGGTGGTGCGGGGTTTGTCGACTTTAAGTATGAAATTACCTCAGCGCCGATGGGTAGCTCTGCTAGTTTTGGGGATTTGTTTTACTCCAGTAATGGGATGGTTGCCGCGTTTGACGGCTTTGCTGTTGATGTGAGTACGGTTGGTGTGGCCGGTTCCGTTAATTTGACAGTTTCGACCTACACCGACTCTTTCGCAACTCTTGATTATTCGGAGTCTAGGGGTTTGACGAGCCCTGGCGTTGAAGTGTTTCAGCCGGGTTT
>CAZJEK010000494.1:0-2750 GCA_964545005.1 uncultured Pirellulaceae bacterium
AGAAACCGTGCTGACTAAGACATTGGGTCGCGTGGCGATAAGTCTTAGGCCCGGAGGGTCGGCACAACCATTGCCGGGGGTGGCAACCCCCGGTTTGAAACACTCCAATATCACAAGGCCCGGAAGGCCGACCCAGCAATTCGATAGGATCCCTTCAGCTAACCGGGGAATAATCCAAGCATCAAATGAAGCATGTCTCACTGATCATAATCGCGTTTGCGGCACTCAGCCTGATTACGGCGGCCCAATCCCTCGCGACCCAACCCTTCTACCGGGACAGCTCTAATCCCACCCCGCAGTCGGTCAGCAAGAAAGGACTGCAGGTTGAATTGGTCGACGACGCGATTGCCCTGGGTATCAAACACGCTGCCTTGAATGTCAATCTCGCTCAGCTGATTTCGCCCAATTCTGATGATGCCGCTGCGGTGCACGCAT
Organism: uncultured Pirellulaceae bacterium; assembly: GCA_964545005.1. GTDB lineage: Bacteria > Planctomycetota > Planctomycetia > Pirellulales > Pirellulaceae > Mariniblastus. The sequence goes on from CAZJEK010000494.1 coordinate 436, forward strand.
ACAACCGAAACGGGCAATCGTTTCAGTTCTCCAAGCGGTACGTCCAGTCACTGGACCGCCAGATCAGCAAACTTAGTGACAACCAGATTACCATCAATTTGATTCTACTCGTCTACCAATCGGCACACGATGATGTTAATCGATTGTTGTTGCACCCGGAGTACGACCAGCGTGCCCCCAATCGCCTGTCGGCATTCAACTTGAAAACCGAAGCCGGTGCTCGCTGGCTGGATGCAACCATCGATTTTCTCGCTGAACGATACTCCGGCCTTCATCCGAAGCAGGGGCGAGTCAACGGCTATATCGTCGGCAATGAAGTTAACTCACACTGGTGGTGGGCCAATGCTGGCGAGCGTTCCCTGGAGGAATTTGTCGATGAGTATGAACAGGTCGTGAGAACGTTCGCGAAAATCATTGCCGCTCGCAATCCGGAGGCCAAAGTATACGTTTCGCTGGAACATCATTGGAATCGCGCTTTCCAATCACAACATCCCGAACGATGTTTTGGAGCCAGGCAATTTCTGGAAAGGTTCAATGAACTCGCCAAGGCTCGCGGCAATTTCTCGTGGCACGTCGCATTCCATCCCTACCCGGAAAACCTGTTCGATCCTCGTTTCTGGGAAGACCAATCGGCGACTTTTCGCTTCGACACCGAACGAGTCACCTTTAAAAACCTGGAAGTGCTGACCGAGTTCCTCAAACAAGATCGGTTTCTGTTGGATGGTAAGCCTCGGCGCGTGATTCTGAGCGAACAGGGCTTTCACACGCCTGATGGTCCAGAAGGGGAATCGATTCAGGCTGCCGCCTACTGTCTGGCCTATCGCAAAGTTGACCAGCTTCCGGGGATCGACGCGTTCATCCTGCATCGTCATGTCGATCATCCTCGTGAAGGCGGTTTGAGACTGGGCCTGCGGAGTTTTGTGCCGTCAGCCCCAGACCCGCGTCCGCCAAAGAGGATTTATGATTGCTTCAAGGCTGCTGGAACCGAATTGGAAAACCAGGCTTTTCAATTTGCCATCCCGATCGTGGGTCAAGAAAACTGGAACGACTTACTTCGCCCAAAAACCATCAGCTCGCTTGCTCCTCAAGATCGTTGACGATTTAGTGGCTCGTTTTTCCAAGCGCGGCATGACCGAATTGGCGTTTCGGCCATGAGTTTTTTTCGCGAGAGGATAATGAATTTCACGCGAAGGCGCGGAGCCGCGAAGTTTTTTGCCAAACCTATATTGGCAGATTCCTCTTGGCAGATTCCTCCAGCCTATAGACTCACGCTTAAAACTGGGGGATTTTCAACCATTCGCCGCCTTTGAGCGCCGACTGATGAGCAACGATCCCGGACATGGTCATGTTCAGGGCTTCGACAACATCGACGATGGGTTTTTGGTCCAGCAAAATGGACTCCACGAAATTGTTGGTCAGATGCCCATGAGATCCGCCATGTCCACCTCCGGCCACGCCCGGCGGAAGCGGCGGGCGAGCACCGATGATTTTGGGATCATGAGCTTTTTGCCCATAGCATCGTCCCTGTTCGCCATGCGCGTTTTTCATGTCCCAGCTGACGCCGATTCGAGCCGAACCACCTTCACTGGTTTTAAACATTCCGATTTCGGTACCAAAGACATTGTCGTATGGATTGTCCCGATTTTTGAACACGGGATAGTAACTCGGTGTCCCCACGCAAGAAACCTCGGTCAGCCGACCACCGCCGGTGACTGAAACGTAGTAAGCCGTCGCATGAGTCGGATACCACATCGGAGGTAAACCGCGACGCCAGCCGTGGTCATCGATTTTGCCATTTTTCGGGTTGTAGCTGCCGAGCGTGCCGACGCCATCGTGCCAGTATTCGCCCTCGGTGTAAATCAACTTGCCCAAGGCACCGGCCGCATATTGTTGTCGCTTGGCATAAAGATCTGCGTGGAACGTCGACGTCTCGTTCATCATGTATTTTTTGCCACTTTTTCTGACGCTCTCGACCAGCTGTTCGGCTTCTTCCTCGGCATCCCAACCAAACACTGCCGGCACCGCACAGACCACATGCTTGTCATGATTCAATGCCATGATGGACAGCCGAGCATGACTGGGAGCATCGGTGGCGATGTAGATGGCTTCGATTTCTTTATCCTGTTTAATCATTTCCTCGCATGACGGATACGTTTTCCTGGCACCGACCGCCTTGGCCAAACTGCGACAACGTTCCGAATCAAGATCGCTAGCCGCGACGACTTCGACGTTTGGATGGTTTTGATAAAAAAACGAAGCGCCGAATTTACACAGCCCGTATCCTGCGATCCCGACCTTGATCCTGCGATCCGATT
>CAZJEK010000495.1:0-2737 GCA_964545005.1 uncultured Pirellulaceae bacterium
GGTCGAGAAGGCGGACAGAAAGACAGCGTGGGAGTTCCTGGAGCTCCTCCTCGACGCCGTCCCCTACCGTATCCATACCATCCTCACCGACAACGGCATCCAGTTCGCCGAACAGCCGCGAAACCGGAACACCATCATCTCTCGGCAGATGCGGTTCGACATGATCTGCGAGGCGAACGGGATCGAGCATCGGCTCACAAAGCCGAACCATCCGTGGACCAATGGTCAGGTCGAGCGGATGAACCGGACGATCAAGGACGCGACCGTCAAAAGGTACCACTACGACAGCCACGAACAGCTGCGCAGCCATCTCGCGGACTTCCTCGATGCCTACAACTTCGCCCGACGTCTGAAGACCCTCAGCGGTCTCACCCCCTACGAATACATCTGCAAGATCTGGACTTCAGAGCCAGACAGATTCATCGTCGACCCGATCCACCAAATGCCGGGACTGAACACCTAGCCACGTCGCTTCCGACACTCGCGCCCAGGCCGTGCCTCCAACGACCACCGCGCCCAGCCAGGACAAGAAGGTGATGGTACCGGCGCCTGCGCTGCCGAATTCGGCAAGACCCTTTGCAGCATGAAACCCGGCGATCCCGGCGGGGATCGCGTAGATCAGGCCGATGGCAAGTTTGATGGGGATGGAGCGGATGCGGTCGAAGGCGAATTCCCCCAGAGCGGCGACCAAGCCGCCTATGAAGAGGCCCGCAATGATCGACAGGAAGATGCCTTGGCCCGTTTCATAGAGATACATGCCGGATGTCAGCCCGATGGCGAAGGGCAGGGCGTAGACGGCCAAGTTGAACAGGATCCAGCAGAGGGCACCGAGGCCGAACAGAGTGAAGAGGGTGGAGAAAAACATGAGGCACTCCTTTCGAGAACAAGGATCGCGCCGCCACCTCCTCCATTGGCATGGTCACATGATAGCAGAAAACGGCCCGCCCCGGGAGAGTCCGGGGCGGGCGTCGGCGGAAATCCGGTCATAACGATGGTGGGGCTTTCGGACGGAAGTCGAAGAGCGGAATGCCCATCGAGCGGGCCTTGTCGGCGAGGTTCTCGGTGATGCCGGAGCCGGGGAAGACGATGAGCCCGATGGGCATCGTGTCGAGCAACCGGTCGTTTCGCTTGAAGGGAGCCGACTTGCCGTGCCGCGTCCAGTCGGGCTTGAAGACGATCTGCGTCACGTTGCGCTTGTCGGCCCAAGCGGCGGCGATGCGCTCGGCCCCGCGTGGTGCGCCGCCGTGCAAGAGGACCATGTCGGCATGTTTCGCTTGGACGCGGTCGAGGGCCGCCCAGATGGCCGTGTGATCGTTGCAGTCGAGCCCGCCGGTGAAGGCGATCTTCGTGCCCTGCGGGAGGAGCGGTTCCAGATCGACCCGGCGTTTCGCGGCCAGATGGTCCCGGCTGTCGATCAGCGAGGCGGTCATCGTGCGGCGGTTCACATGGCTGCCGGACCTTGGGTGCCAGGTCTGGCCGAGATGGGTCTCGAAGAGATCTGCCGCGAGATCGCGCATGGCCTCGTAGGCGTTGCGCCGTTCGAGCAACGTGATGCCCTCGGCGATCAAGGTCTCGAGCTCGACCGATCGGACTTCGGATCCGTCCTGCTCGCGTTGCGACCGCTTCTGCGCCTGTTCGTTGGTGTCAAGGTCACGGCCCGTGCGCTCGGCCGTGCGGTGGAGGAGGTTTGTCGTGGACCAGAGCAGATCCTCGAGGTCGGGCTCCAGCCGGGAATCGGAAAGAGTGGAGACGAGCGCGTCGAAGATGTCGGCGACGGCGGAACGAACGGCGTCGGGATCCGGCAGGGGTCGGGGATCGGGCTCGTCCGTGAAGGGGCGCCAGCCGTAGAGCTGCAGTTCCTCGAGCACGACGGCCGTGGAGGATCGGGTTTGAACATGGGTCTCGTTCATGATGTCGTCTCCGCTTTTCGAAGGCCGCGCCTCTCGCGGCCTTCCCGGGAGGCGGAAAAGCGGGGGCCGGGCGGGTCTGCACCGCCGCGCCTGCGGCGGCCGAAGCGAAGCGGAGGACGGCTTGCCGTTGCGGGCCCGGCCGGGCGCTGCTGCGTCTCGACCGCTCTCGGAAGGCCGGAAGGCGTGGCTCTGATTGCGGAGGCACTGACCGGAGATGTAGTATCCGATCAGTCGAATGCGGCGTCGAGGAGCACGGTAGCGTCCTCCGGCGCCAGTTGCGGACGCAGTTGCGCGCGCAGTTCGTCGAGGCCTGTGGCGCGCAGGTCGTCGTTGAAGTCGCCGAGGCAGGGGAAGAGGTGGATCGCGTCGATCCCGGCCCCCATAGCCCGATGCGCGAGTTGGTCTGCGGCGGACTGGCCTGCCGGATCGGCATCGACGGCGATGTAGAGGCGGCGAAGATCGGCGGGCAGTTGCAGGGCTGCGAGATGATTGGCGGACAGAGCCGCCACCGCTGGCAAGTCCGGCAGGCCAGATGAAGGGAGAGCATGGTCTCAAGCCCTTCGCCTGCGGCGAGCACGCTGACCGGTTTGCCGATGCGAACACCATGGCCGAGGAGATTGCCCATCGCCTTGCGCGGTGGAATGACCGGGGCCTTCTTCGCTGTGGCGGGATCGAGCCAGGTGCGGTGCAGGCCCGTGAGCCGCCCTTCGAGGTCCGTCACTTTGGCGAGTAGGGCGGGCCAGGTCTCGGGCGGGTCTGTCAGCGCGTGATCCTCGCGCCAGTAAAAGCAACTCGGGTGAAACCGGAGACTGTCGAGATGGCCCAGC
>CAZJEK010000496.1:0-2722 GCA_964545005.1 uncultured Pirellulaceae bacterium
TAGGGTGAGGGCGACATGATAGCACATCCTGCGGGCCGGTGATTTGGGCATCGAACCTTCCCCGTCCGATGGCCGGGCCCCGTTTGGCAGACTCGGGTTGTTTCATTTCCTGATCTTGGTTATCAAACATTGACGGGTAAATGGATTGCCCAAACCAAGCTTCAAGGGAGTTGAAAATGCTTGCCAGAACCGGATGGATACGGATCATGCTGGGAATCAGCTGCTTTTGGTTGGTATCCCCGCTGACCGCGCAGATCACGACAGCCTTGCCGGTCAATTCGCCTGTCTTGCTTGACAGCCAGCCAACCGCCCAGCCGTTTCAGCCATTGATTGATGACGTCATCGTTTCCCAGCCTTGCCAGGATTGTGGAAAACAAAACAAGTATCGATGCTGCCAGGACTGCGAAACAACCCGGCAACGGACCTGGGCGAGGCTGCCGGTTCAGCCAATCGAACAGGACGTTGATCGTGCGATCTGCGAGGCCGACCAGTTGGTGCTGTCGTTGCAGGCCGCCCGCAGTCAAGGTCGAGTTGAGTCACCGCCGGAACGCAGTGGCTTCAACCGGCACCTGTCCGAATTGTTGCTGCTGTCGCTCGATGCCAACCGGGATGACACGGATGCTCAGCGGAGGGCGATCGAATCAGCGCTGCGACTGGCTCAGGAACACGGCCGGACGCAATCCAATCGTCAACTGGAACAGCAGTTGGACGAAGTCACCAACCAATTGGCTCAAGCCCAGCGTGAACGTTTCAGCAAGGCTGCCACTACGATGGAGGCGAGACCGGTTCGGCCCCCAGTTCAAGTTTTCTACTCATGGCAAGAGGTTTCACCACGCGAGAACCTGGAGTCACTGTCAGCAGCGGTGAAGTTGTTGGAGTCCGGGAACCGACCTCGTCAAATCCAAAACCAGCACTATCCGGTCAAGCAGTCCGATTCCAACGTGGCAGGACCGGAACGTGAACTGGCCAGTCAGCTGGATCGGATCAGCAACGAACTGAATCGACTCCAAGCGGAATTCCGACAGTGGTCCCAGACACATCGCCACTACCGCGCAGAATCCAAACCAGAGAAAGTTCGGTATGCGGAACTGACACCGGTCAATCCGCAGCCCAAGCAGCCAGCAAGCGACGACAGTACCAATGAATTGCGTCCGTTATATCAAGCTGACGAACCGTTACGACCAATCGACTAAGCCGTTAAACCGGCTGCTAGGTCTGATTGGATTGTTTGGAAGCGGTCGTGCCGCGAACCGGTTCCTGCTGGGCCAATGCCATCCAGTCGATCGTTTCGTCGAATTGTTCGCCTTCATAACGTAACCGGGTCAGCACGGGGGCCATTGCGCGGCGATCGATTTCGTCTCGATTCGAATCCATGCTGATATCGCCATCGAACATCCTGGCGTCATTCAGGATCACTCCGGCGACAGGAATGCCATCTCGAAAACAGGCGGCCGTGATCAGTGTCTGCAACGTCTGGTTGATGGCTCCGATGGCGTTGGGTGTCACCACGATTACGGGATAGCCAAAATCAAACGCCAGGTCGGCAATGTATTCGTCATCACTGATCGGTGACATCAGCCCACCGGCTCCCTCGACGATCAGGATGTCACATTGTCCCGTCCACGCTTCGGCACCGGTTCGAAGCAGGTACGCATCCAATTCCCGGCCCGCGTTTCTGGCGGCCAGATGCGGAGCAAGGGGGGCCTGAAAGCGTTGCGGGCAAACGGTATCCAGCGACATGGGGCGGTTGGCAGCCTCCCACAGCACCACGGCGTCTTCAGAAATCAGTTGCCGGCCATCAGAAACACAGTCACTGGCGACCGGTTTGTAGACGCCCACACGGTGTCCGGCGGCGACCAGTTGTTCAACAATCACCGAGGCGACGTAAGTCTTGCCAACTTCAGTATCGGTTCCGGTCACAAATAGACCGATGGGGGGTATATTGATCATGATATAAATTCTGTACCGTCCTGAATCGAGTTGCAACTGCTCCATGACTCAAACCCGCAAGCCGGTTGTCGCGGCCATCCAACGACCCTGCACCGAAAACGTTCAAGACAACCTGGATCAGACAATCCACGATATCGAACGAGCTGCTGCGCAAGGAGCCCAGTTGATCTGTTTGCAGGAGTTATTTTCCAGTCTTTATTTTTGCCAATCGGAAGACCATGAACAGTTTGGACTAGCTGAATCCATTCCCGGCCCGACGACAACCCGGATGTGCGAAGTCGCACGCCGGTTGCAGGTCGTAATCGTGGCGGGCTTGTTCGAACGACGATCTCCGGGACTGTTTCATAACTCGGCCGTGGTGATCGAACGCGATGGGAGTATCGCTGGAATGTACCGCAAAATGCACATTCCCGATGACCCCTATTTCTATGAGAAGTTCTTTTTTACGCCCGGTGATCTGGGTTTCCAGAGTTTCGCTACTTCTGTGGGACAGGTTGGCGTTTGCATTTGCTGGGACCAGTGGTTTCCCGAAGCGGCTCGACTGACCGCGATGCAAGGAGCTGAAATCCTCGTCTATCCGACCGCAATTGGTTGGCAGGCACCTGAAAAAGCCGAATTCGGTCAGTCTCAGCGATCCGCCTGGCAAACGATGATGCGGTCCCATGCGATCGCCAATGGCGTATTTCTGGTCGCTCCCAATCGAGTTGGTGTTGAGGACCACGTCGAATTCTGGGGCTCATCATTTGTCGCAGATCCCTACGGAAACCTGATC
>CAZJEK010000497.1:0-2715 GCA_964545005.1 uncultured Pirellulaceae bacterium
CCGGTATCTCAAGCTCCCAGTCAACCACGTTTCAAGATGGCTCATTTCGCTCCGTCAGACGTGGGCACTTGCTATCCCGGCTTAACCTCCTAAACTCGACAACTGGCAGTTTCGCAACACCGGTAGCTTCCATGCCAGGACTGGAAATGAAAAGAATTACGATGAAAAATGCGGTTGCGTTGGTATTGGGCGGCGGTCGAGGCTCGCGGCTGGCTCCGCTGACTTCCATTCGCAGCAAGCCCGCTGTGCCGCTGGCCGGAATGTATCGCTTGATCGATATTCCCATTTCCAATTGCATCAACAGCGGTATCAATCGGGTCTTCGTTCTGACTCAGTTCATGTCCGTCAGCTTGCACAGTCACATTCGCCGGACTTATTCGTTTGACCATTTTCACGGCGGATTTGTGGAACTGCTGGCCGCTCAGGAAACACCCGGCGTGGGCAGTGACTGGTACCAGGGGACGGCCGATGCGGTCAGAAAAAATCTGGCATACTTTAATCAGCCTGGCATTGAGTACGTGGTTGTCTTGTCTGGAGATCAACTGTACCGGATGGACTACCGGGAATTGATCGCGACGCATGAGAACAGCGGTGCCGACGTGACGATTTCCTGTATGCCAGTCAGCCGCGAAGACGCCCGCGGATTCGGTGTGGTGCAGGTTGATGATGACGGTCGAGTCAAAGACTTTGTCGAAAAGCCGCAAACCGAAGAAGCGATCGAAGCGGTCTCTACCGATCTGGAATGGATTAAGCAACGCGGTATCGACCCCAAGGGACGGGACTGTATCGCCAGCATGGGAATCTATGTTTTCCGGCGCGAGCTGTTGGCTGACCTGTTGAAGGATTCGGACTACACCGATTTCGGCAAGGAGGTCTTTCCCGCCACAATCAATACGCAACGTGTCCAGATGCATCTGTTCGACGGCTATTGGGAAGACATTGGGACGATCCGTTCGTTTTTCGACGCGAATTTAAACCTGGCGTCACCCAATGCTGAATTTCAGCTGGTCGATGAACACGCCCCCATCTATACCCGTGCCAGGTTCCTGCCACCGACTCGAATGGCGGGGGCCAATGTCAAGGACAGCCTGATCGCCAATGGTTGTGTCATCGGTGAAGGTTCGGTCATCGAAAACAGCGTGATCGGGTTGCGAACCATGATCGCGCCTAACGTCACGATCAAGAACTCGATCATCATGGGATGTGATTTTTACGACGCGCGGCAAGAGGTCCGCGACGTGGGGTTGGAGATCGGCGCCGGCTCGGTGATCGAAAACGCGATCATCGACAAGAATGTGTCGATGGGCGAAAACGTGCGGATCGTCAACAGCTCCAATCGCGATGCGACTGATCTGGAACATCCCGCCTGTGTAATCCGAGATGGGATCCCGATCGTGATCAAGAACTCGACCCTCCCCGCTGGCTGGGACCTGGAGCAGGACTTGTAGGTCGGAGGTGCTGGTTTCAATAACAGTCGAAATTGAAACAGATCGAGTTACTGTTTCGCAAACTTCAACTTCAACCTGATCTTCAACTTAAACTAACCGCCGGAATGTGGTTTAACGAAGTTTTTTTGCAGTAGATGGTGAAGAAGCCGTTTGGCAAAAGTTGATTCGCTTGACCGAGCGGCAGGGTTTATCGGGATGAGGCGTTGAAACGCGGTAGGGCATCGTGAAACGCGCACACCTGTCACTACGGCACTGGACATGGGAACGGCAATTGGCCAGCTGACCGATGACCCGTCGTGTTTGGTTGGTCGTCGGTGTTGCGGTTAAGCGTCATCAGGTTACTCGTGTAGGTTTGACCTTCAACGACCGGTTGCAGTTTCAACGACCTGCTGCAGCTTTACTTTCGCTGGGCCAATCGGGCAGCTCAAACTTTTTTTTGACGTTGCCGGTATGCTCATCGTAGTGGCGTTCCATTTGCAGCAGTAACGCTTCAAGCGTTGGCCAGTTGGTGGCCGGTGGTTTGGCCTTCAACGGAATGTCTTTGAGCAAGTAGGCATAACGCCGGCAGAAGGCATCAACTCGCTGCATCATCCGGGCCTCGTCGGCGCCACTCCAGTCTGGGTGACGCGCTTCGTAATCCTCCGGCATTTGCCGAGGGTTCCAATCGACGACCGGAATACTCTCATCCAGCTGATGGTAAATCTGTGAAAAGAACAGTAACTGCCGACCCGCCATGTGCTCCGCATTCCACCGCGGCGTGTGCGACCCGTTGGATGGTTTGAAGTTCATCTGCTCGACGGTCAACTTGCGAAAGACATCCTGGGATCGGCGATTCGCCGCTTCCATGCGATCGAACAACGGCTGCAAGTGCGCGGGAACCGGTTGCGGGGCTTCCAGCAACAACGCTGCGTCGCCGGTAAGCTGTTCCCGGGCCGGAACGGTCTGGGCAGCCGCAGGAATCGCGTTGATCACCATCGTCATCGAAACCAACAAAACAAACGAGAGCCGAATCATGAATGAATCCTCAAATACGTCAGACGGAGCGGGCGGTTTGCCGAGGCAAAACTCTTTTCAACATTGTGGCGGATGAGCGCTGCCCGGTGATGAATATCTCGGGTGATCGTGAGGATTTGTCAATGATTGAGGGTTTGAATACCGACTGCGATGCAACTTTGGTTCAATAGCGAACGAACCCGAAGACCTGATCAGATCCCGAAGTCGCTCAACAAGTCCTTAGGAAGCAAATCAAACTTGTCGTTGCCAGTTG
>CAZJEK010000498.1:0-2714 GCA_964545005.1 uncultured Pirellulaceae bacterium
ATACCGTTGCGTGTTTTTCCCTCGCTTACGCGTCGGGTTTCCAACAGTGTGCAACTTATGAACTTACGCGTCGGGTTACCAAAAACGTCCAACTTCTGAACCTCCGCGTGGACCTCGAAGGGTTTTCTTTCAGGCAAACCGAAATACACGTCATGTCGCAACTAAAAACCAGCCGAACACGGAACCCGGAATCCACTCAGGATCGAATTCTGGCCGCTGCAGGGGAATCGTTCCTCGCCCACGGGTTCGCCAGTACCAGTCTGGAGCACGTCGCGGCCGAAGCCGGCGTTACCAAGCCAACGGTCTACAGCCATTTTTCTTCGAAGGCCAACCTGTTTCGCTGCGTCGTGGAAGGATACGCCGGAAAACGCCTGCAAATGGTCGACCATCTGGAAGATCCGACGGGTGATCCGAGGCAGGATCTGCTGAGATTCAGCGAAACGTTTCTGTCGCTCGTGTTTTCCAATCGGGCCCAACGATGGGATCGCTTGGCTGCCGCCGAATCGCTGGATCATCCGGAGGTGGGGGAGATGTTTTTTGAGGCTGGACCGCAAAAGATCCTCAACCTGTTAATCAAGTACCTGAACGATCAAAAGAAAGCCAAACGATTGAAATTCAAAAACGCACCTCGGGCCGCTGAGCAGCTGATCGGGTTGTTGTTGGGCGTCGACATGCTGCGTTCCATCATCGGTAAACCGACCTGCTCCAAATCGGAACAACGTCGACGCTGCCAGGAGGCCGTCGACATTTTTCTGTCGTCGTATGGAGTTGATCATGGCGTCTAACTGGAAGTCCTGGCTGCCGTCGCGAAACTGGCTGGTCATTCCTCCGGTGCTGCTGGGGATCGCTTGCATCGTCTATTTCGCTGCAACCCGGGAGCCATTGCCGCGGCTCGAGCCGGTTGAGATGGCGCGTCAGTTGCCGATAACAACGGTCCAATTGCAGACAATTAATCCAACCGCAACCGGCTACGGGACGGCGCGAGCCGTTCGAACCTGGACGGCGGTCGCGGAGGTCAAAGGGCAGGTCAAGCGGATCAATCCTGATTTGGAATCAGGTGTCGCCGTGCAGGCCGATGACGTACTGGTTGAGATTGACGATCGAGACTACCAGCTACAACTTGCGCAACGCGAAAGCGATCTCGTGGCCGCTAAAGCTCGAGTGGACGAACTTGAGGCAAGCCTGGAAGCGGATCGGGAGTCGTTGGCGATCGAGGAAAACCTGCTGCAATTGAATAAGTCCGAGTGGGAGCGGATCAAGAACCTGGGATCGTCTCGGGCTGTATCACCTGCCGACATCGATCAGGCCCGCGGTGTCTATTTGCGTCAATCCCAATCCGTTCAGTCATTGCGAAATGCACTGCGTCTCTACCCCGCCAAGTTGGCTTCGGCGAAAGCGGCTGTGTCCTTGGCACAGTCCCGGGTCGACGAGGCCCAGCGAAATCTCGATCGGACCGTGATCCGGGCGCCCTTTGCCGGGATTCTGTCGGGAGTTGATGTCGAAGAAGGCCAGTTTGTCGGTCAGAACCAGTCCTTGTTTCTGGTCATGGATAATTCCACGATCGAAGTTTCCGCTCAGTTTTCGCTATCCCAATTGGCTCGTCTGTATGCCCCCCAGCGTTCCCAGAATAAAGCGGACATTCCGAGTTCGATTTCAACGGACCTGCTAAAAGAGTTGTCCGCCAGCGTAACGACGCGAAGTGGCGACCTGGCATTGCATTATCAAGCGGTTCCTGTGCGAATCAGTGAATCGATCGACGAAGTAACACGTACGTTGGGCGTGGTGGTGCAGGTAGATCGCCAGCAGCTTGCCGCTGGAGGCGTCAGCACGGCGTCGCTCCGCCCGGGTGCGTTTTGTGAGGTCATTCTCACAGGGCAGCCAGCGAAAGATCTGATCGTGGTGCCCGCTTCTGCACTGGATGGAGATTCGGTTTTCGTAGTCGACGAAGGCAGCCGACTTAAACGAGTCAACGTTTCCACTGGTGCCCGGTATGGCGATCAGGTCGTGATCGTTTCCGGCCTTCAGCCGGAACAGCGTCTGGTCACCGACCCGCCGGTTCCAGCGATTGAGGGTCTACTGGTCAAGGCAAACAATGCGAAAACGGAAATGGAATCCGATCCGAATTCTCCAGCGGATGGAGATGCTCAAAAATGATCCGCTACTTTGCCAAGCACCCGACAGCGGCAAATCTGCTGATGTTGATCATGCTGGTCATGGGCATCCTCAGCGTTGGCCGGCTGCAACGCGAATCGTTACCCGATGCGTTGCCCGAAGTCGTTCAGATATCCGTTGTCTATCCGGGCGCGACCAGCGTTGAGGTGGAAGAAACGGTGATCGAGCGACTGGAGGAAGCGCTGGAAGGGGTTCGGTATGTCAAAGAGATGACTTCCGTTGCTCGTAATTCGCTCGGCACCGTTGAACTGGAAATGGTTGAAGACGGTGACTACACCTCGTTTCGAGATGAAATCGACAATGCGGTCAGTTCGATTGACGATTTCCCTGACGATACCGAACCGCCGTTATTGACGCGGTTGAACACCAAGCAACCGGTGCTGGAGATTCTGGTCAGCGGCCAGCTAAACGACGTCGATCTGAAAGCGTATTGTGAGCAGCTGCGGGAGCGACTGGTTTCGCAGGATGAAGTGTCCGAAGTCACCGTCGAAGGGTTCTCCGATCATCTGCTAAGAGTTGAACTTTCTCGTGAAGCGATGATT
>CAZJEK010000499.1:0-2713 GCA_964545005.1 uncultured Pirellulaceae bacterium
GTAGTTCGGTTAACGCGGGATTCTAATGCTCCGCCAGTTCTAATCGAGGTTCGCTCTTCACACCTTCGAGACTATCTCTGCGCCCGTAGCATGGCGCTTTACATCACATCTTACCGAGATCGTACCGAAGTGGTACGAAGCACGCATCACATGAGTTGGGAAAACGGTTCCTCAGCAGAATCTAATGAAACGGACCGTTGGGAAGGTCGAATCGTTGAGATTCACGAGGGCGGACACCCGTTCGGCCAGACCACAAGTGTTTTTCACACTGGTCGTACGGATGTCGACGATGAAGAAGACGTTCCCAATTTCGATTTTCCAACTGATGACTCTGTCCAATCAAAGTCTTGGACTGTGGAAAATCGCGGTGATCGGCTGTTTCGCATTCAAGGTGAATTGTGGCGAAACGAATGGATTGAGCCAGCCGATGAGAGCCCAATAGTTCGCAGGGATGAAACAAAACCAACAGTGTTTTTCATTACCGACGCCGAGGGGAAACAAGAAGGAAAGGACACTCTCGTTGATGGAAGACGTTGGTTGTGGTTTCGCCCGGAGGTAATGCCATTATTGGCTCACAGACGCGGCGGTTCCCTCATATGGTATACCGCCGATACCGGAGGCGTCGGGTGTTCTCCTGACTACGTCGTTCACTTTGGGGTCAATAGACTTGGACTCATTAACGTTTACGCCAAAGACATCGGATTGCTTCCGGATTGGCAGCAGCGGATTTGGGCCGGGCACAACGTAAGTCCCGACGGCAAAGTGTCGTCCGAATTGTTGGACTCGCAAATGCGCGCCGTACCCGCCAATACTCAAGCACCAGAGGCATTCTTGGCGGATGGATTACGACTTCTAGATGATACCTGCCACACCGAGTTTGGCGTGAGAGTAGTGCGAGGCCACGACTTGGTGCCCGATGTCATACGGAAATGTCATCGTTTTCGCTCTGTTGACGAGAGTGGGCTGTACTCGCTCGCAAAGGACCTCGCGCGAATTACCGCCGATTCATTCGATATTAAAGCCATTCACTCGGTCATCGAGATGCCCAAAGGTCAAAAGTGGGGATCGCTTAAATCAATGGAGAAGCTCGTGGCATCGAAATGCAATCCGGACCTCGCTAGGAAGTTAATGGGAAGCCTTGTTGGGGTTTATGAGTTGCGGCACGGTGACGCACACCTACCGAGTGGCGATATTGACGACGCACTTCGTCTCGTTGATGTGGACACTAAATCACCATTTGTCCATCAAGGGCATCAGTTGCTCCATAGCTGCGTGACGAGCATTTACGGTATGATCGAGGTGATTAGAAAACCTAAACCCGAATAGGCCTCTAACAAAGCCGTGAACCGGAGCACTCATTCACGCGGCAACTGAAATCCAAGCCTACCGTTCGTGCCCGGTTACGGCAGGCGTTCGCCGATGAATCGATATGCACTACTTCACGCGTGAGCTCTTTGACGCAATGCAACCCGGCCCTGGAGAACCGGACTCGGATCGCGCCATTTCGGCGTGGGAACAAAATGTCGACAAATACCGTGCCGCACTCGAAAGACTAAAACCCGAATTGAATGACGGTTTCGCGTGGCTTGCCGGAACTACATTACACGACGGGGTTGTCACGAAGGTTGAATTTGTGGATCCGGACCAAATTGTCCTATCCGTAGACGCAAACAATAATCCATGGGGTCAAACTGGCAACGTGTTGCTCACATTTCAGGGTATTCGATCGGCCACAGGACTGGATGACTGCCTTGACGATGTTTGGCTTTACGAAGAATTGCACGATGCTAACGGTGCCACAGAGCTTTGCGTGCTGCTGGAGACCGGGGAAATCCGTGTCGTGGCAGATCGGCTTGCAGTGAAATGCGATCCCTGAACATTATATCGGCGAACCATCGCATGCACGGGAGTGGCGGTGGCCAGCGGATTTTGAAATCAATATCAACTCCCGCCACCCCGTGATGCGGGTCGTTATGCAGATACCCTGTTCACGACACGTTTCAACAGCAAATTGACGTGATCATAGTCGTCCTCGCAAAACATCACGAAGTCGACAATTTCATCTGCCACCGATCGCAACTCTTCTGGGATCGTTACGTCCAGCCAGGCTTCATTGTCCGGAAACCCTACGCCTTCCTTTAGTATGATTGTCTCGACTTCTTCAATTAACGCCCGGTACTTCACTCGCAACACCGCTTCTGTGATTCGTAGCTGACTGCTGGCCACATGACCAATCGCACTAGCAATGACTTTCCAGTCGATAGCCATCTCCTGCACTGCCTTTAACGACTCCGCACCATGTTCATAACACTCGTACTGCATAACAACCACATGCACGCGGAGCCGCCGGCGTGCCCTAAAAGAATGTAAAGTCAACACCGGCGGCCCGGTGATGTGGGGCGTTATGTGGCTTTAAGATGAATCTCGAACGAAAACAACTTTCAATCGCTTCGTTGAGTTCGATCACGACATCTTATACCCGGTTTGATGCGAAAGGCTGGGCAACTGACCTGCATTATCCACCGCCTCAAATTCTCGTAATCGCATTTTCCGGCGAATATGAATACGGCTCTGCTGGACACGGCGACGCGATGTATATGAGAGCAATGATTGAATCCGGTATTGCTGCATTCCGCCCTCTTTCACTTATTCTCGACCTTGCGAAACTGAAATACGAATGGGGCGACGACATTGACTACGCTTTATTCGCTTC
>CAZJEK010000500.1:0-2676 GCA_964545005.1 uncultured Pirellulaceae bacterium
ACCTCAATCCCCAGGCCCGGAGGGCCGGCAGAGTTTTTCGGCGCATTCTAGAATGAACCTTTTTCGTTTCGCTGCCAGGCCGGCAAACCTCTGAGATCAGGCATGATGTGAAATCTGCCAACCCTAAATCAACTTGAAACCAACCACTAGTCATCATCCCAGTTGCCGATGCCTTCGTGGTCGGCGGTGACTTCGACGAACATCGAAATCAGAATGGTCAGCAAAAATCCGGCCAGCTTGGCGAGGGCACTCAGGAAGGACCATCCCCAACCGATCTTGCCGGCTCTCAAAACATCGATCAACAAGCCAACCAAGAATGCGGTGACCGCAATCCAGATCAAAGCCGATTGGCTCCACAATCCTGTCAGCAATTCCATTTTCGTACCTCCTGTCAAAGTTCCTTTCTGCTAAACACGTTTTGGGACGCTTAAACGAGTGCCGTCACGCCATTGGCTTTCTGTATGACGCTGGTTGGCGCCCACTAGTTCGCTGGCGAAGGGGCGATCTTGGCGTTTCTGAAACGGACGACAGTTTTCAATTAAAAAACCCGCTCAGCGTTTGAAAAATCACGTTACCGGTGGTCTAATCGGCGTTAGCCAAACCAACCGTGGTACTTGAATTTAAGACCAGCGGGAGACTTTTCCGGCAATGAACCGGTCGCTGACGCGAATACACTTGGGGCCATCCAAGGTCGTTGGCCGACTTGAATTTTGGAGATCAAACAAATGACAAAATATGTAGTAGTAGGTGTGCTGATCGTGGGCGTTGCTCTGGTCAGCTACATGGGTTGCGATGGTGCGAAAGCACGACTCGGCGTCGCTGGCGACAAGGCAATTGAAAAAATTGACGACTTGCTTGGTAAGATCAACGTTGAGCAGAAGAAAGTCGAAAACGCTTACGCCGAACTTGAAGAAATGATGGAAGGCATTCGCGAAAAACGCATCGAAGCTCAGGTTCGTGTCGAACGACTTCAGGAAAAACGCGACGAATTGAACGCGAAAGAAGCGAAACTTAAATCCAATTTGAGCCAGCTCCGCGATATGCTCAACGCAGCAAAGGAGAGCGGTTCAATTGAAAGAAACGGCAAACAAATCTCAGTCGACCAATTGAAGACATTGGCTGAATCTGCGGTCAAGGAAATGAAGGCACTGCAGGACCACCTGACGAAGAATACGGTCATTTCTAACGCTTGGGCCAAGAATTTGAAATTGCTCGCCAGCCAGGAAGAGACCTCTCAAAAGCAATTAAAGAAACTGGATAATCAACTCGACGAAATTCGCTCGAAAAAATCCGCACTCGATGCCATGAAGGAAGCCGCGACGATTGCTGGACCGGGAGCGTCGGTTAGTGACAAATTCAACGAGCTGACCGCGAGTGTTGATGAATTACTGATTAACCTCGATACCGAATTCAAAATCGAAGAAGCCAAACTTGACGAACGGGCTGCCGATTTGACAGACCCCGCACTTGATCTCAATGAACTGCTGGATGACAGTACGAACGTTGAAGGCACGCTAAGTGACATCGATGCCCTGCTGGGGGGCGACGATTCCAGTGACGATGATGGCGAATAAAACCGCCAGCTTTTAAATCGAAAACCAGTCGCCGCGTTTGTGGCGGCTGGTTTGTTTTTTGAACCCACCGAAATTGACATGAAAACCATTGCCCCTTTGCTGCTGCTCGTTGGCGTCCTCGTATTCGGAACCGTGGTCTATTTTCAATACCAGGCGATGGGACCGGTTGACGAAAACGGGCCAGCGAAACAGTCTGGGCTATTGAAAACCGAAGCCGAGTTTCGGGATAAACTGACCGAACTCAAAATGCAACGGGACAAAGCTCAAAGAGGCATCAGGATGCTGGAGCGCGAAAAGTCCAAATCGTTGCAGACCTTGAAAGACAAAGGTATTCGCTCCAGCGAGGAGTTCAAGCAATCCGACGATCAGGAGGTCAAGAAGCTGGTCATCAATTTGCGCGAATACAACCAGCAGATCTCCAAAATTGAGAAGCAGGTCGGCTACTACGATGAAGCAATCAGCAGCATTCGGGTGATGCTGGACCAATTCGAGCGCGATCGGATTAGCGAAGAGGTCTCGTTAAGCGAAGAAGAGCAACTGAGTCTGCAAAAAATCATTATCGATCTCGACGAACGCCTGAAAGTCGATATCGATTTGCTGGAAGAGGATGAACTGGGCAAACTGCTGGACCAGGAAATGAAATCCGACGACGGACAAGACACGCCCGAAACGGAATCAGAGTAGCTACTCTCCCTTGGGCCCTTGGGAAAGTTGGCCTATCAAGGCCGGAGAGGGTAGTAAACCCTCCTCTCGCTTTGGCTCGACTCTCCCGCAGCGAGAGGGTATCGACACAACTTTCGCGGAGAGGCTGACATTTTTTGTCCAGCTGAACTGGTTAACGCTCGTGTTGAATTGTCGATTGCCTCGTTGGCTGCAAAACGAATCTTGTTGATTATGTTCATCTTGTCCATCCTGTCCTTTTTGGCCGCGCTCAGGATGCACAGCTTACGCAATTTTCACTTGGAAGTTTGACAGGATGTTCAGGATCAACAAGATTGACGAGATGCTTCCGAGTGTTGGATCCCTGAGATTACGAAGCGGGCGAATGACACAACTTTCGCGGAGAGGCTGACATTTTTTGTCCAGCTGAACTGGTTAACGC
>CAZJEK010000501.1:0-2661 GCA_964545005.1 uncultured Pirellulaceae bacterium
TTCGAATCTCAAGCCCGAGCGATCTGGCCCGAGATCCGTCAACAACTGCTCGCAGACATTTACCCGATTTCCGCATCTCACGATCGGCGACGTGCCGAGGCCGAGATGCGGTTTGCTTTATCGTTTCACGTGCAGCGTCCAAGTTGGTATTTCGAGCCACCCTTTTGCAGTCGGCATTCGAGCATTGTCGTTTGCAGGCGTCGGATGTCGGGCTGTATCAACGTTGGCACCGGAGGGAGGCTTCCGGCATCAGCCGCCAACCAGATTCGTAGTCAGGTGCGGCATTGTTCGCACACCAAATTGAAACCGTCGCCTCAAATGCGAATCCCAGGCGACCGCTGTTTTGATAGCCAATCGATGGCCCTTTCGAGCGGTGCGATTCGAGCATTGTGACAGGCGTCGGTTTGGTTGCGTCGCTGCTGGCAGACCAGCGAGCGTTGGTCCACTGCTTGGTCAGCGGAACGGCAAAGGTCACCGAGCCGCCGCCAAGACACTCGGCCATCAAAATCCAGCACCGTCGGCGGCTTCGGTGCACCGATTAGCTATTCGTCGTTTCGCTGCGCTTGGTAGGCACGAACCATCGCGTCGAATTGAGAACGTAATTTTCCAGAACAAATTTGACCTAAAACGACGATTTCCGGATCCCATGTCTCGGAATCCGCGTCATCGAAGTCTATTTCACGAACCCAAAGCGGACGTTGTTTCGCGGTATCCCATTTCGCATAAATGGTAGCCAAATTTCTGGGCGGAAAGCAGATCGTGTACGCTGCATCGTCATTTTTGATCCCGACATCAGTTGAGTAGAGAATTGTATTCGCGGGATCAATATTTCGCGAATTCAGTTGGCGGCGAAAATCAGAGTATTCGTCGGAGAATCGCAAGCCTGCAGTATTTCCAACGCAAGCCAACATGATTGATTCTACATCGAAAACGGGGAACCAAATTCCCTCGGCTGTAATCGAGCGTTGGATCGCCGAACGAATCGCTGGTGATTCAATCTCTTCAATCGAAGTTATCGTCTGGAATTCTTCGGGTGGAATATTCAGATGCCAGTCGATTTCGGCTTCTTGAAGTTGCCTGATTGCGTGACGGTAATCAGATGCGGTTACCCCCAATCCCACGGGCGAAGCCGGCACGTCTTTCAGGGGAATCCAGTATGCTGGCATTGAGTCAATTCAAAGACGAATAACGCCTGCCGTAACCGGGCGGCGACAATAAATTCTCCATTCCAAAACCGCCCGAATTCGCGGCTCCCGTTCACCGGGTACGCCCGACATGGGCGTGTACTTGTGGGGTGCCGCTGGCGATTTGCCAGCCAGTCCCCTGAACAATTTCGGAACTCTTAGATCGACAGGATACCAAATGTAAATCTCAAGAGCAAAAGTTCGAGGCGAGGGCAACTGCGGGAGGGCGACCGACCGTGGAGAGGAAGCCTGCGATCGTATGCGTAAACGCCGGGTTTGATAATCGCCACCCGGATGCGATCTCGCCAAAACTGCGAGGTGACGAACAGAAACGTTGTAGAGGCCGGTCGTTCGCTGAGGTGAGTGGCCCTGGGACCACGAAACGGTTTCCGACAGCCCGATCGGTAGACAACGCACTTGCGCAGTGAAAGTACACGTATCAGTTCTGGTCGGCTACGGCTCAAGCCAACGCCAACCAATTCTGAATTCCCTTATTCGGGGAGATCTGCAAGCGTACCTGTGAGTAAGGCTTGCCTGAAAGGCAGGGCGGCTGCGGCGACGCAGTCCGTGCGAGCAGAAGTCAGCCGAGGCCGTAGTAGCGGACCTCCGCAATCCAGCGGAGCCGCGAAGGGCCGAACTTTACTTGACAAGGAAGAACCATTGGCAAACTCAGATCATCCGAAACGTATAAAACCGCCCTCTGGCTACCACAACGGAGTGGAGGAGACCGGCCCGCGCTCTTCGGAATCCGAGACAGGATCACCTGATCTGGCGTCTGCCAAGAAGCCAGCCTTGGACCATGTTCCCGATAACCTCATGGAACAGATTGTCGACGAAGCCAACATGGAAACGGCCTGGAAGAAAGTCCGATCCAACCGCGGGGCCCCCGGCCCTGACGGGATCACGATCGGCGAGTTTCCGGAAATCTTCCGCAACGTGTGGCCTCAAGCTCGACAGCAACTGTTGGAAGGCACTTACCGTCCGAGCCCAGCTCGGCGCAAGAGCATTCCCAAACCTGACGGCAGCGAGCGTCATCTCGGTATCCCAAACGTGATCGACCGCTTGATCCAGCAAGCCGTATTACAAATCCTGACACCTATCTTCGATCCGCACTTCAGCCAATCGAGTTTCGGTTTCCGTCCTGGTCGCTCGGCTCATGAAGCGATCCATTTGGTCCAGACCCACATTCAAGCCGGCTATCGCTGGTGCGTGGACATGGACTTGTCGAAGTTCTTCAACACCGTTCAGCACGATGTTCTGATGCATCGTGTGGGACGCCGCGTCCGTGACAAACGGCTGCTGCGTCTGATCGGTAGATATTTACGAGCCGGCGTGATGCTGGACACCAACTTCCACCCATCGACCGAAGAAACGATGCAGGGCGGTCCACTTTCTCCTCTCCTGGCCAACATCTTGTTGGATGATTTTGACAAGGAACTGGAGTCACGTGGTCACCGTTTTGTGCGTTACGCGGATG
>CAZJEK010000502.1:0-2661 GCA_964545005.1 uncultured Pirellulaceae bacterium
CGAAGGCAGGCGATAACAATTTGCCACCCTTCATCGAAACCCGCGGCCAAGGTGGATATATCGCGTCGATCTTGAACGATGATCGAGTCCATCCCACCGGCGGATTGTGGATCCAATTTGCTGGCCCCATCTTGCCGGAAGTACCAACGATCACGACAGAAGAACGGCAGCGGCTATGGTCGGCAGCCAGGTCATTCGATCAGTCTGGAATTGTCGATGATGCAGTTCAGAAACAGATTGCCAAACTGCAGCCAAAACCGAATCGGCCAAAGCCCCGGCGATCAGATGATGACGTTACGCCCTGGGATGACTTCAATCAACGCGGCGACTGGCAGCACTATCTAACCAAGTACGGCTGGAAGCAATCAGGCCGGCACGAATGGACACGACCAGGTAAAGCGGCAGGAACCTCGGCAACGCTACGAGAAACGGCTGATGGATCTTGCCAGGTGCTAAGGGTGTTTTCCGGAAGCACCGAATTGAAGGCCGATCAATCGCATTCATTATTTTCAGTTTTTGCAACTTATGAGCATGGAGGGGACAAGGCGGCAGCCGCCCGAGAACTGATCAAGCAAGGGTTTGGGAGCCAGGGAGTGAAAGTAGCATGACAGCCGATCAGATGAACGGATTCGAGATCGTGAGCGATCCTGATCTATCCGCCGAATACCTGGAATCGGAAGCCCGAAACCGAATCGAATTTGAGCGGGAAAAGCAACTGCCGAACTTCGAAGGCGTTGACGCCCTGCAGTTGCGAGATACCGCCGATGATCCGGTTGACTGGTTGGTTGATTGGGTTTTCGGGATGGATCAGCCGACGCTATTCGGTGCCCCGTCGAAAGCCTGCAAGACAACCAAGCTTTGCGATTTGGCCGTTGCCATCGCAACTAAAACGCCGTGGCTGGGACACTTCGAGATCCCCAAACGTCGGAAAGTGCTGTTCATCACCGGAGAATCCAACAATCGAGCCATCAGCCGGCGGATTGCCAAGGCCATCAGCTACCGAGAGGGGATGACCTGGGAGAACGTTCAGGGCTGGTTGAGAACTGAAACCGTCCAGTTTCCAACGCTACCCAGCGAGATCCATCAAAACCAGATCAGGAAAGCGATCGAGAAGCACGCGATTGACGTTTGTATCATCGATCCGCTGTATCGGGGCCTGAAGGGAATCGACACCCATAAAGTCGGCGAAGTGGGGGACGCGATCACCGGATTGGCCCGTCGAATCAAACCAGCTCACCTGATCATTGCCCACCATGTCACGAAATCGGCCGCCAGGGAATCAGGAGCGCCAACCCTGGAAGATTTGACCGGTGCCGGAATTGCTGAGAGCTGCGGCAACTGGTGGCTGATCGGTCGGCGGGAAAAGTACAAGTACGACAAGATTCACCGGTTTGAGGTTGTCTACGGCGGCCGTGATGAACAGTCAGGTATCAGGGCCATCACCCTGGACGAAAGCGGCGACGACTTCACGTGGACCGTAGAAACGATCGTTGACGCCGAAGCTGAGCGGAAACGGCAGCGAGAGGAAGAACAAGAACAGCGAGAGGCTGAGCGGCTGCGAATCAGCAAAGCTTCAATCAAACACTGTTTGGCCAACGAGAAGCAGTTCCGGCCGAAAACGTGGATCGAGGATCGATCGAAGGGCAAGCAGGCTACCAAGCGGCTGGCTCTTGCCGAATTGCTGGCAGAAGGATCGATCAAAGAAGGACCCTATATCGATGCTGTTGGAAGGCTGAAACCGAGTGGATTCGGCATTCCAGGAGTGGCCCAAGAACCCGATTTGGATGATGAAAAAAAGATACTCGTTGATACTCGTTGATACTCGTTGGTTTCATTTCAACGAGTACCTGGTTCCCGGAGGTGGTATTCTCGTTATATGTCCTTAGGAAGGACATAACGAGTACCACAGGGAACCATCAGAGAATGACAACACTACCCCATACTCGTCGCCGACGAGTACATCCCGACGACGAGCACCCCCCCTATGAATCTGAAACCAGAAACCAAACTAACCGACGCCGATATCATTTCGATTTCCGGAGCCCTTGCCGCCCACCTGACCAACGGTTTGTCATCGATCGAGTGGCTGGCCCAAACAGTGGCATCGACCATGCGGCCGGCAGTTACGACCGAGTTCGTATCAAACATCGCGATGAATCTCTGCAGTGCGGAATTGCAGCCCGGCGACCAAAGCCGATTCCAGCTGATCATTCCTGCCGATGGCCCTGACCTGATCAGGATGGTCGACCGAAACGACAGATCAGCACGCGAAAACCTGCTGCTGTTGAGTGAGGTTGTGAGGGATGAAGTCGAATCGAAACCCCAAGCAGGGATCGACCTGATGGATACCCTTCCCGTAAACGCCGGTGGTGGGGCCTGGGGACCAGTCAAGTATGAGATTCGATTGATGGTCAACAACTTGATTCTTCATCCTGCGAAACCGTTCAAGGGCGACCCCTACGATCTGGCACTGAGGCTTGAGTACCTGGACCCGCAAAGGAACTGACGAGCCCCCTACCCCCCCTACCGTGGGTCCCCTGCCGTCTCCCCGGCCACGGAGGCGAAGCCGTGCATCGATAAGTTTGTTTTGGCGGGTGATTTTTTTGCGGGCGTCGGCAGGGCGAATTTGAGGCGAAAATAGCAATAAATGAGATATTTAAC
>CAZJEK010000503.1:0-2649 GCA_964545005.1 uncultured Pirellulaceae bacterium
CAGACCGTCGCCGGTGAGGCGTTGTCGACTGAGCAAGCGGCTGCGATGTTGAGCAAACAGAAAGAGACACCGGTGCTGGCGACGAGCTACGGGGAATCGGTAGCACCCGAATACAGTTCACTATTCGGCTCGGACAGGTTGGTGATTGTGTTTGCAGGTCGTTCTCCTATCGAGTCCGCGCCAACCAGGCGAGCCGGCCAGCGGAAACAGTCCACTGCGAAAGCCAAGGCGTTGCAGTCGGTTCAAAAGATTGACGCCAAGATGGTTCGCAAGGCAATCACTCCCCGGCCAGGGGTATTCCGGTTCGTAGTCTGCGACACGTCCAATCAGATGCAGTTGGCTGAGCTGGGTGAGTCGACGATTCGTCGCGAGACGAAGCAGCTGGTTGAAACGCAATTCAAGTCGGCGCTGACTGCGGCTTTGGCAGAGTCTGTTCCGGAGGACAAGCTGGAGCGACTAACCGAAAAGCTGGATCTCAACCTCGACACGTTGCTTGACAGTATTCAGGTTACGGCCCGCTGGCAGGACGATCGGACAGAGCTTGCCAAGGCCTATGTGATTGCGGAATTGAATCGCGATCAGATCGTTGAGCTCGCCGACAAACAGATTCAGCAGTTTGCCAGCTCGATTGGACTGACGGATGAGCAGGTACAATCCGTCAGACATCAACTGGCCAAACACTATCAAGTTGGCTGGGCCGGAAACCCTTATCAGTTCATGATTTCGGGCTTTGCGGATCCATTAAAAAAGTAGCTAACTGAGTCAACAAGAGCGCAAGTTGGAAACTTCGTCGACCGCTGAACACGGCAGAACCCCACGCACTTTGGCTGCGAGGGCGGATCGCGCAACTGTTTGGTGTGCATGTTCCGTTTTCCCAAGGGTGTGACAACGCATTTCAGATGTCATTTGTGGCGATCTGCGGTCAAGGGAAAACGCTGTCAATCTATCCGTTTGCTGCGGTGGGCGTGGGTTTCAGCGACTACGGCGACTGCGAATTGGATTTCAAGTTCGTGTTTCCCAAATTTGTTCGGGAGTGTCATGATTGCAACGGAACCGGCATCAGCGGCACCCAAAATTCGCCCCGGGTTCAGCGATCTGGTAAAATTTGCCAAAGACGGCTGGGCTTTTTGTCCTGATCCAATTTCGCACTCTTTTCTCTACGTACCTATGTGGCCTTCTGCGCAGACCTTCTGCGCTTCTGCGCAGACGCCTTTGGCAAAAATCAATTGCGCTTCTGCGCAGACGCCTTTGGCAAAAATCAATTGCTAGCAGGCTTGCGGGTCGGTGTTCGTTTTGTACACTTGTGGTCATCTGTTTAAGCCGGTGGTTTAAAGAGCTGGAAATCAGCTCCGCCAACGGCCTCATTTCTCGTTTTGGCTACATGAAGTGCCATGGGAGTTTGCTGGTTCCATGATTGAGCCAGTGGCTTCCCAACAACCCCGCTCTCGATCCCAAGATCGGTCAGAGGCGGCTCAGCATGGAGGTGGGTCATGCCCAACCCTCGTAGCGACACGATCTCTCCCACGAAAATTCAATTACTGCACGTTTTCTGCCGACTGGTGCAACGCGGCTTCTTCATGGGCACCGATTCGGTCTCCGGCATCAATTACGATCACCGCCGTGATTGGCTGCTGGATCGAATCAAACTCCTGGCCCAGGTCTATTGTATCGACGTGATCACCATTGCCATCATGCACAATCACTTCCACCTGCAGGTCAGAACTCGCTGGGATCTGGTGCAATCGCTGACCGATGAGGAAGTCTTACGCCGATTATTCCTGCTTAAATACGACCGCTATTTCTTTCCCGACGGTAGCGACCGTAAAACCGCGACCCGTGAAATCCAACGAACGCTCAAGGATCCTAAGGAGATGAAGAAGGCCCGGAAAAAACTGTCGAATATCAGCAAGTACATGCAGAGCTTGAACCAGCATATCGCGATCAAAGCCAATCGCGAGAGTAACGTCAGCGGCACGTTTTTCGACAGGCGGTTTGGGCACGAACTACTGGAAAGCGAACGAGCGATTCTGGCCAACGCGTTGTACATCGACAGCAATCCGATTCGCGCCGAAATCGCCAGTACGCCCGAGGAATCCGAATTCACAGGGGCCTACGAACGCATCCATGACTTGCGTACGCTGGTCGCTGGTGGGTTCGGGAGCGAAAGCGGAGCCAGTCAAGATTCCGAGCTAGTTGATGGTATTGGCGCCCAACCGCCGTCAGCTGGGTGTCGGACGACCAGTTCAAAGTCGCCTGGGTTGAGTTTTGGCGAGATCGACCCTACATCGGTACACGCCTGGGAACGCTCCGGCACCGGCAACAGCGGGTTCATGTGTCCGCTGGAAATCGATGAGCGAAAGGATCCGATTGGACCAGACCGGGATCCTGGCGGCTTGCGTCCCAGCTGCAAGGGAGTTTTATCGATGTCGTTGCTGGACTACCTGGCATTGCTGGATTTTACGGGGCGTCAACTGAGAGCCGACAAGCGGGGAGCGATCCCCAGTCACTTGCCTCCGATCTTGAAACGAATTGGAATCAAGTTCGACAACTTGCTGGATTCAGTTCGCGGGATGTTTGCCAAGCACAGCACATTCTTCGAAGCCGCCGAGCGAGGCTGACGGCCAGACGGCGACTTCAAAACCACGGCCG
>CAZJEK010000504.1:0-2641 GCA_964545005.1 uncultured Pirellulaceae bacterium
CAGGAGCAATGATCTTAGTGTTGTCAGGCTCTGTTTCGGTGATTGGCTGCAGCGGTATTGATCCGTCTTCGTATTCGGCTGGAGAGTATTCGAAGCCAGGACGTGAATAGTCGCTTTCCATGGCTTCAAATTCCGGATGGTTTTTGGAAAGCACCAACCTCGCCCATTCTCGCCACTGTTCGCGGTGATCCAAACTGAGCTCTTCCAAAAACGGCCTCAGGTCTTCACTGAAGCCGAACTGGCGATAGCGGTTGCGGGCATAGTTGCCAACATACTGCAGGTTTTCTCGATCAAGGTCCAGTGCCTGTTGATACATGTTCGAAGCTAGCGGCAGTTGATCGACTGATTCAAGGACCAAGCCTAGATTGTTGAACGGCTCCGGGCGGTTGGGCATCGTTTTTGTTGCGTATTCGAATTCCCAAGCAGCCAGATAAAACTTCTTCTGGTCGTAGTAGATCTTTCCCAAAGTGTTGTGAGCCGGCCCAAATGAAACGTCTTCAATCAGTGCTTCCTGCAGGCATTGTTCAGCCTCGTCGACTCGGCAATCAGCCAGTAATTCCAGAGCTTTTTCATGTTTCACGCGTGCGGCTTCTGGATCACTAACCGCACTGGATGCAACTGTGCGGTAGTTAGCAGGTTTCCGTGTATTCAAGCGCGCGCATCCGCCATGCAGCAAGAAAACGACGGCCAAAATACAGAAAAGACGCTGCATTAACGAAGCTCCGGTTGGAATCGGGCGGAGAGTACTGGAAATTACGGGTTTGCGTCAAGACGTCCAGATAATTTGAATTGCTATCGACGAGCACATTTCGAAACTGGATTTCGCACCGGCCAAGCTCATTCCACTGCCACCACAAACCGATCTGACACAAAACTGACACAACGTTGCACAATCCGGTTCCAATCCCAACCCAACACCGATGCAACGAAAACCGTGGATTTCACCGGACGAAGTTCGCAAATGTCCAGCTGATCCAACGAGTTTGCAACACAAAAATTTAGATTGACATCGTGGAGGTCGTTGGTTCAAGTCCAATACCGCCCACTCAATAAAAACCGAGTTTTGCTACAGTTGCCGCAGGTAACAGACATCGAATAATCCCTTTTAGTATCCCTAATTGAGGACGATTCGATGCCACGTAAACCGAAACTGTACTTTAAAAAGCAATCTGGAACTTGGTGTTTCTCGACCGGGGGAAAGCGGTATTCCCTCGGTCCTGATCGTGAAGAGGCCGAACGCCGCTTCAACGAGATGATGGCCGACAAGTCTCTTCTCACGGCCCACACAACGAGCCTTTACGAGCTCTCTCAGGCGTATTTGGACTGGGTCGAGGACAATCGCCGCCCAGGCACCTATCGCAACCACAGGGACTATTTAAAGTCCTTTTTTGAGTATACCGGAAAAGCGTTGCGAGTCGCCCAACTTAGAAAGCGACACCTGACCGCTTGGGTTAACAGCCATTCCAGCTGGAGTTCGACGACCCGCAACGACGCGATGGGCGTGGTTGTGCGACTGCTCAACTGGGCTGTGGAAGAAGAGTACCTGGAACGCAATCCACTGCCCAAACTGAAGAAGCCACCACGTAAGCGACGTGAGATCTTCTACACGCAGGAACAATGGGATGCGATCTGCTCTCACGTCAGTGACGGCTTCATTGACTATCTGAATTTTATCTGGCTCACTGGCTGTCGCCCCAAAGAAGCTCGCGACATAGAAGCCAAGCACATTCATGGCAAGATGGTCATGTTCAAGACTCACGAGGCAAAAGGGGAGCGGGCTCGCGTTGTGTATCTGACTGATGCAACGAAGGAAATCGTTGATCGTTTGTCCAAAGAGTACCCGACTGGTCCGTTGTTCAGGAATCGTCGTGGTAACAAGTGGACGAAAGATGCGGTGAAGTGCAGGCTGACAAGGATCTCCAAGAAGGTTGGATTTCGTGTCATCGCCTATGGTGCACGTCACAGCTTTGCGACCGAGGGATTGATCAACGGTGTTGATTCGACCGTCCTCGGGATGCTGATGGGTCACGCCGATGCGTCGATGGTTCAAAGAACATACCAACATCTGGCGAAGAACCCGCAGTTCCTAGCTGACCAGGCTAAACGGGTCAAAAATGCCTCCTGATGCGTTTCTTTACTTCGTGTTTCACTCGATCCAGGTACTGGTTGAGCTGTTTTTCGCTGACCCGGAAGGCCGAGCCAATCCGGTAGCATTCCAGCTCACCAGTGTTTAGCAGTTTGTAGATCATGCTAAGACTGAGATTGAGTCTCTCCGCTACTTGCTTCGGGTTGAACATTCGTAAACTCCAACAGTTTTCGTAACGCAGCCCAACTAAGAAACTGCCGTTTCACGCTGCCGTTCTGAAACGTGACCAATGCCCCCTCCGCTGTTTTGTTGCTGAAGTTGCACTTGGCCTTGCCGATCTTGTGAATGATCGCGATTGGCTTTTCCATGGATAATCTCCTTTTCAAAATGTCGCTCGACTGTAACGCGAGAAGTCAACCGTTGAACTTCTCCCACAACTAAAAATCCGTGAATGGTAAGCATGATGCCGAAGACCAATGCTAGGACAATCCCCAACATCACTAGTCCTCAATCAAGCGTCCACTGAGGGGCAATTTTGTAGTTTTCGTTGGTAGC
>CAZJEK010000505.1:0-2638 GCA_964545005.1 uncultured Pirellulaceae bacterium
CTCGGTCTGCAGACGGTAAACATCAACGGTGAGTCCTATTCCATACCTGAAGAATCACGAATCGTTCGAGTTTTCGGCGGTCTGGGTTCAAGGGATCGAATCTACTTTCGAGGGTCCGCCGAAGTTTCGGAATTTGCGGTATTGGATACGGGAAGCGGACGCATGAATGTTGACGACGACGCAGACACTGTGTTTCGGGCTTTGCAGTTCAGGAACCTCCATATTGAAGCTACCGACCACACGGATTCTGCCTTGCTGGTGGATTCGGCTGGAAATGACGTCCTGGAAATCTCACCTGACCAAGGCGAACTGACAGACGGAACCCGTTCGGTCTCTGCAACGGGATTTGCTGAATTGTATGCAATCAGTTTTCAGGGCGATGATACGGCCAGATATGTTGGCACGGTCGGAATCGACCGACTGTATTGCGACCTCGAAGATCTGTTCGTGAGCGCAACCAATGGTGACACGCGGGTCGTGATACGAAACTTCCGATCCTTCTTTGCCCGGGGGCTTTTGAGCGATCAAACGGACTCGGTTGTTGTCCGCGGATCGTCAAGCACCGACTATTTGTATTCCCGAGAGGACTTCACATCAATCTTCAACGGGCTATTTGACTATACATTCGCGAGTTTTGAGCAACTGAACGCTTACAGTGACAACCAGAGCTTCGATCGGGCGACGCTAGTCAAGACTCCCGCGTCGCGGTTCCGTGAATCGGCAGAGTGGAAACAGATGGTAGGACCAGGCTTCCGAAACTCTGTTTTTCAATTTGATCAAGTTGATGTGCGTGAGGAGCCGTAGTCCACTCTTGATCCAGATGCGAAAGCCGTTGGCCGAATCGCGGGAACTCAGGAGATGGCTTGTCCGGCTTGGCTTTGGTAAACTGCGCGCCTGTCATGGCGATGGCGACTCAACGTGGTCGCTTTGGCCGCGGGTTGTGACAAGCATCCGCGTTCCCTTTTTCGGCGGAGGAAATGTTTCAGGCGTGTCGCCCAGGGCGTGAAGGCAGAACACCGGCACATCGACCGAGTCGCGACTCTAGTTCCTTGCCGTGGACGGGCAACTGAACGACCCTGCATTTTTGCCGAAGCGCGGCCTTCTCCAACGAGATCATCGGCAAGACTAAGACGCGTGGCGTTGGTTACCTTGGTGCATCCGGTCTAGCGGGCTAGTCACAGCTAGACCGGGGCGATTCATCACGTGCGTATAGATCATTGTCGTCTTGACGTCTTTGTGACCCAGCAGCTCCTGAACCGTTCGGATATCCGCCCCGTCCTCCAGTAAATGGGTTGCGAAAGAGTGCCTTAAAGTATGGGGGACCGCGTTTTTATCACAATACGATAGTGCTAAAGCCTTGGCGAAGGCGTTCCGAAGTACCGACTCACTGACGTGGTGTCGCCAGTGTTTTTTGGTTCTGGGGTCGGGTCGAATTTGAGGAGATCCAAACACAAACTGCCAGCAAAACTTGCGGGACTCGTTGGGGTATTTCTTTGCCAACGAGTAGGGTAAATAGACTTCTCCAAAACCATTTTCCAAATCGACCTGGTGCTGCCGACGACGCAACTCGACCTGTTCTCGCAAGCGATCGGCCAGGCTATCGGGAAGCACGGTGACACGGTCTTTTTCCCCTTTGCCGTTGCGTACAACAATGGTTCGCTCGGCAAAACAGACGTCCTTGATTCGCAAGCGACGGCATTCCTTGTGCCTCAGCCCGCTGCCGTAGATACAGTCGAACATCAATCCCGGCAAATACGCGGTAACCCCGATTCTTACGTCGGCCACCTCTTCCCGCGTCATCACCACCGGCAGCCGAGGTGGCGTGTTGGCAGGATGAGCATCAATAAAACCGAATTGGCGTCCCAAGTGGTCCTGGAAGAAATACAGTAAAGCCGACTTAGCTTGATTTTGAGTGCTGGCAGCAGCTCCGGACTCTGGATACTTAGGCAACTCTTCCGGTGGCAGGTCCCATTCGACATCGCATTCAGACAATCTCGGTTGTCTGCTTCGGCGAACACGATGCTTGCTATTCTTCGATCCCGGAGAGAATCCCAATGCGACCTCGGTCAAGAATTCACGAACTTCATCTTCGCCAACATCCGCGGGATCCGAGACATTGTTCCAGCGAGCAAATCGTATAAGCCAACCGGCGTAGGCTTTTTCAGTGTCATACTTGATTCGGCGCCGCCGCATTGTGCGTCTAAAATCGGTTAAATATCTTGGCTCGTTCGAGTTGCCTGGCCCATCTTCGACGGCTGGCTCGGGCTGGTGCTGGGTTGCGCCGCCTGGCTTTTCGATAGCTGCCAGATCGGCGAGTTTTGCTCGAACGTCATTCAGCAAATCATCTTGTTGGTGAAGCACAATCTTTCGATACGCGATCAAGCATCGAACTGCTTGAAGCCGCTGCCACGCTGGAATGCCATTGCCGAGCAACTGTCGACAAAATGCGATGGTTGAGTCTCGGTCGATAGGGAATTTTGTGTCGCTTGGGATTCGGCAAAACTTGGCGTACCGAATGGCCCAGCGGACGAACCATTTCCGATCGGCGGCACCGACGGGGTACTTGGCGAGCCCTTGTTTGAATGAGTCAATCATTACATGGTCTCCACAATAGGTTGAAAGTAGAAGGGAGAGGGTG
>CAZJEK010000506.1:0-2578 GCA_964545005.1 uncultured Pirellulaceae bacterium
TGTCACGGGGCGCTTGAAAGTGCGCCGGTTGTGGGCGCTTGAAAGTGCGCCGTTTTTGTTTCGTGAATACTCTTGATCTACTTTTCGACCGGTGAGCCGGTGGGCGCTTTGGTCTGATTGGTCTGTTTTGATAATTTATTGGTTTTCTTTGAGCCGGTGGGCGCTTTGCTGGAAGTGGCGCTGTTTGAACTCTCAGCTCGGTTTCGGAGTCGGAACGATTTGCCAGAGAAGCTGATGATCTCGGCGTGGTGCAGGAAGCGATCGAGAATCGCCGTGGCGGTCGGTACGTCCCCGAGCAACTTGCCCCAATCCTCCAATGGACGATTGGTGGTCATCATGGTCGATCGCGTTTCGTAGCGACGCATTACGATCTCAAACAAGAACTCGCCACTTCGTTTGGGAAGTTGCTTCATCCCGAAGTCGTCGATAATCAACAGGTCCGGTTTGAGGTAACGCGACATGACTCGGTCGTGACCGTCCATCGCTTCGTCGTGCAACAGATCGCGAACGACATCGAAGATGCTGCGGTAGTGAACCAGGTACCCAAGCTTGATCAGGTGATACCCGATTCCCTGAACGATGTGACTCTTGCCCGTTCCGGGAGGGGCGCAGAACAAGACGTCACGCCGCTGCTCAATGAATCGACCGGTTGCCAGTTCGTAGATTTCACTTTTCTTAAGTGACGGATTAAAACTCCAATCGAATTCTTCCAGGCTCTTCAGTTCTCGAAAGGCGGCTGACTTAACGCGCCGCGCAATCTGTCGTTCCTTCCTCACCAGGAGTTCATCTTGCAGAATCAACTCCAGGAACTCGGCATGCGTCAGATGGTTGCCGCCGGCTTCCTGAAGACGAATATCCAGCGTCTCAGCCAGACCACTGAGGCGAAGTTGTTTCAACGTCGTCATCAACGAATCATTCATGGATAGCTTCCTTTCTAAAATCGACTTTCACAAGATTCCCATACTCCGACAGATTGCGAATGAGGGGATGTTCCTCCAGGAACTCAAACGACTGTTGTTCAGCCCCTTGATGCGCGATGAGTTGACGAATCGACTTGAGCCGATAACAGCCATTAGCATGGGCTGTGCCACACGCCTGTTCGATGACAAGACTGGGGTGTTTGTGGCTGAGATTCAGTAGGCCGTGTAAAACTCGAACTCCCTGTACGCCTCGATGAGCGACCAGTCCACGAGACCAGTCACGCGTTTTGGGCCCAATAAAACCGACTTTTTTCAGTAGCCATTCGGTCCCTCGTTCGACCGGACTGATCTTCTCCGAAGCAATGTGTTCGGTGAGTGTGCTGAATTTGCCTTCCGGTTGTTTGGCGTGAGTACAGACCAGTTCCAGCTTGTCATTGAACACCCGCACCATTCGTGAATCCCATCGTACCCAGACCACCCGGCGAAGATATTCTGGTGGAACGCTGTAGTAGGATTTATCCACGGCGAAGTGACCGTCACGACTGACTTTCCGTTGAGCTTCGTGGAAGTTTTCGAATCGCTGAAGAGGGACCGGATTCAAAGCTTCTTTTTCATTCTCCAGATATCGTTTCTGAACTTGCTTGCGGGTCGTGCCGTGAATCCGCTTGTCAGCGACATTCGTTTCCCAGTGCAGCAGGTAATCGTTCTGCTGGTTGAGGCTGGTGAACGTCCGGCCCTTGAGTCCATTCTCCTGGACATAATCGACGCCCCTTTCGACCTTGCCTTTGTGCCGTGGAGTTCGCGGCTTGGTGGGAAGTAACACCGTCCCGTAGTGCTCACAGAAACTTTGCAGTTTGGGATTCAGGTCCGGGTCATACCAATCGGCTTTGATGACAGCCGCTTTCAAGTTGTCCGGTACAAGCGTCTTGGGAACACCACCAAAATGCCAGAACGCATTCTCAAGAACCGCGATCAAGTTGTCAGTCGTCTGACGAAAGACCGCTTCGCTGTAAGCCTTGCGAGAATGACTCAACACCACTCGCAGAACGTGAGTCCGGCGACGCCGACCATCGGGGCCAACTATCGGAGCGCCTTTGCCAAAGTCGATCTGGGCTTCTTCACCCGGACCAACTTCCATTCGTCGAAACGGTAACGGGGAAGCCTGTTTCAACTGGCCAACAAAGCGGCGAACACTGGGATACTTTCCCGCAAAGCCGTATTCGTTAACCAGATCCTGGTAGATTCGCTGGGCCGATAATCCCTGATCTACCCAACCCAAAATGACCTCCCGAAAGGGCTCACACAGACTCCGGGACCCGGTGGGCGCTTTTTCAAAAGTGGCGCACTTTGAATCCGCTTCATTCGAATCAGAGCCGGCGGGCGCTTTGGCCGAAGTGGCGCACTTTGAATCGACCTCTCCCGTCGCTTTGAGATGCCTGGACACTGAATGCCGGCTGATGCCCAGTTCTCGGGCAATACGCCGTTGAGACCAGCCCTGAGCGTGTAACGCTTGAATTGACAACACAATAGCCACCTTCAAATGGTTCGACATGCCATCTGACTCCCCGCATCAAAATGCAAGTAGCCTAGATAACAACCCGTGCAGGTGGCGCACTTTCAAGCGCCCATTAGTGGCTCACTTTCGGCGCCCCGTGACA
>CAZJEK010000507.1:0-1719 GCA_964545005.1 uncultured Pirellulaceae bacterium
GCCCGTCGAGTTCGATCTTCACTTGTACCGGGTCCTCTCCGGCCTGGTCGCCATTGAGCGTAAACTGAAGTGCGTACCGACCAGCCTGGGGAGTATTGAAATTCTTCCTGACCGTGCCGTTGGTGGTCAGCAATTGTTCGGCGTTGATCGAGTGTGATCCGGCGGTGGTTGAAAACTCGCTCCCGGCGATACGTTGTTCGACCAGCGGATGATCAGGATCGACGATCGCCTGGTGACAAATCTCGTCGGCGGCCGCCAGGTATTTCTCCATCAGCAAGGGGGGCAGTGACAGCACGTCCCCGATGTTATCAAACCCGTAGCCGACATCGTCTCCTGGAAACGAATCGGCAGGCTGGTAATCGATACCAATCAAGTCCGCGATGGTGTTGCGATATTCGGTGCGATTAAGTCGCCGAATCGTCACGCGACCGGGGTCGATTTCGGTGCAATCGACACTGTCGAGCAAGTGGTCGATCCAATTCAGCATCGTCTGATGGTCTTGGTCGGTAAGCGGGTCACCGTCTTCAGGCGGCATTTCCTTGGCCGCAACCCGGACACGAATCTTATTCCAGGTCTTGCGGGCATTGAGCAGTTGATCGATGGTTTCGAAACCCGTTAAATCCAGCCCCGCATCGGCAGCGGCACCCCCGGAGTGGCAGTCGTTGCAATGAGCGGCCAACAATGGCTTGATTTGCTGATTGAAATCACGTTGGACACCACGGAGACCGTCCTGGTTTTGCGAAAAAACCGGGCTGCCAAGTGAGGCCAAACAGCAGGCGACCAGTAACTGGGGAAGTCGATGAATCATGATTTAAGCAGGAAGTTCGAGGTCACAACCCATTTTAGAGAGTTGTCCAGAAAGCCAAACGTCGGAATCCCGAAACGACGAAAAACAGGCAAAATCGGCCGGTTTGGGGTGGTTTAGGCCGCGCGAAACCGGTTTTTTGGGGGTGAAAATGCTGTTTTTGGGCAAAAATGCGTGGATTGGCAGGGATTTGAAGTCACACTGTCTTGAATTATCAGTTTGAATCGGTCTAATTTCGCCGGTTTACGGCGGAATCAGCTCAATTCACTGAGTTCCTAATACAAACGATCCAACACCCTTACATCCTTTGGAGAATCGTCTCATGGCGAAGAAGACCGGCCCAAAGCCCCCAACCAAAACGGAAATCATGAACAACATTGCCGAAGCAACCGGTACTTCTAAAAAAGAAGTCGCTGCTTTCTTCGAAGCCATGACTTCCGAAATCCGCAAAAACATCGCTGGCCCCGGCGCTCCAGGCCAATTCACGATCCCTGGGTTGTGCAAAATCGTTGTCCAGGACAAAAAAGCGTTGCCGAAGCGAGAAGTTCGCAACCCTGGAACTGGCGAAATGGTTTGGGCCAAGCCTCGTCCGGCCAGCAAAGCCATCAAAGTTCGACCTCTGAAAGGTCTCAAAGATATGGTCTAAGCCGACCATTGACTCCAGCATATGCTGTAAAAGCCGTCCTCTGGGGCGGCTTTTTTCGTTGGTCAACAGGAATGCCACGAAAGCGAAAGGTAGCTTGGGCCATTGGCCCGAGTCCGCGAGGTTTCGCCCAACGCCAAGTTTTCTTCTGCGATCACGGCCGAATCGGCCATGCTACGAAACTTTTTCGGAGCGCCAAAACCGCTGGACATGAACGCGAAAGGTAGCTTGGGCCATTGGCCCGAGTCCGCGAGGTTTCGCCCAACGCCAA
>CAZJEK010000507.1:1819-2569 GCA_964545005.1 uncultured Pirellulaceae bacterium
GTTTTCTTCTGCGATCACCGCCGAATCGGCCATGCTACGTATCTCTCGCGGATTCAAAAGCAAAGAAAAAATCGACCAGAGTGAGCCTCAGTGGGCCTTGAACGCGCTTGTCAATTAGCGGGAAAACGGTCTCCACTTCCTTGACCCCGGAAGCTCCACGATTTTCACCAAATTAGAGACCAGCCCCAAATCGGAGTTTCGGGGGTCGACACTCAGGTCGATCCATGCCATTGCCAAGAATCCGTCGGGAATTTATGACCTCCCTCCGTCGGCTGAAGGAAACCATCAAGCGTACCACTAAATCGTCCAAGCGCGAGCGTGAGACGCCGCTGCAGATCGAACGACTGGAAGAGCGACAGATGCTCGCCGGAGATCTGGTGACGATCTTTCAGACCAGTTTTGAAGAAATTAGCGTCGAACCAGGCGGATTCAAGTTCACGCAGGAAGTGGGTGGTTTTGAGGCCACCGGGCGATCGGTCGAGCTGCAAAACAACCATCCCTCGGTCGGTCCGGCATCGGATGGGCAAAACCTGCTGGAACTGGATGGCGTTAATGGCATCGCGGTTGAGATCGATAACGTACCCCCGGCGGGTATGATCCTCCGTGTCGACTACTCGCCTCGACCCGGAATCGGAGCGACCCAGAACACCGTGGAAGTGCTTTGGAACGGAACGTTGATCGAATCGATTTCGGACAACGGGCGGAAAAAGAAAACAAAAAGCACACTGACACATTGTCTGAAATAACTCA
>CAZJEK010000508.1:0-2512 GCA_964545005.1 uncultured Pirellulaceae bacterium
GACATTTTTTGTGGTCGCCAAAAGTAGCTTGGGCCATTGGCCCGAGTCCGCAGGGCTTTCGCCCAAATTTGAGTATTCCACTGCGGTCACGGCCGAATCGGCCATGCTACATAACTTTCGCGGGAGCGAAAGGCGGTAATGTCGGCCGAACCGACTACCGGTCCGAATAGACCCGGGTGGTTTCTTCCTTGACCACAGGCGTCTGGCGATCTGACGTTTTCAGTGTGACGGACACTCGGTGGTCTCCGCTGGCCTGACCCAAACCGGTTAGCACCAGGTTGATTTTCTGACCAGGCTGCAGGCTGGCAATCGGTTCAAACTGGATCGACTGACCGCGAATCTGATTCTGTAACGGGCCGGCGACCTCAGTCGGTTTGAGACCGTTGGGGAATTCAACCTGCAACTGGACGTTAGTGGCAGTCTTGGATCCCTGATTCACGATTTCAATCCGATAGCGAGTTTCGCTGCCGATTTCGATGGGATCAACGACGTCGTCGATATCAAAAAATACGTCGACCAAATGCTCAATGGAAAACGGCTGTTCCGTTTCGTCCTTAAGTCCCAGGTCGGCAGTGGATTCAATCTTGATCGGGTGATTACCAACGGCGATCGGGGTGGTATTCAGTTCAACGCCAGCACTGGCGCCTACGGGCAATTGGGCCAGATTCCAGAACACAGCATGGGCACTAGGAACGTAGCGCCCTTGATTGTTGGCCGATGCAAATCGCAGCCCCCTTGGGAGCCGCGCGACCAGGTCAATATTCGTCGCGGTCGCGGTGCCTTCGTTGTCCAGCGAAATTTGGTGGGTGACATTGCGGCCCAGGAAGCGTCTGACGGGACCTTCTGACTTGACCTTCAAAGTCGGTGCGACAACTTCCAGGTCGAGCTCATGCTTGGCTTTTAATCCGCCCGTGGCGGAAGCGAACATGACGTTTTTCAGTTTGCCCGCCTGTTTGGCTTGCAACTGCAATCGCACATTGCGAGATTGCCCAGGCGGCAATGTGCCAACGTCGTATTCGATTTCACGATAACCTTCCTGAAAGATCAACTGCTGGGGAACTTCTTCCTGAATGACAACGTTCCTGGCTGGACCATCGCCTTTGTTGGTGACCGTGACGTCAAACACGACTTGGTCACCAACCAGAACTTTGGGTTGAGTTCGATGAACGACCTCCAGGATTGGCTGGGTAACCTTGGTTCGCAATGAACTGCGGGAGGCAAACGTGACTTGGGCAACACTGCCAAGCTCACCCGGTTGAGTCGGTGTCAAGTTCAGAGCGATACGTTGTTCCTCACCCGGCTTCATGGTTCCCAGATTCCACTGAAGCTGGCCGTTAGCGTTGGATTCGGGTTGGGGCGTGGCGCCATCGAGTTTGGCGCCAGCTGGAACGCGATCGTAGACCTGAACGTTGTCAACCGCGACCCGGCCCATGTTTTTCACGACCAGGATAAACTCGGCCGTCTGGTTGACCTGAACTTCCGGTGGAGACCGTCGTTCGATCGCCAGGGCAGGCATCCGCAGCCCGTCCAGGTCCGGTGTACCCGGAGTGTTTTGAGTCGCCAACGGAGCTGGTGTCCGGGGCGGCGCGGCGGACGTGTTGGTGGCCGGCGCGATTCCTCCACTGCTGGAACCTACCGGAATGACTGGCACCTGGCTATTTCGCGGCGTTGGGCGAGCCGAACTGAGGCCAGCCGGAATGGCGGGAGCTTTCGAACGGACCAGCCCATTGGGATCCTGGTCAGCTTGCGTGGGCTGATTGGTAGCGGCAGGATTGCCAAACGATTGATCGTTGGGGGCAGGAATGGGAGGCGGTGAGGAACGGTTGCTCGGCGGCGGTGGATTGTTCGTTTGGGCTCGCAACGCATTGGGGGCCGTTGTGCCGGTAACGACCTGCTGAGTCGTTGGGGGCTGGTTGGCCGTAAGCGAATGATCGACTTTCAAGCCGCCAAATGAGTTGTTGTCACGCGGGGGTTGCTCGACCATCCGCCGTCCACTGTCGGCCATCGATTTAACCTGGTCAAACCCGGATTCTGCCAACTCACCAATCTTCTGGCCGGCCTGTTTCAGTTTCTCGGCGCCTTGCTGACCCAGTTCCTTGGCCCGATCAACGACCGGGAATTCCTGCAGGTTGTTTAATGCATTGCTGGTCCGCTCCTTGGCCTTGGCCAATGGGTCGAAAGGCGTGGAGTTAATTGCCGGCGATTCAAACCCGTTATTGTCCTTGTCCTGATTCGCGGTCAGCGGTTTGGATGGATTCAGCTTGGCGTCTCCCCGCCCCAGAATTGACGGGTTGGCCGAAGCAAATCGGTTCGGTGGAGGACCTGCCGGATTCGTTGCCACCGAATTCAACTCGGCGTCGGTTTTGGGAAGAGGTGGCAGCAGTGAATCCACTTTGGGGGTGTCATTCGGCTTGGCTTTGGCCGTCAACGAGCTCGACTCATTGGGCAGGACCGGCTTGGATTGTTTGTCCGGCGATTGAAAGCCACCGTTCGGTTTGCCTGTGTCGAAACC
>CAZJEK010000509.1:0-2501 GCA_964545005.1 uncultured Pirellulaceae bacterium
GGTTTTGACCTGATCTTGTGGGAAGTGTAAGATTGGAGTCTCGGGCGAGTCGGGGTTGGGGACGATAATCCCTCTACGTTCAAGGAACAACCAGTGGCCGAATCCCGTCTCAGTACTTTCAGCAGCGGGAATCTTGTCTCAACGAAGGATATGATGGTGCCATCACCCAACGAAGCAAATCGGCGGCAGGACAACGCTTCTGCGGAAGTCTCCCGGCGAAACTTCACTCGGTCGGCGCTGGCCGGATTGGCGTTGGCATCAGCCACCGGCAGTCCCCTGCCCGCCGCGCTGTTTCCCGATCGCAAGGCTTCCAAGAACGAAAAATCACCGGCTGAGCTGATTACGGCTGAAGCTCGGCGATCGATTGATCGCGGATTGGCTTACCTGAAACGGAACCAGGTCAAGTCGGGGCGGAATCGGGGTGCGTTTGCCAACTCGGGAATGGGGGCTGGAGTAGCGACCGCATCGCTGGGCGGGTTGGCCATGATGTGCGGTGGTCATGCGCCAGGCCGTGGTCCGTACGGCAAAGCGATTGATCTGGCCGTCGAATTTGTTCTCTCCCATGTCCAGAATTCTGGCTACATCGCTGTCGGCGGCGCCGGCCGGGAAAACATGTACGGGCATGGTTTCAGCATGCTGTTTTTGTCTCAAGCTTATGGAATGACTCAAAAAGCTGAGATTGGTGAGAAGTTACGAAAAGCCGTTGAGCTGACCTGCAATTGTCAAAATGACCAGGGAGGTTGGCGGTACCGACCCCAGAAAAGCGACGCCGATCTTTCAATTACGGTCTGCCAAATCATGGGGTTGCGAGGCGCTCGCGATGCTGGAATCGATGTGCCCGACGATGTGCGGACCAAGTGCATTGACTATGTCAAAAACAGCCAGAACGCCAACGGTAGTTTTCGCTATACCATGCAAGGTGGGCATACCACGTTTGCGATGACTGCGGCTGGCGTTACTTCGCTGTACTCGGCCGGGATCTACGAAGGCGACAACGTCACCAAGGCCCTCGAGTACCTGATGCGCAGTCTGCCCAACGGAGCCAGTACCGGAGGCGGTCACTATTTTTACTCCAACTACTACGCTGTGCAGGCGATGTGGCATGCGGGTGGCAAATACTGGGAGCAGTGGTATCCCGCAATTCGGGATCAATTGGTCAAAGGGCAGCTTACCGATGGATCCTGGAAATCCAGTGAGGCGGGGCCACCGTTCGGTGCGGCCATGGCCTGCATCATCCTGCAAATGCCGCTGAATTACCTGCCCGTGTTCTCTCCCTGATTGCCGGTCCTATCTCGTATCAAACGAACAATGACGTTTTCTCGTGGCTTGTGATCCAATAGGAAAAATGCAAGATGCATCCAGCATTCCAGAAGGAGACCGCGTTTGCCCGGAAATCGCTGTCCAACGGTTCAACGAGGGGGATGGTCCGCATCCAGTTGATTGAGCAAGGGCTCAGCGAGTTCCATTGTGAAGAAACAATCGAATCGGCAGCGGCAGTGATTAACTTTCGTAAGCGACTTTTAAACGCGTCGATTTCCGCGCTGGGAGCGGTTGTTTTCATTCTTGGTGTTTACATCTTTTTCAAACTCAACCCGCGGCATGTTGGAGTTGAGTTGCAGGAGATAGCAGAAGAGCAACTTCGCCCCATGATTCTGCTACCTGCACAGATCGGCATGGGTGGACTACTGGCAGCAATCTTTGGTCTGTATCGGCTGATCAATGATAGGGTCTAACCCGACGCCCATTGCCTTGTTCCCAATTCTCGATCACGAGCAGGACCAGTTTTTGTTGCGGGCAAGTCCTCAATCCGCCACGGCCAATCCTACTTTTCCGCCAGCGTCGCTTTGACGAATTCACGCTCGAATTGCTGCACAACCGGCCGCTGGGTTAAGTGCTGATTCACGTGTGGCCGCTTTGCGGTCAAAATCTGCTGGGCTTCCTCTTTGCTGATTTGCCTGGATTTCATCAACCAGCAAATTGCGACCGTGGCACTGCGGCCGCGGCCGGCTTTGCAATGGATATACACAGTGTGCCCCTGAGCAACGTGCCGATCGATAAACTCAACCGCCGCAACGACGTCTTCGTACAGCGGGTGGGTAAAGTCGACGGTTGGCATCCGGAATTGCTCGATTCCAAATCGTTCGTAGGTCTTCCGCGGGCCACGATACTCTTCGCAAGTATTGACAACAGCCTTGACGCCTACTTCGTTCATCCCCTTTACATCTCTGGGGAAGGGAAAGGCACCGACAATCACGTGGTCGTCGATAAAGTCGTACCAGAGGCGGACTTTCAGCCATCGACCCAACAACATGTTCCACAGCAACGTGGGAATGAAAACCAATCTCGCGTAAATCCACTGCAGCATGCTGGTGTCCGGCGATCGTTTAACCAAAAACCGCAGTGTAAACCGCTAATTTGGATACGTCGAGTCTTCGATTAACACCCACAGAGGAGGGACTAGTGCCGCGTCAAGTATTGATTTTGGGGGTGGCACTTCAATT